>NZ_AUCC01000070.1 GCF_000429565.1 Arsenophonus nasoniae DSM 15247
CATCGAGATTCAAACATTTCATCGCCAACACTCGCATTTACCAGAAGATTTTCAGAACTGGCGGATTAAAGAAATTATTGATGGAAAACCAACTTATTATATCGATGGTGAGCCGTGTGATATTCCACCATCAACATGGCTAGATGTGAGGGTAGAAATGCCCGTTGATTCAATCTGGAATCAGCAACACGCGCAAACCAAATAGCCCCATCACAGGGGCATCCTATTAGCAGCATTGGTGGAAGTTGTTAACCATTAACTGTTAGTTGCGTGTAAGTGGCTTTGTGTGAGATAGCGGTTTTGCTCTAAGCATAATGGTAAAGATAGCACACGGGGGTGAAAAATTAATTTGTACATAACTGTGTATATAAAAATAACTTTAATTACCATAATATTAATTAGTTCATTGATTATTAATATTATTTTTAAACAAAGATTTATTTTATCATCAAATAAATGAAATGGCTCTCAAGCATAACGATCCCTAATGGCAAGTGATGTTATTTATTTTTTTATGGTAGTGAAAATGAAAATAATTATTGCCCCGGATTCATTTAAAGAAAGTTTGACCGCCAAGCAGGCTGCACGAGCTATCGAAGCTGGCTTCATGGCCGTTTTTCCAGCAGCTAAATATTTATGTTTTCCGATGGCTGATGGAGGAGAAGGCACAGTTGACGCTTTAGTTGCGGCTAAAGGGGGACAACGTATTGAGTTGGCCGTAGCAGGGCCTTTAAAAACCCTGGTGAAAGCTTATTATGGCTTACTGGATAATGGTGATACTGCTGTGATAGAAATGGCGGCAGCGAGTGGCTTAATGCAAGTTCCTTTAGACCAGCGTAATCCTTTATTAACAACCAGTTTTGGTACTGGTCAATTAATGCTTGCCGCGCTTGATCACGGCGTTAAAAAGATCATTTTAGCCATCGGAGGAAGTGCTACGGTGGATGGCGGTATTGGTATGATGCAGGCGCTGGGCGCCAGTTTTTATCGTAAGGATGGTCATTTATTAGAATTTGTTGCTAAAGAAATGGCTGAACTAGAACGGATAGAGCTATCAACTTTAGATAGCAGATTACAACAGTGTCAGATTGAAATAGTCTGCGATGTTAATAATCCGTTAATTGGTCAACACGGTGCGGCAAAAACATTTGCTCCTCAAAAAGGGGCTACTGACGAAATGGTTACCCATCTAGAACAGGGTTTACTTCATTACGCCGATATTATTCAATCCATGACTGGCACTGATTATCGATATCTGCCAGGTTCTGGCGCAGGCGGTGGAATTTCTGTCGCTGCATTGGCTTTTCTCAATGCAACATTGTGCTCTGGAATTGAAACAGTTTGTCAGGCTATGCACTTTAAAGATGAATTAGCTACAACCGATTTAGTTATAGTAGGTGAAGGAAGTATGGATGGACAAACATTAAATGGAAAAGCGCTAATCGGTATTGCTAAGCTTGCGGCTCAATATGGTATCCCCGTTATCGCCATAGTGGGTATCCAAGGAAAAAACATTGCAGCTGTTTATCAGCAAGGGGTCAATGCCGTATTTAGTATTTTACCCCGCGTGTTATCACAGCAAGCAGCTTTAGAGCAGGGAGAATTAAATCTACAGCATTGTGCATATAATATTGCAAAAGTTTTACAATGCGGGATAATATTAGCTAAAAATTATTAGTTTTAGGCTTAAAATTAAAACTTACTTATTGTTTATTTTTTAGCAAATTTAATTAAATTAGTGTTAAACAGCTAAAACGCTGATTTATTGGCTATTGAGTAAATAATTTGATGGTTGTTGTTAATCTATGCTTAACCAAGCCCCTTATTAATATTGCTAAATAAAATAATGCTTAATTAGGCTAGTTTTAATAGTGAAAGATATATTTTAAACGTCCGGCAACTGCATTTGTTTGTTGTAAAAAAAGTAATAATCTAATTTAATATTAATAATTTTTAGTTCTGCTACTTGTTTAATATATAATTATTTCAGTGCTTGAAATTTAAATACAGTTTATTTTGCCAGTAAACACTCTTTATTGATAGTTAAAGGTTTTATTAGCAAAATATAAAGGAGAAGCGTTGATGATAGGACTGGTGAAAGTTTCCAGTCATATTAGGTGGTTTACATTCCTAAGTTGGACATTAATTTATTTTATTTCGGCTGTTATTTCTAAGGAAGTACAAGTACCGTATGATGAATCGCTAGTTGTGGTGTGGTTTCCTGCTGGCGTAAGTATTATGGCATTTTTATTATCACCAATACGTGCCTAGCCGGCTTTTTTGTTTTTATTTAGTTTGGTCAATTGGTATCTGGAACCGGAACCATTTGATGTTGCCTCTTCTATGATGAGTATGGTTAGTGCGGTTAGTTTACTTATTTCTCCGTTATTAATTGCCTCTATTGTAAGATATTTAGCGCAATATCAATCGCCATTAAATACCATTATAACTTGGATTATAATTTCAGCCGTAATATGTGCTATTGATAATTGGTTGAGTGTGCTGTTGTTGGACTCTCTTGATGAGAAGATTATTTTAGATGATTTTCTTACCAGTTGGCTGGCTGATATGTCAGGTATCTATTTTGCTGTCGCGATGTTATTAGGTTTAGTGCAACCACAGTCATTAAAGCAGCTTAACAGTATAAAAAAAATATTATTAACATTATGTTGGTTAATGATGTTGGCAATCAGTAGCTGGTTAATTTTTTCTGATCAGATAACTGGACTGAAAAGTTATATTAACTATCATTATGGCTCAGCATTAAATATTATATTGGCTTGCATACCCATTATTTTCATTATTCTTTTGATCCTATTTCTACAAGATTTTGGTCGAGGAATTGGATTATTAGTGTTGGGAACCATTGTTATTTTCTATAGCGAACAGGGCTATGGACCTTTCTTTTTACCTGGCTTATTAAGAGAAGAACCTCTATTACTTGCTCAAACTTACCTGTCCGTTATTGCCATTTTTATGTTGCTACTTTCACTGCTTGCAGCATCTCAAGTAGAAAGAACGAGTAAACGTGCATCAAAATCCCTTATTCGTTACCAATTATTTATTCAAGAAGACAAAATAAAATTTGATCCGCAAATTAAATTAATCACATCGTTACCGGTGAAAAGTGATATTCACCATATATTACAAGCGATTGAAATTTCTGCCCATGAAATGTTAAAAGAGCACTGGTCATTAGTAAGCTCCCATCATGGTATGCCGGTCAACTTTCAATTAAAGGGGTTAGATGGTGAATGGCTTAACGTGCGTGATCGAATATTAATCACTATTGCTGATAAAATTAATCCAATGCTATTAGGTGAATGGGAAATTCTTTCAAAATCAAAGGTAGATTTATAACGGATTGTTTATGTTGCAAATTGCTTGTTTACTTTTAGGTAAAAAATTTATGCACCAGCAGGCGATTTGGTTGCTAATTGGTGGGCTTTATTGGGCTTAGTGATATTGTGTGATGAATTAGGACAAACACGTTATATTCCGGTGGTCTGGATAAGCATATTCACATTAATTGAGAGTTTAATTACTCTGAGTGTCGCCAATACTGGCATCGGTAGCCAAAAATTTATCCTTTTTCTTAAAGGAGGATTATTTTTTCTGGTATCAGTTTCTCTTTTAATTGATGATAATTATAGTCATTTAATCTTATCAATAGTGTTAGGCTTTAATTATTTATTACTTGCTATATTTAGTATCGTGTCCGCATTAGTGGTTCGTCATCGCCTATGGAAACGTACTATTTGGCTAGGTGGATTTTATTTATTCTTTGCTATGATAATCTTATTTCCTTACCCCCTTAGTTACCAATCGACATTTCCAATCGTTTTGGCTGCGTTATTGATACATAGTGGAATCTCTGCCATCCGTTTTTCCAGTAAATTACGGGTTATTCGACATGGACAAACGATATTTACTTTAATGGCTGATAGCGCATTATCACAAAGAGAATTTGAGCAGCAAGAAATTAAAATAGATGTTGTCATGCCACTAACTGAAGAGCAGCAAACGAGTAACAATTTGTCTCACACTTCACCGCTTACTGTGCATATTTGGACGCCAGAAGGCTCGGCTGATTTACCGCCCAGACCGCGCCCAGTAATTAATCGTTACATTGCAGCTGTTGACCGTAATGGTATTATTTCTACCGGGCATGCTGCATTGGAAATCAGAAATCAGATTTATATTAGCTTATATCCAATCGATGATATCGATCGTTCTCCTTCTGAATTTTTAAATAAATTAAAAGCTACCGCAGAAAATAATGTTGCAGGTGAATTTCAGCCTGACTATGACTCTGAAGTTTCACAGTGGTGTCGATCTGATTTTCAGATCCATTTTTATCATTATAACGCGGTTACTTTGGCAATTTTTTGGCAAAAATATCGGCAAATAGCGCTTTATAATCTAACTTATCGCAATTGCTCAAGTAGTGTGGCATATGCGCTAGAAGCTGCGTTAGAGGGGGTACTGGCTGATAAAAGCAATAATTTTTTAACGCTGGTAAAATTATTGCTGGCGCCGGAATTATGGGTTGCATCGCAAATTCGCCAGCGAGCGATATCCATGGCCTGGACGCCGGGATTAGTTATGGACTATTCTCGCGCCTTGAATGCGCTAGTACATCCTACCCCCCATTGCTGGTACCAGCGATTTTTGCGTATTTTTCATTCTAGTTAAATAAAAAAGCCAGTCGAATAAATAATCACGAGCAAATTTGTTAAATTTAACTTATTGTTTTAATTGCTTAATAGTATAAATTGAGTTTTTATAAATTATTCTTATTAGCTATAATTTATGCAAATTTTTAATAAAAATAGCAAGTTCACTTTATCATATTTTGCGTTAATCAATGGCAAGCAATAGATAGAAATATTAGATTTATTTTCGACTGCTAACTATTTAGACTTAAGTTTAATTTAATATATTAAGATTAATGTTGTCATTTTTATGATGATATTGCTTTTAATTTTCTGTTGCTACGTTTATCATTCTCTCTTTATTCAATCTATTGGCGCAACTGGTTTTGGCTATTGCTGGGAGTCTTCCTGATTAGCTAATACAGTCTTTTTCCTGTTGCGGTTCTATCTGCATTACTATAAGGGATAGAGTGATACTTTAAATGACTGAGACAACCTCTCTTACACCACTGATCGAATTAAAATCCTTAACTAAAGGTTTCGATGGCAAAAATATTATTTCACAGTTTAATCTTACGATTAATGATGGTCAATTTCTTACCATATTAGGTCCGTCAGGATGTGGTAAAACGACTATTTTGCGGTTAATTGCTGGATTAGAGCATGTTGATAATGGGCATATTTTTCTTGAAGGTCAGGATATTACCGATATTCCGGCTGAACAGCGTCATGTAAACACTGTTTTTCAAAGTTATGCTTTATTCCCCCATATGTCGGTATTTGATAATGTTGCATTTGGTTTACGTATGCAGAAAAAATCTTTTCAAGAGATCAAACCGAGAGTAGAAGAAGTGCTACGTATGGTGCAGTTAGAAGACTTTGCCCAGCGATATCCCCATCAGTTATCGGGTGGACAGCAGCAAAGAGTGGCAATTGCACGTGCAGTTATCAATAAACCTAAAGTTCTTTTATTAGACGAGTCCTTATCGGCGCTAGATTATAACTTACGTAAAAAGATGCAAAGTGAATTAAAAGCCTTGCAACGTCAGTTAGGGATCACTTTTATTTATGTCACCCACGATCAAGAAGAAGCGCTCGCCATGTCTGATCGTATCTTAGTTATGCGAGATGGGCATATTGAACAAGATGCGTCGCCCCGTGAAATATATGAAGAGCCAAAGAATTTATTTGTCGCCCGGTTTATCGGCGAAATTAATATTTTTGATGCGATAGCATTACACCGTATTGATGCGCAGCGTATTCGAGCTAATGTTGAAGGCTATGAGTGTGATATTTACACCAAGCTTGCTGTATCGGAAGGTCAGCCATTAAAAGTTTTATTGCGACCAGAGGATTTACGCGTTAAAGAGATCGATGATGAACAGCAGCCTGCTGGACTTATTGGACATGTCCGTGAACGCAACTATAAGGGTATGATGCTTGATACCGAAGTCGAAATGAACAACGGTAAGCGGGTGATGGTCAGTGAATTTTTCAATGAAGATGATCCGGATGTAGACCACTCGTTAGCACAAAAAATTGCTGTGACATGGGTAGAAAGTTGGGAGGTCGTACTTCTCGATGAAGAATAATCGTAAATTTTTTCAAAATGTTATCGTTATCGGATTGGTTTCCTGGTTGCTTTTGTTTGCCTTCTTACCCAATTTGATGATCATTATTACTAGTTTTTTGACCCGTGATGATGCAAATCTAGTCGATATGGTTTTTACCCTCGATAATTATACCCGGCTATTCGATCCCTTATATGTAGAGGTGATGTTTCACTCACTAAATATGGCAATTATTGCTACTTTGTGTTGTTTATTGATTGGCTATCCATTTGCATTTCTTCTGACGCGATTACCACCCAAATTGCAGCCATTAATGTTATTTTTATTGATTGTGCCATTTTGGACTAATTCACTTATTCGTATTTATGGGTTAAAGATTTTTTTGAGTACCCGTGGCTATTTGAATGATTTTTTGCTGTGGATTGGGTTGATAGATAAACCTATTCGCATCATGTATACGCAAGAAGCCGTCATTATGGGATTAGTTTATATTTTGTTGCCATTTATGGTGATGCCACTTTATTCCAGTATTGAAAAATTGGATAAATCTTGTCTTGAGGCTGCACGGGATCTTGGTGCTAACAAATTTCAAACTTTTTTACGTATTATAGTGCCACTAACTATGCCAGGTATAATAGCGGGATGCTTATTAGTGCTATTACCAGCAATGGGATTGTTTTATGTAGCGGATTTAATGGGTGGGGCAAAAAATTTATTAATCGGTAACGTTATCAAGAGCCAATTTCTTAATTTGCGCGATTGGCCTTTTGGCGCAGCGACCAGTATAGTATTAACTATTGCTATGGGCCTACTACTCTATGTTTATTATCGTGCTGCAAATTTGCTGAATAAAAAGGTGGATTTGGTATGATTGGACGTTTTTTACGGAGTGGATTTCTCACCATCATTTATGCCTATTTATATATTCCAATTATTATTTTGATTGTCAATTCATTTAATGCCTCACGCTTTGGTAATGTGTGGCAAGGGTTGACCATCGAATGGTATGACATGTTGTGGAATAATGATAGTTTGTTACAGGCGGCAGGTCATTCATTAACGATAGCGATGATTTCAGCTAGTTGTACTACTTTGATTGGTTCATTAGCAGCGGTGGCTTTATTTCGTTACCAATTCAGAGGGAAATCATTTGTTAGTGGTATGTTATTTGTTGTCATGATGTCTCCTGATATTGTGATGGCAATCTCATTACTATTAGTCTTTATGTTATTAGGAATTTCTTTAGGTTTTTGGTCTTTACTCTTCTCTCATATTACCTTTTGTTTACCGTTTGTCGTTATTACGGTTTATGCGCGATTGAAGGATTTTGATGTGAAAATGTTAGAAGCTGCGCGAGACTTAGGTGCGAGTGAATTAACTATTTTACGGCAAATTATTTTACCATTAGCCTTGCCTGCTGTCATTTCAGGTTGGTTATTAAGTTTTACTCTTTCAATGGATGATGTGGTTGTGTCTTCTTTTGTTACTGGACCGGCTTATGAAATATTGCCTCTGAAAATTTATTCAATGGTAAAAATAGGGATCTCACCAGAAGTTAATGCGCTAGCGACGGTTTTATTATTATTTTCATTAATACTTGTGCTGTTGAGTCAATGGATGTTAAAAATAAAATCGATAAAAAATATAAATTAAACTAGTGTCAGAATTAAATGTGATGGATCCCAAGTATTGGCATATTACCAGGATGTTAATTAGTGTATTTCGGTTAGCGACGATTATTTGTTTTTTATTTTATTAAAAAACTCGAAATAGTTTTTTCTAGTAAAATTCGTCACTAAATGGCATTTATAAGCTTTACCCCATTACAGGTGCCCATATAATAACTTTTTTACCTAGACAAAAAAGTCTATGGGTTTTCACTCACTATATGTTTTTATGAAGGAAACACTCTATGAAAAAGTGCTCCTTATGGCTTGCAGCAGGGATTATAGCCGCGAGTATTGGCTCCGCGATAGCAGCTGATGATAATAAGGTAGTCTATTTTTATAATTGGTCAGAATATGTTCCTCCTGGGCTACTTAATCAGTTTACTAAAGAAACGGGTATCAAGGTCATTTATTCGACTTATGAATCTAATGAAAGTATGTACACCAAACTCAAAACTTATACTGAAGGTGCTTATGATTTAGTGGTACCTTCAACCTATTTTGTGGCGAAAATGAGTAAGGAAGGCATGCTACAAAAAATTGATAAAAGTAAATTGAATCAATTTAAAAACCTGGATCCAAATTTATTACATAAATCCTTTGATCCTAAAAATGATTATTCAATACCTTATATTTGGGGAGCGACAGGTATTGGTATCAATAGTGAGGTTATTGATCCTAAAACCATTACCTCTTGGGCAGATTTATGGAGACCTGAATATAAAAATGGGCTGTTATTAACTGATGATGCACGGGAAGTGTTTCAAATGGCGCTACTTAAGCTAGGTTACTCAGGCAATACAACCGATCCGATGTTAATCAAAACAGCCTATGAAGAGTTAAAAAAATTAATGCCAAATGTCATGGCGTTTAACTCTGATAATCCGGCTAATCCTTTTATACAAGGTGAAGTCGATGTGGGTATGCTATGGAATGGTTCTGCCTATGTCGTGCGCCAATCAGGAGCTCCGATACAATTTATTTGGCCAAAAGAAGGGGGGATTTTTTGGATGGATAGTTTAGCGATCCCTGCCAATGCGAAAAATGTTGAAGGTGCGCTTAAGTTAATTAATTTTTTGCTGCGACCTGATATTGCGGCTCAAGTAGCGCAACAAATTGGTTATCCAACGCCTAATTTAGCCGCCAAGCAATTATTACCAGCAGAACTTGTGGCAGATAAAACCCTCTATCCTGATGAAGAAACCTTAAAAAGAGGAGAATGGCAGAATGATGTGGGCAATGCTAATATTTTATATGAAAGTTATTTTCAACGATTAAAAGCGGGTCGTTAAATTTCATTAGGCTATTTTATCTTCAACTAAATTATTACAATAAAGCACCATCATAATATATGGTGCTATATTATTTACTGCTAGCTATTAAATCAGAAATCATAATTAAGAATCATATTTAATAAATTTGTTAAAAATTAATTAAGTTATTCTAAATTAATAAATTTAGCGCTTTAAAGTCAGCGATATATTTATTAATTAAAGATGGTGTAATCGCTGGTATTGTATCTTCAACAGCAGAAGAGAACTTATTAGGCAGAAGCCAAAAATTGCTGGTTAATTTTTGCGGCTGCTTTAATTGGCTAATAACAGGTAACATAGAATACTGTTTTAAATTATTAGGTAATTTTTCCATGGGGCCAATTTAAATTGTTGATACCATTCTTCATAATCATCGATTTTTTTATATTAATACCTGAATTAATTAACCAATCAATAATCGTGTCAAGAGAAACTTTATCATTTTGTGGATTAACCATATTGAAAGTAAGTCGCTGATTGTGATTATTTTTTGATAATTTGATTATTGATGAAACGACAAAATCAACCGCTAATCCATTATAATGAGGGGATAGATTACTATTTGATTGATAAAAAGATTTTGGCGCAATTTTAGTATTAATGATACTTAATAATAATCGAGTAAATACATCAGTAATATTAAACTCAGTATCATATAGGCGATGCGCCAGTATCATACTAGGGCGAAAAATGGTAACAGGTAATTTAAAACGGTTATATGCCTCATAGAGCAAAATTTCACTCGCCCATTTACTAATAGCATAGCCATTCGCGTATTGGTTATTAATTTCTTGATAAGGTATTGCTTCACATATATTAGCATCTTCGTTTAATGGTTTAGTATTATCAGAAGGTATCGCAACGATAATGCTGGAAATGAAAATGAAAGGTTTTAAGTGATTGACGAGCGCTAATTTAATTAATTCGGCTGTGCCTAGCACATTTGTTTCGAAAAGGTGTTGATAGGGAAGTATATGATTAACTAAAGCGCCAGCATGAAAAATATGATCAATATTCTGCGATAAATAATGCCATGTTTTTTCATCAAGTCCTAATTTTGGCTTAGTTAAGTCGCCCGCATATACCGTTAGATGTTTATCGGCAAGCTGCTTAAATTTAAGCGCTAGCTGGTCGTTGTGTGGACTAAAAGTATTCATTAAACGTTGTTTGGCACTTTCATTATCTTTTTCGCGTATCACACATATTAATTTACCATCAGTTTTATTTAATTCTTCCAGTAGCGCTAAACAAAGAAATTTTCCTAGATAGCCATTCGCTCCAGTCAATAGTACGTTATGAAAGCTCGATAAGGATCGTGAAGAATTTTTTATTTGTTGAAAAATTTCGGGATCGATAAATTTATCTAAAGCTAATTGACTGGCATAAATTTTCTTTTTATCTATACCATGTATGGTAGCAAAAGTTGGGCATGAATTTATTATATGTTGATTTGATTTTATATAATCAGCAATATCATCCAGTGTACAAGTTGGATTGGCAATCATATCGACTGGGATCATAACCCCCCAAATTTTTTCTAATTCTAATGAAAATTGTAATGTAGATAAAGAATCGCCGCCAAATTGGCAAAAAGTTGCTGCTGAATTAATAACCATACCAGGAGAGCCGACTAGATATTGAGTTAATTTTATTACTGTTTCTAATATATTTTCTTTATTGATCTGTTGTGAAAATTTTGAGAAGTCATAATTGCAGATTTCTTGATATAATTTATTCAAATCATCAATATAATGAGCTTCAATTTTTTGCTTTAATGGTTTTCCTAGTTCCGATAATAAGCCATTTTTCTGACTGAACGGTTCTGTATCGATTAAGAAATCACGTGGCACTTCATAGGGTTTTAAACCGGAGTCCTTAGCAATTTTTTCGAGTGATTGGTGAATTAATCGTTTGATTTCGCGCTGTTGTTTATTATAGCGATATAATAATTCTGGTATAGGAATAATAACAGCTAATAAATAAGACCACTCACTATTGCCATAAATAAAAATATCCTTTATCAAAGGGCTATCTTTCAATAAAGTTTCAAGCATTGTTGTAGTGATAAACTCACCTTGAGAAAGTTTAATTACATTTTTTTTTCTTTCTATAACGACTAAATGATCTTTTGCTGTCTCTTTGACGATATCTCCAGTCATATAATAGCCTTGTTCATCAAAAAGTTGGCTATATAATTCAGGATGTTTGTAATAACCTGGAATAATGGTGGCTGTTTTAAGTAATAATTCACCTCGTGGATAAGGTTTATCGGTTGAATAATAACCTAGTACAGGAACATCAATAAGTTTATAATCCTCAACCGGTGGTTTTAATATCTTATTATTAATACAAATAGCCAATGTTTCGGTGCTACCGTACATATTTAGTAATTTCACTTCAAACAGCGATTCAATAAAATCAGTTAACTTGTTAGTTAATGGTGCAGAACTATAAAATATTTGTGTAACTCTACCGCCAAAAATATTGATACGTATCTCTTTTTTAAGCTTGCTATCAAGCAGTGGATCATGGATAGTTTTTTTTCTCCCTTCTAATTCACTTTGATATAGTTGTAATATCATTTCAGCTACCCTGGGTATTAATAAAAGCTCAGTTGGCTTTACTAAGGTAATATCTTCAAATAGCGTGGATAAGTTACTTTTAGCGACCAGATAACAAGTAACACCTTTAGCTAACTGATTGTAAAGTTGTTGGCTTGCTAAACCATGACATATCGGTAGATATAGGACAGTCCTATTTTCTTTATTAGTATTATTGGCAAATAGGCTAGCGTCCCACATATTTGATACAAATTTTTCTGTATAAATAGCGCCTTTGGGCGCACCAGTACTACCTGAGGTATAAATTATCATCGATATCGAAGATGTATCATCACTATTCTCAGGATAAGGTACTTTCGGTAACTGGCTACCTAAACGGATAATATTGGGTAATTCTTCGATTTTGATAATTAATTGATTTTGTAATTGTTCTAGTTTTTCTGCATTGTCATGGGAAGGGTCATAATCGAAAACAATGATTCGTTTTATTGAGTTATTATTTTTGGCTAATTCTACTGCTATAGGTAAGTATTCTATGCTGGCTGCGATTATTCGTGGTTC
Source organism: Arsenophonus nasoniae DSM 15247 (assembly GCF_000429565.1). Taxonomy (GTDB): domain Bacteria; phylum Pseudomonadota; class Gammaproteobacteria; order Enterobacterales; family Enterobacteriaceae; genus Arsenophonus; species Arsenophonus nasoniae. Next base: position 12,329 of record NZ_AUCC01000070.1, read on the forward strand.
TATTTCTTGTAAAATAAGGGTTAATTCTTTAATTGATAAATTAGTTTGTAGTGGAACTATAATTGCATTAATTTGTACACAGGCGAGATTAATAGCAATATAGTCACTATGAATAAAGGATAGGATAGCCACTTTATCACTGGCTTTTAGTGGGTATTGGTCGTGCTGATACCATTCATTAGCAATACTTTCAGCTCTACTCCATAATTGTTGATAAGTGATTGTTTGATATTTTGCTGTTAATTGGCAAACAATGCGCTTGGATTTAGCGTCTTTTATACAACGCTTCACACGCTCGCCAATAGCAGGGCGATCATGATACTTTTTTATGATATTTTCAATGACATATACTAAACGCATAACACCTCCTTGTTATTTTTAGTACGAAATAAAAGTATATTAATTATACAAGTAGGCTTAACGTATGTTCAGTGATATTAAGTGAGTTGCAAATCATCGGGATGATATATTTACGCAAAGTAGGGTAGGAATGGTAATTAATAATAAGAAATATATGAGATAGCAACGATAACTTTTTGTTGATTAAAACAAATGGTTATCAATTTATTAATGGCGTCCCCTGCAAACATCATATTGATAATTTAATTAATTGATTTTTATTAATAAATATTAATGGATAAAATTTTTTACCCAATATTTTACCCATTTCCATCCGACATCAATTTTCTTTTAAATTCAAGATGATCAGCGTATAACCAGCGTGCTCTTCCATGAATAAGTTTTGCTTTAGGTAACAGCCCATCTTTAATTCTGTCATAAATAAATGTTTTACCGAATCCGGTATCTTGCATGATAAACTTAATGTCTACCCACGAGTCAGGTTGTAATCTATTCATTTTATTCCTCTCAATTACACGCAAATCTCACGCAATTTTAAATTGTGTACCTGTTCTGTTTCCGATCTTTATTAACTCTTCTTTATCGACAGTTGTTATTACCCCTCTTGGATTAATAAATGGCCGCCAGATAAGAAGCATTGAACCTTTAGTATTTCCGTTAACCGGTTTACCCGTATCTGCATTAATAAAAGAAATCCGCCCACCCGTGATCAGTCTTACTTCGTCTACTGTTTGCATAGCTACCTTGAACCAACCGACTGATGTGTCGGCTGGCACTAGCATGACGATTGATTTAACTCGCTCTTTGCATTCCTTTGCTGCCTTATAGATCCAAGGTAAGATATTGGAGTAGGGTGGGTTACAATAGATTGATCCAATGCTACTCCATTCAATTTCCAAAGCGTTATCTTCTTCACTTATAAAACGACAACACAGAGCGTTATTTATATCTGCCGCAGCATCCAGACAAAAGTTAAATTCATTATCAAGAGCTTTAAATATAAGGTAGGGAGTTTGCCAGCGATCGCGTATTTCTTTTGGTGTATTACTACCACCAAAGTCTGTTTTCATATGTTATTTACACCTCTACTAGCGTTTCTTTCCAGTCTTTATCGCCAATATCGACTTTAGCGACATAATGGTAAAAATGGTCTTTTTCTTTAGTTATCCAGATACCTTCCGTGCTATATATGATAGGTTTATGAAAGTAGCCATAAACGAAACCTTCATCATCTGCGGCTAAAAAATTAACGCCAGCATCAACTGTTAATTCAATACCAAAATAATCAACCTGCTTTATTTCTTTTTCACATATTTCAATTAATTTCATTTTTTATTTTCCTTGCATATACCAAGTTCTACGGTTTTCATTAACATGCCTTTCAGTTAATACATTAACTCTTAATCCGCTGTGGGCAGTTAATACTCCTCCTCCACCGTTGACTTTATATTTGCAAATTAAACCTTTGGGTGTTAATTTACGTTCAAGTAATTTAATTATCTTTAAATCCTCATCGTGATAACGAATGATCATTCCTGGTTTTAATAATCCAATAGTTGTGCAATTACTTTTATATCGACACATAGTATTACTCTCTAATTTAATTAATAAGAGTGCAGGTGATTTTTATAATTATTATTTTTGATTAAGGCGGGTTTAATATTTCCAGGTTAATGCTTTATTCTACATTTTCTTTATCCTTTTTATTATTTTCTAAAACAGAGATAATAAATATATTTGTCATTTAGTGATTCTTTCATTTCACATTAAACCCCTGTTCAGTTAGTAGTTGTTTAACATCAGCTAATGCTTCGTTATATCCAATTGCAATATTAGTAATAGCACGATGAGTGGATGTATAGTTTGCAGGAGGAAATTCAACTTCGATATTTTCTCTTGATGCTTGCCAAGCAGTCCACATCCTATTTGCGTACCTATTATGGTATCTCCCACTCGTAGGGCATCTAGTTAAAGTAGATTTAAGGTACCCTTGAGACTTTACCGCCCACTCTTCAAATTCTTCCCGCATTTTTTCGTTAGTCATTTTTTGTTCAATAATCTAAATTGCTATAAATAGCGTCATCAATAATTACACTTTTCTCTGATGAGCTTAATTCATCCCAATCTTTTTGAGTGAAACCTAAACATATTTCCATATGCTCTCGGTAAGCATTTAGTTTTATACACAAGATTACGTTATATTTCTTAGCAGTCATTGTTTTCATTTCAAAACCTCAAAGCTGATTGCCCATATAACTGATGATTATTACATATATGTAAATAATTACAGTATTTTGTTTAATTTATGTTATAATTAAGACTTAAAACTACAATATAATTTCCCTGGTGTTGGCTCGCCTTGCGCCGGTCTTTTTTATTTAGCATGATGCATTAACAAGAACAGATAATTTGTTGCAAGTACTTCCTTGTTAGGTTACCTTTTTCGTTACCCTCAACCATTGATAGTTCTTTCGCCATATCGAGGGAAATGTAGTAGTCGATTATAGTAGCGTTGTTGGCTTCCATTTTTTTGTGGAGGCAAATAAAGTCTTTATTTTCAACTAATCTAAAGTCTGAAATTCCCTTCTTCATCCATGTGTTAAAATCTTGCTTACTTCCCAAAAAGTAGTGTAAATCATGTGCATTAACCATCGTGATTAATTCACCATTGATGTTTTTTGTTTCGATATTGATAAAACTTTGCATAAGGTGATCCCTCAAAGTTAATTGATGAATGGGTATTAATTAAGTGGAATAGATTAGGGTGGGTAATGGACTTCTTGTTCTGTAACTATTTCTTCAATGTGTCGAGGAATACCCCAAAATAAACCATAAGAGCTGGCACTAGCATGATGCCAATAACCAGTAGCTCTTGTCCGCCTAATTGAATATTGCCTAATTCGCCACGTTTAAACCTGATTTGTGGGTCAATGACGGTATCGGCGTGCGCAATGTGACCAACTATCAGTTCGAAAGCAAATGCTGCACTGATAAACAATAATGTCGTGATTAATAGTTTGATGATGTTAAGTTTCATGGTTGAACCTTTTAAAATTGGCTTATTTCTTAACGCAAATCGCTTTGGCGTT
>NZ_AUCC01000071.1 GCF_000429565.1 Arsenophonus nasoniae DSM 15247
AGAGAGAAGAATTTTAGCTTGTTCAAGAGTCTATCCTGACGAGATATTACGCGAAGGAGCGTGAACTGGCGCTGTTGATGGTGAGCACCTACTGAGGTAGGCGAGTGAGCCGAAAGGCTAGCCGAGATGGCAGCGTACTGAAACGGGATAGGTAAAAAAGAATTTGTCTGGCGGCAATAGCGCGGTGGTCCCACCTGACCCCATGCCGAACTCAGAAGTGAAATGCCGTAGCGCCGATGGTAGTGTGGGGTCTCCCCATGTGAGAGTAGGGAGCTGCCAGACTTTAATTTAATGCTAATGGCTAAGGCCATTAGTGAAATAAATCGGGTGGTGCGGTAGTTCAGTTGGTTAGAATACCGGCCTGTCACGCCGGGGGTCGCGGGTTCGAGTCCCGTCCGCACCGCCACCTATTTAGGGGCGTAGTTCAATTGGTAGAGCACCGGTCTCCAAAACCGGGTGTTGGGAGTTCGAGTCTCTCCGCCCCTGCCATTTATAGTTTTATAGATAATGTTATTAAATATCAAAAAACCCAGTTTAACTGACTGGGTTTTTGTCTATGAACCGTTCAAAAATATATTCTTATCTTAATATTCTAATTTTTATTTATTAAAATTGATGGATTATGTTCTATTATTTTATTTTTACTAGATATTAGAGACAAAAAACTATCGTGGTTTTTTTGTACTTTTTACCATAATAAATATTTTTTTGTTAATAACTGGTTATGAAACTGAAAGTTTATATTTTTTACCTCTTCATAATTAGTTATTCCTCAATAGGTATTTTCACTAATTTATTAATAAACGTTTCTTGTTCATTATTTTGTAACCAAATAGCATAAATTGGTTTGCTGTAGATAATTTTCGATAGTGTTTCTAATTCATGATGTTGATTAAGCCAATGAATGGGCAAAACAGCGGCAGATTTGGTTGGATATAATAGCTCCCGTGCAAGATTAGCTGATGTTGTTAGCAGTGTAGGCGAATTTTCAAGTAAAGATGATTTTTCAGTGGTATTGAAATCAGCACTCCAGTCAAGTTTGATAAGATTGAATTTCGATAAAGTTAAATTTTTTTTATTTGTCATCAGTTGTAATTTTATTTCACCAATGATAGCACTTTCAAACTCATCCATTTTCGGTGGTTCGATCGCAATAAGTAAATCAAGTTCTCGTGAATGAAGTTGTTTTACTAAAGATTGTCGTGTTGATATTCTGCATTCAAGATGAAGCTCTTTATGTTTTTGATAAATAAGTTGAATCCAATTTGTTAAGCATCCTTCCCATAGTGATATTGTCGAGCCTATTGAAAATTCTGTTTGTAATGATTGATGAGAAATTTCTTTTTTAGCTTGTAGCCAGGTATTTATTAACGATTTAGCGTAGGGTATCAAGCGTTCGCCTGCCGCAGTTAAACGAATATTATTGCGATGACGGGCAAATAAAACGGTCCCTAATTGAGTTTCTAATTGGCGTATTCGGAAACTTACCGCTGATTGTGTTAGGTATAACGATTCGGCTGCTAGACCAAAATGTCGGGTTTTACTAACTTCTAAAAAAGTTTTTAATAATTCAGTATCCACAGCAATCTCCAAAATTTTTAATCTTAACGATTTAAATGTTTTGTTTTACAGAATGCAATTGCTAACTAATACTCCGCGCCATAATGAGTTGACATTAGAGAGGTAGGAGTGTGTTAGATGGCAGAAAGCTTTATCACGACTAATCGTTTTTTTGATAATAAAAATTATCCTCGAGGGTTTTCTCGTCATGGTGATTTCACCATTAAAGAAGCTCAGTTGTTAGAACGTTGCGGTCAAGCTTTCAATGAACTTGATTTAGGTAAGCGTCAACCTCAGACAGAAGAAGAAAAACTTTTTGTTGCTATGTGTCGCGGTGAACGCGAACCTGTGACACCAGAAGAAAAAGTATGGTCTAAATATATGTCTCGTATTAGCCGACCTAAGCGTTTTCATACCTTATCTGGAGGTAAACCACAACTGGATCCTTCAGAAGACTATACCGATACTGATGATTAATATCATTATAGATCTAAAAAAAGGGGTTTTAATACCCCTTTGTTATGCAATTTGTTTTTGTAACTGAATAAGTAGCTTATCCATACAGCGATAGCTAATTGCTTCAATAATATCAATTTTTTCAATTTGTTGTTGCTGTTTTAAATCAGCAATAGTTCGTGAAACTTTCAGTATACGACCCCAAGCTCTGATTGAGAGGCCAAGTTTATTTAATGTTGTTTCTAAAAAAAGAGCGTCATTCGGTTTTAGTTTACAAAAAAGTGCGGCTTCTTTGCTATTTAGTTTTGCATTAATTTTACCCGAACGTTCAATTTGCTGTTTTCTTGCTTGTATAACACGTTGTTTTATATCGAAACTGCTTTCATTCGTTGGTGTAGAATGGCTTAAGGTACCTAGTGGTAAAAGTGGTACCTCTATAGAGAGATCAAAACGGTCTAAGAATGGCCCAGATATCTTTGCTAGATAACGAAGGATTTGTTTTGAGTTGGCTCGGTTATATATCCCTTTATAGTGACCCATAGCGCTGGGATTTAAAGCGGCAATAAGTTGAATATTGGCTGGAAAATTAACTTTAGCTTTGGCACGTGAAATTGCTATTTCACCAGATTCTAGAGGTTCCCTAAGTGCGTCGAGCACTTTTCGTTCAAATTCAGCCAATTCATCAAGAAATAAAATACCATTATGAGCTAAAGATATTTCCCCAGGTTTGGGTAAGCTGCCGCCACCGATCAATGCTGCCATAGAAGCACTGTGATGAGGAGCTCTAAATGGCCGTGTAAGCCATTTTTCGTTATCAAATGAAATATCACACAAACTTTTTATTGACGCTACCTCTAGCGCTTCTTGATTGGTGAGATCAGGTAAGATAGTAATTAGGCGGTTGGCAAGCATGGTCTTACCTGTGCCAGGTGGACCAAGCAATAAAAGGTTATGTCCTCCTGCGGCTGTGATCTCTAATGCGCGTTTGGCGTGCTGTTGACCAATAATATCATTGATATCTGTTATATTAGTGTGCTTGTGGTTGGTAATAGGCGTTTCTTGATTGTGAGGTAACGTATTTTGATCATGTAAGAAATGACAAACAGAGAGTAGATGTTCACAAAAATAGACACTTTCTGTTGGTAACAAATTTAATTCATTTGCGTTTTCTATCGCAGTAATCAATTTACGCTGATTTTTTAATGCAGCTTGTGCCGCAGTGATTACCCCTGTTATTCGACGAATTTGGCCAGAAAGTGCTAATTCGCCAAGGAATTCGAATTGATTTAATTTTATCGATGTAATTTGTTCCGATGCCGCTAAAATGGCAAGTGCGATGGCTAGATCGTAACGTCCGCCTTCTTTTGGCAGATCTGCAGGTGCTAAATTGATGGTTATTCTTTTAGATGGATACTGAAAACCACTATTTATTAAAGCACTTCTGACACGATCACGGGCTTCTCTTACAGCTGTTTCTGGCAACCCAACCAGGGTAAGTCCAGGTAGTCCATTACTAATATGTGCCTCAACTGTTACCCGTGGGGCATGCATACCAATTGAAGCTCTGGTGTAAATAACAGCTAGTGCCATATTGCCTCCCTAAAATGTCACATTACTATTTTCTTCGTCAGTAAATTAAGTACAACTAGGTTTTAGTGAATATGGGAAGGTTGTTAGAGAAGTGCCCGGAACTTTTACTTTTGTTGTAATTTTTTAGGACGGTGCTGTCATTATTTATAATAAAAAAGTCGGCTACGAATTATTTAGAACGATCTGCATTATAATCTATGCTTAACTAATTAAACTTAAACTAATCATTTTATACAAAACCAAATAATAGTTATATTTTGGTGTAATTATCTTTATTTTTTTTGGTTTTTGTAGTTTTTTATTTTAATTATTTTTTATAAGCTATTAAATAATTTTATTATGAAAGAAATTTATTGATTCTAATCGTGATTTTTTATTTTTCGATAAAAAATAAAATAATTATTGTCAAATCAGTGTCAACGTGTTAACACTAAATAAGTAAATAAATTATCGAGATCAAAGAACGAATATTATGACGAATGTGTTTGCCCTAATAATTAACCTAATTATTGTGAGCGTGGTGGTGATTATCCCACCGTGCGGGGCAGCACTTGGAAGAAGAAAGGCAGAATAACTAGCCAGATTTCACAAGAACCCCGCACCGAAAGGCGCGGGGTTTTTTTTAGCTTTAAATTTGTGTTAGTTGCCGGTGAGAGTTCAGAAAAATAAACAAATAAATTAGGTTGCTGGAGTAAAACAATGAATGGAGCGCAATGGTTAGTTCAGGCATTAATTAGTAAAGGGGTTGAACAGATTTTTGGTTATCCTGGGGGAGCCATTATGCCTGTTTATGATGCTTTGTATGATAGTGATTTGCAGCATTTGTTATGTCGTCATGAGCAAGGTGCTGTTATGGCTGCAATTGGTTATGCAAGAGCAACGAATAAACCAGGAGTCTGTATCGCAACATCAGGGCCAGGAGCAACAAATTTGATCACTGGCTTAGCGGATGCATTATTAGATTCAGTGCCTATCGTTGCCATAACAGGACAGGTTGCTCTGGAGTTTATTGGCACAGATGCCTTTCAGGAAGTTGACATTTTAAGTCTCTCTTTAGCTTGTACAAAACACAGTTTCTTAGTGGATTCTGTTGAGATGTTACCACAGATTATTACTGAGGCTTTCAGTATTGCGACAACGGGGCGTCCAGGACCCGTCTTAATTGATATCCCCAAAGATATACAGTTACAAACAACCCATTTGTTGCCCTATTTTATGCCAGTTGAAGAAAAATCATTTTATTCTGCCAATCAATTAGCAACCGCATGTGAAATTATGCAGCAAGCGAAACAACCTATTTTGTATGTGGGTGGTGGGGTTGGTATGTCAGGGGCGGTTTCTGAGTTGCGGGATTTTATTGCGATCACCGGATTGCCCACTGTTGCTACGTTAAAGGGGCTTGGTGCTGTCACAGCAGATGATCCGCATTATTTGGGGATGTTGGGTATGCATGGCAGCAAAGCGGCAAATTTTGCGGTACAGGAATGTGATCTATTGTTAGCAGTAGGCGCAAGGTTTGATGATCGTGTGACCGGCAAATTGAATACATTTGCGCCTCATGCCAAAGTCATCCATTTAGATATAGATCATGCTGAATTGAATAAATTGCGCCAGGCGCATGTTTGTTTACTCGGTGATGCAAAACTATTGTTACCGCGCTTAGCTCGACCATTAAATATTGCATTATGGCAAGCCAAAGTAAGCGCGTTGAAAACAGAGTATGCATGGAATTATAACCATACAGGGGATTCTATCGATGTCCCTGCTTTGTTAAAACAAATCTCAGAGCGTATGCATGTTGATACCATCGTGACAACCGATGTTGGACAACATCAGATGTGGACGGCACAGCATATGTCATTTCGAGCACCAGAGAATTTTATTACTTCAAGTGGATTAGGTTCAATGGGGTTTGGCATTCCAGCCGCAATCGGCGCTCAATTAGCTCGCCCTAATGCTGCGGTTATCTGTGTTTCAGGCGATGGCTCTTTTATGATGAATATTCAGGAATTAGCGACCATAAAGCGCAAACAATTACCGATCAAAATTGTGCTTATCGATAATCAACGTCTGGGTATGGTACGTCAGTGGCAAGAGTTATTTTTTCAACAACGCTATAGTGAAACTCAGTTAACGGATAATCCAGATTTTGTCGCATTAGCTGCATCATTCGATATTGCCGGTCAGCGTATTACGCATACATCAGAAATTAATAACGCACTGGATAGATTATTCAGTCATGCTGGCCCTTATTTGCTACAGGTATCTATTGATGAATTAGAAAATGTTTGGCCGTTGGTTCCTCCTGGTGCCAGCAATGAAAAAATGATGGAGAAACCCTTATGAGACATTATCGATTAAATATTGAAGCGCGCTTTCGGCCAGAAATTTTAGAGCGCATTTTGCGGGTAACTCGTCATCGTGGATTTCAGGTTAATACAATAAGCATGAATCAAGGATTGGATGGCAATAACGTTAGCATTGAAATAACGGTTAATAGTCAACGTCCACTGAATCTACTTTATTCACAGTTAATTAAATTGGTAGATATTTTTGATATTGAAATCAAGCAACAAGCTGTCAAACAATCAATCGTAATATAAGGTAAAAAAATGACAAAAAAGGCAGATTATATTTGGTTCAACGGAGAAATGGTGCACTGGGCGGAAGCAAAGATACATGTTATGTCTCACTCTTTGCATTATGGTACTTCGGTTTTTGAAGGTATTCGCTGTTATCACTCTCATCAAGGTCCAGTAATTTTTCGCCATCGTGAGCATATGCAGCGTTTACACGATTCAGCAAAAATTTATCGCATGCCTTTAAACCAAAGCGTTGATGAATTAATGGAAGCCTGTCGCGAAACCATTGGTAAAAATAAGTTAGTTAGTGGCTATATTAGACCACTGGTTTTTATTGGTGATGTTGGTATGGGAGTGAATCCACCACCAGGTTATAAAACGGATGTTATTATTGCGGCTTTTCCATGGGGAACGTATCTAGGTGAAAAAGCACTAGAACAAGGTATTGATGCGATGGTTTCGTCTTGGCATCGCGCCGCACCCAATACCATCCCGACAGCGGCTAAAGCGGGTGGTAATTATCTATCGTCTTTACTGGTGGGTAGTGAAGCGCGTCGTCATGGCTATCAGGAAGGCATTGCGTTAGATGTTAATGGTTATATTTCCGAAGGTGCGGGTGAGAACCTATTTGAAGTTAAAGATAACGTACTTTTTACACCGCCATTTACCTCGTCAGCACTACCCGGCATCACACGTGATGCCATTATCAAGTTAGCTACTGAATTGGGATTTGAAGTTCGTGAACAAATGTTATCACGTGAATCGTTGTATCTGGCGGATGAAATTTTTATGACCGGTACTGCGGCTGAGATTACGCCAGTTCGGAGTGTTGATGGTATTCAAGTCGGGGTTGGTCATTGTGGCCCAGTAACTAAACGTATCCAGCAGGCTTTTTTTGGCTTATTTGATGGTTCAACAAAAGATAAATGGAACTGGTTAGATCCTGTCAATAGTTAGTTCAAATTGCGAGATGTTTATTGGCGTCTAATTATCGTCAATTTTTATACTAAGGGAGCAACAATGCCAGAATATCGTTCTGCTACAACGGTCAATGGCCGTAATATGGCTGGTGCCAGGGCACTTTGGCGGGCAACTGGAATGACCGACGCTGATTTTGGCAAGCCAATTATTGCGGTTGTCAATTCATTTACGCAATTCGTCCCTGGTCATGTGCATCTACGTGATCTTGGTCAGTGGGTGGCTAAACAAATAGAAGCCATTGGCGGTGTGGCAAAAGAGTTTAATACCATTGCGGTTGATGATGGTATTGCAATGGGGCATGGCGGTATGTTGTATTCGCTGCCGTCTCGCGAGCTTATTGCTGATTCCGTTGAATATATGGTTAATGCTCATTGTGCCGATGCGATGGTTTGTATTTCTAATTGTGACAAAATTACACCAGGCATGCTGATGGCCGCATTGCGCTTAAATATTCCGGCTGTTTTTGTATCGGGTGGCCCGATGGAGGCAGGCAAAACCAAACTTTCTGATCAGATTATTAAACTTGATTTGGTAGATGCCATGATTAAAAGTGTGGATCCGACTGTGAGTGATCAAGATAGTGAACAAATCGAACGTTCAGCTTGCCCAACTTGCGGCTCATGCTCAGGCATGTTTACTGCTAATTCAATGAACTGTTTGACCGAGGTATTAGGATTATCTTTGCCTGGTAACGGTTCTTTATTGGCGACGCATACCGATCGTAAACAGCTGTTTTTGGCTGCCGGTAAACGTATTGTTGAGATCACAAAACAATATTATGAGCAGGATGATGACAGTGTTTTGCCACGTAATATTGCCACAAAAGCGGCATTTGAAAATGCGATGACACTCGATATTGCAATGGGAGGATCGACGAATACAGTATTACACCTATTAGCGGCAGCGCAGGAAGCTGAGGTTGATTTTACTATGGCAGATATTGATCGTTTATCACGTAAAGTACCGCATTTATGTAAAGTAGCACCCAGTACAGCCAAATATCATATGGAAGATGTTCATCGAGCCGGCGGCGTTATCGCTATTTTAGGCGAGTTAGATCGCGCGCAATTACTTAATCGTCAGGTAAAAAATATTCTTGGTTTGAATGTTGAGCAAATGTTAGCGCAGTATGATGTCATATTGACACATGATGATGCGGTGAAACAGATGTATGCGGCAGGACCAGCCGGTATTCGTACTACCCAAGCATTTTCACAAACATGCCGTTGGCCATCCTTGGATCTCGATCGTCAAACAGGATGTATTCGCAATTTAGCGCATGCTTATAGTCAGGATGGCGGATTGGCGGTTTTATTTGGCAACCTGGCGGCAGACGGTTGTATTGTCAAAACCGCAGGGGTTGATGAAAATTGCCTGACATTTCGCGGTTCAGCCAAGGTGTTTGATAGTCAAGAAGAGGCAGTAGCAGCAATATTGAACGGTAAGATTGTTGCTGGTGATGTAGTGGTAATTCGCTATGAAGGACCAAGGGGTGGGCCAGGTATGCAAGAAATGCTTTATCCCACGTCTTATCTTAAATCAATGGGGTTAGCCAGCAGTTGTGCATTAATCACTGATGGCCGTTTTTCTGGTGGTAGTTCAGGATTATCCATTGGCCATATTTCGCCAGAAGCGGCAAGTGGAGGTTTGATTGCCTTGATTGAAGATGGCGATATTATTGATATTGATATTCCCGCTCGCCGGATTGCCTTAAATATCGATAACAAAATATTAGATCAACGTAGACAATCTGAATTGCAACGTGGCGACAAAGCATGGACACCACACAAGCGTGCACGTAAAGTTTCTTTTGCCCTACGCGCATATGCTGCATTGGCAACAAGTGCAGATAAGGGTGCGGTGCGTGATAAAACGAAACTAGGAGAATAAAATGGCGATGTCTTGTTTGCAGAGTTCACCCTCAGCAGCGGATTATTTAAGCGCAGCACTAAAGGCACCCGTTTATCAAGTTGCCCAAGTCACTCCATTACAGGAGATGAAAAAAATCTCTGAGCGGTTTGATAATACAATTTTGGTTAAGCGTGAAGATCTGCAATTAATGCATAGTTTTAAGCTACGTGGCGCTTATAACATGATTGCTAGTTTGTCAGCCGAGCAGCGAGCGAGTGGTGTTATTACCGCCTCGGCCGGTAATCATGCCCAAGGTGTTGCGTTATCTGCCAGTCGGATGGGGATCCCGGCACTAATTGTGATGCCGTTAGCCACTGCAGATATCAAAGTTAATGCAGTTCGAGGTCTACAGGCTGAGGTGCTTTTATATGGAGCAAATTTTGATGAGGCAAAAGCAAAAGCGATTGAAATTGCTCATCAGAAAGGATACACCTATGTGCCACCTTTTGATCATCCGGCAGTGATTGCAGGTCAAGCAACAATAGCGATGGAATTATTACAACAAGTTCCTCACCTTGATCGTATTTTTGTGCCCGTTGGTGGTGGAGGATTGATTGCCGGTATTGCGATCCTGCTCAAACAACTAATGCCTAATATTAAAATTATTGCTGTTGAGGCCGAAGATGCGGCTTGCCTCAAAGCTGCTTTAGCAGCGGGTCATCCGGTAGATTTACCCACTGTGGGTTTATTTGCCGAAGGGGTAGCGGTTAAGCGTATTGGCGATGAAACTTTTCGGCTATGTCAAAAGTATGTCGATGATATTATTACGGTTAATAGTGATAATATTTGTGCTGCCATTAAAGACTTATTCGAAGAGGTACGCGCTGTAGCAGAGCCGGCAGGTGCGTTGGCATTAGCGGGTTTGAAAAAATATGTTCAGCAGCATGGTATAAAAGGCGAACGTTTAGCCCATATTTTAACGGGCGCAAATATTAATTTTCATGGTTTGCGTTATGTTTCAGAGCGTTGTGAATTAGGCGAACAACGAGAAGCTTTATTCGCGGTCACCATTCCTGAACAAAAAGGTAGTTTTTTGCGTTTCTGCCAAGTATTGGGTAAGCGTGCTGTTACTGAATTTAATTATCGTTATAGCGACATAAATTCAGGGCAAGCGTCTATTTTTGTTGGTGTTCGGTTGAGCTATGGGGTTGATGAATGTGCTGACATTGTTGCTGATTTACGACGAGCGGGTTATGAAGTTGCTGATCTTTCCCATGATGAAATGGCCAGACTCCATGTGCGTTATATGGTGGGAGGACGTCCGTCAAAGCCACTTAATGAGCGACTATTAAGTTTTGTCTTTCCAGAGTCTCCAGGCGCGCTGCTTAAGTTTTTACAAACGTTAGGTACTTATTGGAATATTACCCTGTTTCATTATCGCAGTCATGGAACTGATTATGGCCGTGTCTTGGCAGCCTTTGAATTGTCTGGTTCAGAAGCCCTATTTGCCAATCATCTTGCCGCATTGGGCTATCAGTATCATGATGAAACCAATAATGCCTCATTCCAATTCTTTTTAGCGCCGCCAAGTCAATTATTGACTGAGCATATTGGCAGCAGGCAGCAACTGCCAGAATGCGCGAATTAATGGTTCATTAAGGCGTTTGTTTAAAACACAAACGCCAAGATCAAAAGGTTCAACCCGTGAAATAGGATCAGGTTGCCAAATACGATTGCGGACAGATTCAGGGCTATTATCAACGACCACTTTAGGTATTAATGCGATACCACAACCGAGTGCTACCATCGATACAATGGCCTCATGGCCTGACACAGTAGCATAAATTAGCGGATTAATAATCGCGTGCTGTTGAAACCAAAGCTCAATTCTTTGGCGGCTAGGTCCGTGTACTGGCAGGATAAATGGAATTTGTTGCCAGTTCGGTTGCGGTTGCGAAACTTGTTGACGGATCGTTCCCGCTAATGATGGCGCAATCAAGACGAGCGGAATTTCACCTAATTTGTTAAATAAAATATTATCCGGTAATTTTTCCGATTTACCGGCAATCGCTAGATCGGCTGCTCGTCTGGCAACTTTATTGACGGCATCCGCTGCGTCACCAGTGGTTAATTTAATTTCGATTAAAGGATTTGCTAGCCTAAAGGTATCCAGGATCTTGGGTAAATGACTATAAGCGGCAGTAACTGAGCAAAATAGGTGTAATTCACCAGTCAATAAGGCGCTCTGTTGGTTAAGTGAGTGGCTAAGTTGCTGATATTGAAGCAGTGTTTGTTGGGCAAATTGTGTAAATTGTTTTCCTGCTTCTGTGAGGCGTACAGTTCTATTATCGCGCATAAATAAAAGATGACCAAAACTTTCTTCCAGACGTTGTATTTGGCGAGATAATGTCGAGGGACTGATATGCATGGCATTAGCCGTGCGTCCGAAGTGACAGCTATCAGCTAGATGTAAAAATAACTTTAGATCGCGAATATCCATTGCGCCCTCAGTGATAAAAAGTGGCCATATAATATTGCATATTTTGCAACATTATATTTCAAATATATCAATTTACGCAATAATTTTGATCGCATATAGTAAGCATAGCAACGCTTCTTTGCTAAGTAATCTGACAATAAAACAATAGAAAATGTATAATAACATGCTGAAATTATGAAGGAAATTAATCTATGGCTAATTATTTTAATGCCCTAAATTTGCGCCAACAATTATTGCAATTAAGTCAATGCCGTTTTATGGCTCGTGATGAATTTATTGCTGGAGCCAGTTATTTAAAAGACAAAAAAATTGTCATTGTTGGCTGTGGAGCGCAAGGACTTAATCAGGGACTAAATATGCGTGATTCCGGTCTGGATGTTGCCTATGCATTGCGCAAAGAAGCGATTGAAGAAAAGCGTCCTTCATGGTGTCAGGCGATAGAAAATGGTTTTACTGTTGGTACTTATGCAACATTAATTCCGCAAGCGGATTTAGTTATTAATTTAACACCAGATAAACAACACTCTGCTGTGGTGCAGACCATTCAACCATTAATGAAACAGGGGGCTGCATTAGGTTATTCCCATGGTTTCAATATTGTCGAAGTGGGTGAGCCGATCCGCCAGGACATTACCGTTATTATGGTGGCGCCAAAATGCCCAGGAACCGAAGTCCGTGAAGAGTATCTGCGCGGTTTTGGTGTACCAACGCTGATTGCCGTTCATCCAGAAAATGATCCGCAAGGTGAAGGGATAAATATTGCTAAAGCATGGGCAGCTGCCACAGGCGGTCATCGCGCTGGTGTACTTGAGTCCTCTTTTGTTGCCGAAGTAAAATCGGATCTGATGGGTGAACAGACTATCTTATGTGGCATGCTACAAGCCGGCTCATTACTGTGTTATGACAAAATGGTTGCCGAGGGTGTCGAACCAGGCTATGCGGGGAAATTAATCCAGTATGGCTGGGAAACAATCACCGAAGCATTAAAACAAGGTGGTATTACGCTCATGATGGATCGTTTAGCTAATCCGGCTAAATTACGGGCATTTGCATTATCTGAACAATTAAAAACAATCATGGCGCCATTATTTCAGCAACATATGGATGACATTATGTCCGGTAAATTTTCAGCCACCATGATGGCAGACTGGCAGAATAATGATAACAATTTACTCACTTGGCGGGCAGAAACAAGGCAAACGGCGTTTGAAAATTATCCTACCTATAAGGGCAAAATTTTAGAGCAGGAATATTTTGACCATGGTCTGTTATTAGTCGCAATGACCAAAGCTGGTGTTGAATTAGCTTATGAGACGATGTTGCAAGCCGGTATTGTCGCAGAGTCGGCTTATTATGAATCGTTACATGAATTACCCTTGATCGCGAATACCATTGCGCGTAAACGTTTATATGAGATGAATGTCGTTATTTCCGATACTGCAGAATATGGTAATTATCTATTCTCTTCTGCAGCAATTCCTTTGTTGAAGGATTTTATAGCAACATTACAGCCAGGCGACTTAGCGAAAAATATACCCGTTAGCCAGATTGACAATAGACAATTACGAGATACCAATGAAGCGATCCGTAATCATCCCATTGAGATCATAGGTAAAAAACTGCGTAATTATATGACTGATATGAAGCGCATTGATGCTGCTAGTTAAAATAGGGGCAATACGGTAGATTTTATTTACCTTGCCATTGATAACATAATAATATCGCTCAGCAATTCTTTAAATATCTCCATTATCTAATTGTAGTTAGATGAGTTTGTTTACCTTACTACTTGGTTTATAAGTTAAACCTGCATCATTTAGCGGAGATAATGGGGTAAAAAAGGAATTAATTTTGGGTTATGACACCATCGATTGCTAGATATTAAAAATAACATCCTGAAGCAAACATGCCGTTTTAGACAAAATGCGCTAGCATAATGTTGGATAGAAAAATTATCTATGTTACATAAAAGCTGAACACCTATACGAAGTTAATATATTAATTCAATCGCGATTTATTCTATTTAAATTGCTTAAAAATCACCCTTTCTTTAAGCTTAATTTATCATCCCTTAGTGTGCCCAAGTTATTAAAAAAGCTACCCATAAAGTGGTATATTTCCTGTCGTGGCTAACTCCACGTAACAAAAATTGATTGCATAATCATTTTCAGGAGACACTTATGAGTACACTGCTATTTAGTAAAACACCGACGATCACGGTGGTTGATAATCGAGGTCTGAGCGTGCGTGATATCGCGTATTACCGCCATCCTGATACACCAAATAATACAGAGCAACGTATTACTCACCATCAGTACAATGCCCGCGGTTTTCTGGCGCAAAGTGCCGATCCGCGTTTATATGAGCGCGGACTGACCAACTTTGCCTATCAAACTAACTTGCTTGGCAATGTGCTGAGTACGCAGAGTGCTGATGCAGGTATCACACTAGCTTTAAGCGATATTGCCGGCCGGCCTTTTATAGCAATAAGTAATATCGGCGTTTACAACCATGGTGAAGAAGATATAAGCCAAGCTGTTACCCATACTTTTCAATATGAGGATGCCAGCCTACCGGGACGTCAACTAAGTATCACAGAACAAGTAACCACTGAAGCAACTCGGGTAACGGAACGTTTTATCTGGGCCGGTAACACCGAAGAGGAGCAGAGATACAATCTGGTTGGTCAGTGTGTTAGCCATTATGACACGGCAGGTCTGGTGCAGACAGATAGCATCGCTTTAAGTGGTATCCCGCTGGCAGTGACCCGCAAGTTGTTAAAGGAGGCAGATAGGCAGGAGACAATCGCTGATTGGCAAGGAAATGATCCCGTTGTTTGGAATCAACAGTTAGATGACGAGCCCTATACCACTCAGGTTACAGCAGATGCAACCGGTCGTGTGTTAACCACTATTGATGCGCGTGGTAATTTACAACGTATGGCTTATGATGTAGCTGGTTTACTGATGAGTAGTTGGCTGACGGTGAAAGACGGTCAGGAACAGGTTATCGTACAATCACTGACTTATTCTGCCGCAGGCCAAAAATTGCGTGAAGAACATGGCAATGGTGTGGTGACCATGTACACTTACGAACCGGAAACGCAGCGCCTGATGGGAATTAAAGCAGTGCGTCCAGCAGGACATATTGCCGGAATGAGGGTGTTGCAGGATCTACGCTATGAGTATGATCCAGTAGGTAACGTGCTTAACATCCGTAATGATGCTGAAGAGACTCGTTTTTGGCGCAATCAAAAAATAGTACCAGAAAATACTTACAGCTATGACAGCCTTTATCAGCTGGTCAATGCCACCGGACGTGAAATGGCCGATATTCCACAGCAAAGCAATAATTTACCTCCCGTCATTGTCCCCCTTTCATCAGATAACTCTACCTATACAAACTACTTCCGTACTTATAGTTACGATACCGGCGGTAACTTGACACAAATACGTCATAGTGCACCCGCTAGCAATAACAATTACACCATAAACATTACCATTAGCGACCGCAGTAATCGCGGTGTATTAAGTACGCTGACAGAGGATCCAACAGAAGTAGATGCGTTGTTTACGGCAGCGGTGTCACCGATCATGCAAAACTGATCCACTAACGATCATCTAAAACTGATCCACTTGGTATTATTCGCACATTTTTGTACGGATAATTTATGTTAACCAAGGAGATATTTGTGGATATTCATGTTCGCTTTGCACAAGGACAAAGCCTTCGAAAAATTGCCAGTGAGTTGGGTATATCCCGTAACACCGTAAAACATCATTTACAACAACAGACAATGCCAACTTATGCTAAAAGAAGTCAACAACCGACTAAATTATCCCCCTTTAAACCTTATTTGCTTCA
>NZ_AUCC01000072.1 GCF_000429565.1 Arsenophonus nasoniae DSM 15247
AAAATATTTGATTTCCAGAGTATTGGGCTATAACTCAGACGGCGCATGGGGTGTGAATGGAGGTGTTTCAGTACCTAAAGATATTAATGGCTTAGAACTTATCTACGTCAGAGACAAAATTTTATCTAATGGTAGCATCGAGATTCAAACATTTCATCGCCAACACTCGCATTTACCAGAAGATTTTCAGAACTGGCGGATTAAAGAAATTATTGATGGAAAACCAACTTATTATGTCGATGGTGAGCCGTGTGATATTCCACCCTCAACATGGCTAGATGTGAGGGTAGAAATGCCTGTTGATTCAATCTGGAATCAGCAACAAGCGCAAAAAGAATAGCCCCATCACAGGAGCATCATATTAGCAGCGTTAGGGGAAGTTGTTAACCTTAGTGAATTACTATTGCATATTACCATGCATGCAGATCACCCAATAACATCGATGTTATTGGGTGATCTTTTTCATGGTAATACGCAGCGCCTAATTGCTTTATGTAATACCAGAAATTTAAGGATTAGTAATGAAACTCGATGAACCGTTAACTCTAGCTGAAGCCGCCAATTACCTTAAAGTTTCACCAAGAACAGTTAGCAACCTTATAAAACGCGGTGTTCTTATCGGTCAGAGAACAAGCGGCGGAGCCGGGAAATATTTAATTTTACGCTCTTCCTGTATTGATTATCTCACTCAACCAACTCAGAATCACCCTGCGAGCATGGGTGATGACAAAAAAGGAGTTCTATCATGTCAATCACTCTCAGAGGCGGGATATGGCACTGTCATTTCTTTACGCCAAATGGCAAAAGGGTTAGAAGATCGCTTGGCACATCGGACAAGAAACAAGCGCAGGAGTTACACGACAAGCTGAAGGCTGAAGCGTGGCGGGTCGATGAGCTAGGCGAACTGCCAATAAGAACGTTTGAGGAGGCATGCCTCCGTTGGTTAGATGAGAAAGGACACAAGCGTAGCCTTGATGATGACAAGGTGAAAATTGATTTTTTCCTCCAACAATTAGCTGGCCGAGACATTGCCAGTATTACTGGTGATGAGGTTCATAATATTGTTGGCAAGATGATCAATCGTAACCACCGCAGAAGATGGGAAATACGGAGAGATGCAGCAATCAGAGATGGTAAAACTATTCCTGCATACAAAGAGAGGCCAGTTAGTGTTGGAACAAAAAGCCACTATCTCGGATTTATGAGATCTTTGTTACGTGCTGCGGCCAATGATTGGGGCTGGATGAAAACTGCTCCAGTGATCAAAACCAATAAACCAGTCAGCAAACGTATTCGTTGGCTTACCAGAGAAGAGGCTAATCGCCTTATTGACTGTATGCCTGAAAGTATTAAACCTGTTGTTATCTTTGCGTTATCTACAGGGTTAAGACGCTCGAATATCATCGATCTTGAATGGAGTCAAGTCGATATGCAAAGGAAAGTAGCTTGGATAAATCCAGAAAATGCTAAAGCAGGGAAGGCTATTGGCGTAGCGCTGAATGATACGGCTTGCAAAGTTCTTAAAGGGCAAATTGGCAAACATTCACGCTGGGTGTTTGTACATACCAAAGCAGCTAATCGGGCAGACGGAACTAAAACACCAGCAATAAGAAAAATGCGGGTTGACGACAACACCGGATGGCTACTTGGCCTAAAACGTGCGGGCATTGATAACTTTCGTTTTCATGATCTTCGTCACACATGGGCAAGTTGGTTAATCCAATCGGGAGTCCCGCTTTCAGCATTACAGGAAATGGGAGGATGGGAGTCTATCGAAATGGTCCGCCGTTATGCACACTTGGCACCCAACCACCTTACTGAACACGCGAAGAAAATAGACTCACTTCTAGATGGTAACGACACAAATACGACACAAGAGGGAAATCAGGTGGGACTGAAACTTGCTTAACCCATTGATTTTAAATGGTACGCCCTACAGGATTCGAACCTGTGACCTACGGCTTAGAAGGCCGTTGCTCTATCCAGCTGAGCTAAGGGCGCATAGAAAATAGAAAAATGCTGATTCAATAATAAAAATAATGTCGTTGGATTATACGGTTGCTGAGCACTGAGTCAATGTCTTTTCAGTGACAAATTATCTATCTGCTCATTTTCTGGCTACTAATAAAACTGACAGCATCGCTTTCTTCTGACAAAATAGCAGTAACGCAATATTTTTATGGATTAACTAAATAATGTCAGCAAAAATTATTGATGGAAAAATGATTTCCGAAACAATCAGACAGGAAGTTGCCGAAAAAGTTAAATTGAGACTTTCACTAGGCAAGCGAGCTCCTGGGCTTGCGGTCATTTTAGTCGGTAATGATCCGGCTTCACAGATCTACGTAAACAGTAAACGTCGTACTTGTGAAGCGGTCGGCTTTATTTCTCGCTCATACGATTTAGCGGAAAAAACTACCGAGTCTGAACTTTTGCAATTAATTGATCAACTTAATAATGATAAGGCAATTGATGGGATCCTGGTGCAATTACCGCTACCTAAGACTATTGACTATATCAAGATATTAGAACATATCCATCCAGATAAAGATGTTGACGGTTTTCATCCTTATAACATAGGTCGCCTTTGTCAACGTGCCCCAAGATTACGACCTTGTACACCTCGCGGTATTATTACCTTACTTGAACGCTACCAAATTAAACTTCTTGGTTTAAATGCGGTTATTGTTGGTGCTTCAAATATCGTAGGCCGTCCTATGAGTCTGGAATTGCTACTTGCCGGTTGTACAACTACTGTTGCCCACCGTTTTACCACTAATTTACGTCATCATGTAGAGCAAGCTGATTTGCTAGTCGTGGCTATTGGTAAAGCAAATTTTATTCCCGGTGAATGGATAAAACCGGGTGCGGTTGTTATGGATGTGGGCATTAATCGGCTTGAAAATGGAAAAGTCACCGGCGATGTCTGTTATCAAGAAGCACAACAACGCGCTAGTTGGATCACCCCTGTGCCTGGTGGTGTTGGGCCAATGACAGTGGCTACACTAATGCAAAATACCTTACAAGCCTGTGAAGAATATCATGACACTCAAAATACTTGCCCATAGGCGATAAAATGGAAATTTTTCATCTTGATGGCCAACCCTATATTAAATTATGTGATTTATTAAAATTGCAAGGTTTGGTGGAAAGCGGAGCCGCAGCCAAAACGCTTATCGCCCAAGGTGAGGTAAAAGTTGATGGTAAAGTTGAAACCCGCAAACGATGTAAAATTAGCAAAAATAATATTGTCACTTTAGCTAATGACTGCGTCATAGTTAAAGAGTAATTATCAATCATAAAAAATATCTAATAATGCCCCTTATAGCGGGGCTAAATTTTCACTCGTTTTTAAATAATCACTTACTGTTTTATTAATCTAATGAATAAATATTTTATAATATTATTCTTATTAGGTAACAATGGTAATATTTTCTTCTGTCTCTGGGGCAGAAATTATTCTGGCCAAACTTTCTAATGTTTTAAAGGTACAAGAACATCTTATGTTTTGATATTGATAATAAGATTCCTTCGTTTTGTTAGTTAAGTAACGGCTCGTTCTAGTATGAGCGTTATTTTTACAAACTGGGCAACGCATCATATACACCTCCTAAAACTTAAGATTGAATAATTTATATAGAGGTAAAATGATCTGTTTTCTTTATAAATCTCTGCCTTTTACTTCAATATTAACACTATTCAAACCAGTATCCATTGAAAAATGGAGCATCAATTCGTTATACCAAGGTTAGATAACAAGAACCATCTATTTTTTGTTATTTTTTGTTGATTATTTGATATTTCAATATAGTTACCACTACCTACATCACTACTAGCTTATCTTCTTTTAAGCAACAAACGGGCGTTTTTATCCCTTTTTGTTGTGTGGTTGACGACAGATTTTTTTAACATTAAATATTTGTTTTTTTATTGTTAAATTAAAGACTCCTATAAAGAAAGGAGATTAAATTACATCATGGACATATTAAGAGATAGGGTTATTACTAGTTGTTGGACTCGAGCTGATGCGCTTAAGGTTCATTTCGATGATCCAACAACAACTCAACCCAAGGTCAGTATTGACTTTCCAGTTATGAGTGAAAAGTTATTTATCTGGGATACCATGCCATTACGAGATCTTGACGGCAATATTGTTTCAGTGAATGGTTGGTCAATTATTTTTACCCTCACGGCAGTCAAGCAACCTGACCGATTTAAAGACAAAAATGGTAATTACGATATTGTAAAAGACTGGAATGATCGACATGGTCGAGCTCGCATGTGCTTTTGGTATGCCAAAGATAGCAAGAGTTGGCAATACGGTGGACGAGTAATGAACGATGGTGTATCACCAACGGAGCGTGAATGGGCTGGTACACCTATTTTACTAAACGATAACGGGGATATTGATCTTTATTATACCTGTGTTACCCCTGGCGCAACTATCGCTAAAGTTAGTGGTAAAGTGCAAACTGACAAAAATAGTGTAAAATTAAGTGGCTTTGACAAGGTTATTTCGCTGTTTTCTGCCGATGGTGTTTATTACCAGACAGAAGAACAGAATGAGTATTGGAATTTCCGCGATCCCTGTCCTTTTATTGATCCCAATGATGGCAATCTTTATATGGTCTTTGAAGGTAATGTCGCTGGCGACAGAGGCTCTCACATTATTTCTAGCGATGATATGGGCGATGTACCGCCAGGTTTTCAGGATGTGGGCGGCGCTAAGTATCAAGTTGGTTGCATTGGTTTTGCAGTGGCAAAAGACAGTATGGGAAATAGTTGGGAAATCCTTCCTCCGTTGATCACTGCCGTGGGGGTGAATGATCAAACAGAACGGCCACATTTTGTGTTTAAAGATGAAAAATATTATCTTTTTACTATTAGTCATCAATATACCTATGCCGATGGTTTGAAAGGCCCGGATGGTGTTTATGGTTTTGTCAGCGATTCATTATTCGGCCCCTACACACCACTTAACGGCTCTGGTTTAGTGTTAGGTAACCCATCTTCCCAACCATTTCAAACTTACTCACATTATGTCATGCCTAATGGTCTTGTCACTTCATTTATCGATAATGTTCCTGGCCGTGGTGACAAATTTCGTGTAGGTGGTACCGAAGCGCCGACTGTTCAAATTAAAATTGTCGGCAATAGAACTTTTGTCGTCAAACAGTTTGATTATGGTTTTATTCCACCGATAAAAAACGTAGTTATCAGATAAATAAATTATAACTATATTGAGCGATATTTTCGATTTACTTTTTTATTATAAAATATCGCTTATGACCGCTAATAAAGTGTATAATAATACGCTTTATTTTTGCACTCAAATGTCAACCCATATTCTGAATAACACAACTAAATAAACGAAAAGATCATTAGCAATCATGAAGATAATATTTTTGTGTTTAATTCTATTATTCCTTAATAAAATAGATTGTTGTTATGCATTAACCAATGGCAAAAAAGGTAATGATATGAAAGATACGATACAATTAGTTACTATTGAAGAAGACGAGCACGATATATTACTTGAGTCAACAACATCTGTAATATTCCCACTAAATAGCAACCAACAAAAATTTATTTCTACTTTTCAAAAATTTTTCCATAATTTAAAAAGCCCTTTAGGAAAACCCGCCGGTTTAGCCGCACCTCAAGTTGGTTATCCATTTAAAATCGTAATTATTCAGATACCTCCAGAGGCAAAAGAAAAGCGTAAAGATGTTTATGATACTTTATCACCAACTATACTAATAAATCCGGTTTATACTCCTATATTAAATGCAGGGCAAATTAAAGATTGGGAAGGTTGTTTTTCAATACCAAATAAAATGGGGGAAGTTTATCGCTATAATGAAATATATTATGAGGCTTATACATTAGAAGGTAAGAAAATAAGTGCTCATGCAAAAGGCTTTTTAGCAAGACTTATTCAACATGAAATAGATCATTTAAATGGTAAATTATACATTGATTATTTATGTGATGATTGCCGATTTGTTTCAACCACCGAAGCTTTGAACATAATGAAAATAGAAGAATAGAGATAGTGTCGTATTAACGGGAAAAGCTTAGCTGCCGCTCTGCTTTCCGCCCATTCTACAATTTCAATAACTCACATAAGAAAACATTCATGCACACAGCAAATCAAACTCACCTAAAGATAATCAATCTAACAACAACAGATAGATAGACTAAAATTAGCTACTGTTGTTTACTTACGACGCCATACGGTTCCTTGCGGACTATCTTCTAATATAATACCCATTCTAGTCAGTTCATCACGCGCCGAATCAGCCTGTGCCCAGAATTTATTTTTGCGAGCATCATTACGTTGCTTAATTAATGCCTCAATTTTTTCTATTTCAGCACTATGAGAAACTTGTGCGCGACTTTGCAAGAATTGTTCCGGATTTTGCGTTAATAACCCTAATATATTTGCTAATTGACGTAATTGTACGGCTAACTCATTCGCCATTGCCATATCATCGACTTTCAAACGATTAATTTCTCTTGCCAAATCAAATAGCACTGAATAGGCCTCCGGCGTATTAAAATCATCGTTCATGGCTGCCATAAAACGCTGCTTAAATATTTCATTATCAGCAGATTTAACATGATTAGCATCCGTATCTCGTAAAGCGGTATAAAGACGCTCAAGTGATGTGCGAGCTTGCTTTAAATTTTCTTCGGTATAATTTAATTGGCTACGATAATGCCCTGATAATAAGAAATAACGCACCGTTTCGGCATCATAATGCGCCAATACATCACGAATGGTAAAGAAATTATTTAATGATTTTGACATTTTCTCTCGATCAACCATAACCATTCCAGTATGCATCCAATAGTTTACATATGGCCCATCATTAGCACAGGTTGATTGCGCTATTTCATTTTCATGATGCGGAAACATTAAATCTGCCCCACCACCATGAATATCAAAATGTTCACCCAATTGTTTACCATTCATGGCAGAGCATTCAATATGCCAACCTGGTCGCCCATCTCCCCAAGGAGAAGACCAACTTGGCTCATTGGGTTTAGACATTTTCCATAACACAAAATCCAATGGATTGCGCTTGACATCAGCGACTTCAACACGCGCGCCTGCTTGTAATTGCTCGAGATCTTGGCGGGATAATAGACCGTAATCCGGATCGCTATTAATAGCGAACATGACATCGCCGTTATCAGCAATATAAGCATGACCGCGTTTAAGTAGTCGCTCGGTCAAAGCAATAATTTCTTTAATATGGTGCGTTGCGTTTGGTTCAAAGTCGGGCCGTAAAATATTTAAGGCATCAAAGTCTTTATACATTTCAATCAGCATACGTGATGTTAAAGCGTCACATGTCTCATTATTTTCTGCAGCCCGCTTGATGATTTTGTCATCCACGTCAGTGATATTACGTACATAAGTCAAATCATACCCAAGATAACGCAAATAACGACTAATCACATCAAAAGCAACAAAGGTTCTGCCATGGCCGATATGACATAAATCATAAATAGTAACACCACACACATACATGCCAATTTTACCTGGCGTAATCGGTCTAAACTCTTCTTTTTGACGACTTAGTGTATTATAAATTTTCAACATTGAGACTTTTTCCATCATCAGCGGTACTTGCGGTAAATGGTTTACTTTGATCACAAGGCGATGCAAGATGCCCTTGCTACCAATAAACACGGCTATTGGATCCCTATATTCTGAGTTATGCAACTACGGCGCGCAAGGAAATTATTCAATATTCCACAAATACTGACGTAATCAGCCCAATATGGTATAAAATAGCTGATCTACTTTAAATTATGATTATTTGCTTTTGATTTTTACATTACATATAACGATTTATCAGGATAGTGATTATGGTAACTTTTCACACTAATTTTGGCGATATTGTCATTAAAACCTTTGATGAGAAATCGCCAATAACGGTAAAAAATTTTTTAAACTATTGTCGTGATGGATTTTACGATAATACGATTTTTCATCGTGTTATTAAAGGATTTATGATCCAAGGTGGCGGTTTTGAACCAGGAATGCTGCAAAAAACGACTAAGGATCCAATAAAAAATGAAGCGAATAACGGATTAAAAAATAAACGTGGCACTCTTGCGATGGCTAGAACCAATGAGCCACATTCAGCAACAGCACAATTCTTTATTAATGTTGTCGACAACGACTTTCTCAATTTCCGTTCAGAGCAGGACAGTGGTTGGGGTTATTGTGTCTTTGCCGAAGTAGTTGACGGAATGAAGACTGTTGATAAAATTAAAGATATCACTACAGGTCGTAGTGGCCTACATCAAGATGTACCCATTGAAGATGTTATCATTCAACGCGTAACAGTTAACGAATAATTACAAACTATGGCAATCTTATTTATTGCTGACTTGCATTTAAGTGAAAAAGAGCCGGCTATTACTGCCGGTTTCCTGCATTTCTTACGCGAACAAGCGAGTCAAGCTAAGGCTTTGTATATATTAGGTGATTTTTTTGATTATTGGATCGGTGATGATGATCCCAGCCTACTACATGAAGCAATAGCGCAAGAACTCAAGGAACTACAAAGTAAAGGCGTCCCTTGCTACTTTATTCATGGTAATCGTGATTTTTTACTGGGTAAAAAATTTGCCAAAGAAAGTGGCATGACCTTATTACCCGCGGAGAAAGTGTTAACACTACATGGCCACCATATCCTCATTTTACACGGTGATACGCTTTGTACTGATGATATTTCCTATCAGCGTTATCGAAAACGAGTATATAATCGCTGGTTGCAACGGCTATTTTTAGCGCTTCCCTTATCAACCCGCCACCGTATCGCTGAAAGAATGCGTAAGAATAGCCAATCTGCCACCCAGCTTAAGCCAGAATACATTACAGATGTCAATGAACAAGCGGTAATTGAAAAATTTCGGAAATATCAAGTCGATTGGATGATCCACGGCCATACGCACCGTCCAGCGATCCATGAAATTAATGTTAATGGTAAAATATTACACCGAGCAGTGTTAGGTGCTTGGGATCAAAATGGCTCAGTGATCAAAATAACGCCTAAAACTATCGAGTTGCTTCATTTCCCTTTTTATTAACATTTCCCATCTCAGTATAATCCTGCGATGAAAAAACTAGGCAAACGTTTTCCTTCTTTATTAGCCATGATATTATCTCACTTAATTTGCCATCAATAAATGACTTAAAGCAGGAGCAACAAATTAA
Organism: Arsenophonus nasoniae DSM 15247; assembly: GCF_000429565.1. Lineage (GTDB taxonomy): Bacteria > Pseudomonadota > Gammaproteobacteria > Enterobacterales > Enterobacteriaceae > Arsenophonus > Arsenophonus nasoniae. The sequence continues at coordinate 9,239 of NZ_AUCC01000072.1, forward strand.
TGAGCGCTCAATTTGATGCACAGAAATCGTCACATTCTAGCCCCAAAATTGCCATCGTTATGGGTTCCAAAAGCGACTGGTGCACGATGAAATATGCTGCCGATATACTCTGTGAACTCACACTACCTCATCACGTAGAAATTGTTTCTGCTCATCGCACACCAGATAAACTCTTCAAATTTGCTGAACAAGCAAAAGAAAAAGGATTCAAGGTTATCATTGCTGGTGCTGGTGGAGCCGCACATTTACCCGGTATGCTAGCAGCTAAAACGCTAATTCCTATTTTTGGCGTCCCTGTTGTAACCGCCACGCTTAATGGTATTGATAGTCTTTATTCGATTGTGCAAATGCCAAAGGGTATTCCGGTAGCTACTTTTGCAATTGGTAAAGCAGGAGCAGCGAATGCAGCATTGTTGGCAGCTCAATTCCTCGCTGGCACAGATAGTGAGCTTTATGAGCGTTTATCCATCTGGCGTTTAAAACAAACTAATGATGTCTTAAGCCATCCCGATCCGCGGGAGGGGGAATGAAACCGATTTGCGTCCTTGGTAATGGCCAGTTAGGTCGCATGTTACGTCAAGCCGGAGAACCGATAGGCATTAGCGTCTATCCTATCGGTATCGATGATACATTAGAGACGATCCCTTATCAACACAGCATCATAACAGCCGAAATTGAACGCTGGCCAGAAACGCCGCTTACATGTGAATTAGCTCGCCAGCCTAGTTTTATTAATCGCGATATCTTTCCACAATTGGCCGACCGGTTGCCACAAAAACAGCTACTAGATTCTTTATCGTTAACGACGGCGCCTTGGCAGCCGCTTATTAATCAAACACAATGGCCACAATTATTTACCGAGTTAGGCGATTTTGTTATTGTTAAATGTCGCACTGGTGGTTATGACGGCCGTGGTCAATGGCGTATCACACCTAACAATCTATCAATACTACCCGCTGAAATTTATGGCCAGGCGATTGTTGAAAAAGCTATTCCCTTTACTGGTGAAGTTTCACTTGTTGGTGCACGTAATATAAAGGGCCAATGTGTCTTTTACCCACTAACATATAATCTGCATCAAGAGGGCATGCTACGAGCCAGTATCGCTTTTCCTCAGCCTGATAAAAAATTGCAAACGCAGGCAGAATTGATGCTGTCGACCATTATGACAACATTAAATTATGTCGGTGTGATGGCAATGGAGTGTTTTATTTTAAATGATAAACTACTCATTAACGAATTAGCGCCACGGGTTCATAATAGTGGCCATTGGACGCAAAATGGCGCTTCTATCAGTCAATTTGAACTCCATTTGCGGGCCATTTCAAATCTGCCAATTCCTACCCCTAACATAGATACTACGGCCGTCATGATTAATTTGATAGGTACAGCATTAAATCCCGCATGGTTGTCACTACCTTTAGTTCATCTACATTGGTATGAAAAAGATGTTCGTCCAGCGCGTAAAGTAGGCCATCTAAATTTGTGTAGTAATAATTGGCAAGCGATAAATAACTCACTAAAGACAATACAACCCTTACTTCCTAATGAATATAAGGATAGTATTGCATGGCTAAACACAAAATTGATACATGTCCCACGACATAATGAGTAAAAATAAAAACAACTACCATGTTGAATAAACCAGTATATTGTTAAGCTTACTGTTTTCATGCAATAGTTGTCTGCTTTGGAGTTATAATGCCTGCACAACAACAAATGTTTGGTCCTATTTACCCATGGTATATGTTACTCTTACTGGGATTAATTTACTTTTTATCAACAGCAACCACTTTTACTTCGCTGGGTGTCGTGCTACCAAGCATGATTAATGAATTCAATTGGAACTGGGCAGAAGCAGGTCTTGGATTCACGATCTTAGGATTAACCTGTGGTTTATCAAGCTATCTACCAACCTTAATGATCCGCAAGTTGGGTCTTAGAATAACACTATTATTTGGCCTCGCTATTTTTACTCTTGGCTTTTATTACCTCTATTCTACAACCAGTTTATTTGATTATTTTTCCGGTACCGCCCTGTTAGGTATTGGCTTTACCTTTTTAGCAACAGTACCTGGTACTTATGTTATTTCTCGATTGTTTGAAAAACAATCGCTCGCTTTTGGCTTTTACTTTACTATTGGTGGCTTAGGCGGCGTGATCGGGCCTTGGATCTATTTTTTGGCAACACGAGTCTGGGGTTCATGGCGCATACATTGGGTCATTTCTGCGCTTTGTTTGGCCATTATTGTCTTTATCACGCTATTAACTTTACGTGAAGGACAGCGTGAAATTTCACATGCCAAAGCGATCGCTGACAAGTTGACACACCACTCTTCTGAAACAATCTACAAAACAAAAGAAATATGGACTGCCAGTGGCGCACTACGCACCTGGCAATTTTATATCATTGCTGCTAGCTATACCGCCTTCTTGTGGTGTGGCATTACCGTTAATAGCTTTGCCGTTGCTCACATCATAGAACAAGGTTTTAGTGAAACAATTGCCGCAGGTTCTTTAAGTGTAATGGCTTTTATCAATGCCTTCTCTCGCCTTGCTGGCGGCGCGGTCGGCGAGCAATTAGAACCCAAAAAATTATTAATAATTAGCCTAATAATTATCATTTGTGGGCTTATAGCTCTCAGTATTGCGACAACTTGGCTATGGCTAATTTTATTTACGCTTGGTGTTGGTATCGGCTATGGCATGACCTTTCTAGCCTCAAGTGTTTTACTGGCTAACTATTTTGGCCGAGGTCCATACCTAGAACTTTTTTCCGTCATGAATTTACTCTCTACTTGCGCCTGTTTTGCCCCCTTCTTCGGCGGAATAATAAAAGATTATACAGCCAGTTTTACGCCTGCATTTTTAATTATTGCACTTCCTGTTCTCATCATTTTATTATTAACACTATTAATGAAACCGCCAGTACAACGAGTCACTTAAAATTACAAATTGTAATTAAAAAACATTCTTATTTACTTATTTAGCGCTTTATATGTTGACATTAAGAATCAATACTAACAACTAGCCTGATAATTTTATTGAGATCAAAAACCATGAAAAGAGTGATTTTTATTACTGGAACTTCAAGTGGTATTGGATTATGCGCTGCCAAAATTTTGCTAAGCAAAGGTTATCGAATATTAGCGGGTTGTCGGAAAGAGGCCGATTTAATTGCCATGAAAACACTAGGTTTTGAACCCATTAAAATCGATATGGATAAGGCAGAAAGTGTAAAACAAGCCGCTCAACAAGTTATCGAATTAACTAATGGCCGATTATATGCCTTATTTAACAATGCGGGTTATGGTGTCTATGGCTCACTTAGTACCATTAGCCGACAACAACTAGAACAGCAGTTTTCCACTAATTTTTTTAGTATCCATCAACTTACCACTTTATTGTTACCGGCTATGCTTCCTCATGGCGAAGGACGTATTATTCAGACCAGTTCTGTATTAGGCATTGTCTCTTCTCCTGGCCGTGGTGCCTATGCAGCAAGTAAACATGCTTTAGAGGCTTGGTCAGATGCCCTTCGGCTTGAATTAAAGGGATCAAGGGTAAAAGTGTGTATTATCGAACCTGGGCCAATTGAGACACGTTTTACTGATAACGTCGATCAAACCAACAAAGATAATCCAGTTAAAAATCCGGCTATTGCTGCAAAGCTAGCATTAACGCCAGAACACGTTGTCAAACGACTACTCCATGCACTGGAGAGCCCTAAACCAAAAATTCGCTATCGGGTGACACTACTAACTTACGCTATTGCCTTTATGAAACGTCTTTTACCTGATCGATTGATGGATAGATTTTTAACATAACAAATCCCTTCTCCCCCTTGAAATAACCAATTTTGATCTTATTTTATAGGGATTACAGAAAACATAATTTAAGAGAAACACCATGCTAGCAACTGCTTATGCCATCGACGTAAATGAATCTAATCTGCAACAAGTCATTGAAAAATCAATGACACAACCGGTTGTTTTCTATTTTTGGTCATCACAAAGTCCACATTGCCAAGCACTTGGGGCCACACTGGATAAATTAGCGGCTGAGTATGCAGGCCAATTCACCCTCGCCAAGGTCAATTGTGATACGGAGCAAATGGTTGCCGCTCAATTCGGATTAAGAGCAATTCCAACCGTTTACTTATTACAGCAAGGACAACCGATTGATGGTTTTCAGGGACCTCAATCTGAAGAGTTTATCCGCGAAATGTTAACCCATGTCCTGCCAACAACAGAAGAATTAAAAACCGCTCAAGCGATTGAGTTAATGGCCGCTGGAAAAACTGCGGAAGCTTTGCCATTGTTAAAAGAAGCCCATCAACTAGCGCCTAATGATAGTGAAATTAGTTTAACCTATGCAGAAGCATTGATTGGCCTCAACCAATTAGACGAAAGCCAGAAAATTTTGAACACCATTGCTATTCAAGATCAAGATAGCCGTTATCAAGGTTTATTAGCCCAAATTGAACTACAAAAAAAAGCCGCAGATACACCGGAAATTCAGCAATTACAAGAGACGTTTGCTCAACAGCCAGAAAACACGGAATTAGCCGTACAGCTAACACTTAAACTACATGAAGTAAATAGAAATGAAGAAGCATTAGAAATTTTGCTAACCTTTCTGAAGAAAGATTTGTCGGCAGGAAACGGTTCGGTGAAAAAAACCATGATGGATATTTTATCTGCTTTAGGCCCTAGTGATCCTTTAACAAATCGCTACCGTCATCAGATTTACTCACTACTTTATTAACATCAACCAGGAAAAATGCCATGGACTTATTTTCTTTCAGTGCCATACCTATCATTATTTTTGTCGCTATTGTCATTGTTTTAACTTGTGTCAAAACCGTGCCACAGGGCTTTCAATGGACGGTTGAACGTTTTGGCCGTTATACCCGTACACTATTACCGGGATTACATTTCATTGTCCCTTTTATGGATAAAATAGGACGAAAAATCAATAAGATGGAACGCGTTTTCAACATTCCTTCGCAAGAAGTTATTTCTAAAGATAATGCCAATGTCACCATTGATGCGGTCTGTTTTATTCAAGTTGTTGACCCTGTTCGCGCTGCATACGAAGTAAATAACCTTGAATTATCAGTGATTAATCTCACCATGACCAATATTCGTACGGTATTAGGGGCCATGGAACTTGATGAAATTTTGTCTCAACGGGATATCATCAATAGTCGTTTATTACATATTGTTGATGAAGCCACGAATACCTGGGGATTAAAAATTACTCGGATAGAAATCCGTGATGTAAGGCCGCCGAAAGAATTAATTAATGCCATGAATGCCCAAATGAAAGCAGAAAGAACCAAGCGCGCCGATATTCTTGAGGCCGAAGGGGTACGTCAGGCAGCTATCCTAAAGGCTGAAGGTGAAAAACAATCACAAATTTTAAAAGCTGAAGGTGAACGTCAATCAGCATTTCTACATGCTGAAGCAAGAGAGCGCGCCGCAGAAGCCGAAGCCAAGGCAACCCAAATGGTCTCTAATGCCATTGCCAATGGTGATATTGTCACCGATCATGCAAAACTGATCCACTAACGATCATCTAAAACTGATCCACTTGGTATTATTCGCACATTTTTGTACGGATAATTTATGTTAACCAAGGAGATATTTGTGGATATTCATGTTCGCTTTGCACAAGGACAAAGCCTTCGAAAAATTGCCAGTGAGTTGGGTATATCCCGTAACACCGTAAAACATCATTTACAACAACAGACAATGCCAACTTATGCTAAAAGAAGTCAACAACCGACTAAATTATCCCCCTTTAAACCTTATTTGCTTCAGCGAATTGAACTGGCTAAACCTGATTGGAT
>NZ_AUCC01000073.1 GCF_000429565.1 Arsenophonus nasoniae DSM 15247
AAAATAACGTTACTGCTTATTAGTTCATATATGAATTAACTGTTTGTCACTCTTTAAGACTTAATCTTCAAATAGTTTTTGATGATGTCTTGCGAGTGCCCACACAGATTGTCTGATTAATTGTTAAAGAGCGTGCGACTGGAGTCGCGAGGGGGCGTATACTACGCTTTTCACCTGTAAAGTCAAGTAGTTATTTCTACTTTTCTTTACCCTGCGTCGCTAAAATCCACTTCAAGTGATTGGTTCTATACTGACTCAGTGGGGGCGCATTATAGGGAGTTTTACGCGGCTAGCAAGCTTATTTTGCATAATTTTGTTTATTTGATCAATTAAACAGCAAAGCGTTATATTATACCGAATTATTAACAGAGTTATCCACAAAAATAAAATGATAAAAAATTTAGCGAAATACGCAAACGTTTGCGTTACAATTGAGTTTGCAACAAAAAATATTTAATTAAAAGCCGTTATTCTCGAATATCATTTGTAATTGCAAATAGCCATAAAATTTAATCAATGTGTTAAAACATTTTATTATTCCAAGGGATCTATTTCATGCCACAACTCCGCCCTATTCAGCGTGCTCTACTGAGTGTTTCTGACAAAGAAGATATTGTTGAATTTGCCAAAGCTTTATCTCAACGTAAAGTTGAACTTATCTCTACCGGCGGTACAGCTAAATTATTGCTAGCGGCCGGATTAACTGTTATAGAGGTTTCCGATTATACAGGATGGCCAGAAATGATGGCCGGCCGCGTCAAGACACTTCATCCAAAAGTACATGGCGGTATTCTCGGTCGGCGCGGGCAAGATGATGAAATAATGCGACAACATCATATTACGCCAATTGATATGGTTGTTGTTAATCTTTACCCTTTTGCTGAAACGGTTGCAAAGCCAGATTGTACGCTGGAAAATGCCATTGAGAACATTGATATTGGTGGGCCAACCATGATCCGTTCGGCCGCCAAAAATCATAAAGATGTCGCTATTGTGGTTAATAGTCAGGATTATTCCAAGATCATCGAAGAGATGGATAATCATCAAAATTCGCTAACTGATATGTTTCGCTTTGACTTGGCAGTTAAAGCTTTTGAACATACTGCAGCTTATGATGGAATGATTGCTAACTATTTTGGTAAGTTAGTACCTTCTTATTATGGCGAGCTCAACCAGCCTTCAGGTAAATTTCCTCGTACATTAAACCTGAATTTTATTAAGCAGCAGGATATGCGTTACGGCGAAAATAGTCATCAAGCTGCTGCTTTTTATATAGAAGAAAATAGAGTCGAGGCCTCTATCTCTACAGCAAGACAGCTACAAGGCAAATCGCTTTCTTATAATAATATTGCTGATACTGATGCAGCCTTGGAGTGCGTAAAAAGTTTTACCAAACCTGCTTGTGTCATAGTCAAACACGCGAATCCTTGCGGCGTTGCAATTAGTACCGATATCTGTACCGCTTACGATCATGCTTTTAAGACTGATCCAACCTCTGCATTTGGTGGTATTATTGCATTTAATCGTGAATTAGATGCAAATACGGCTAAAACTATTATTGAGCGCCAATTTGTTGAAGTCATTATTGCCCCCGCTGTTAATGACGCTGCCTTAACAATACTTGCAAGCAAGCCGAATGTGCGTGTTCTAGCATGTGGTCAATGGCATTTTGCTGTTGCAAGTTTAGATTTCAAACGCGTAAATGGCGGTTTACTGGTGCAAGATCGCGATCTAGGCATAATTACCAAAGCTTCGCTGCGTGTCGTTTCCAAACGTCAGCCAAGTGAACAAGAGATAGAAAATGCGCTGTTTTGTTGGCAAGTGGCAAAATTTGTAAAATCCAATGCGATTGTTTATGCCAAAAATAATATGACAATTGGTATTGGTGCTGGACAAATGAGCCGTGTTTATTCAGCAAAAATCGCAGCATTAAAAGCGCAGGATGAAAGTTTGGATCTTGTAGGATGTGCAATGGCATCTGATGCTTTCTTTCCATTTCGAGATGGTATTGATGCCGCCGCTACAGCTGGCATAACCTGTGTTATCCAACCAGGTGGTTCAATTCGTGACGATGAAATCATTGCCGCAGCTAATGAACATGATATCGCGATGATTTTTACTGATATGCGCCATTTCCGCCACTAATCTAGAGAGCAATGACATGAATATTTTAATTATTGGCAATGGTGGTCGTGAGCATACTTTAGCATGGAAAGCAGCACAATCACCTCTCGCTGACAAGGTTTATGTGGCACCCGGTAATGCCGGCACTGCTCTAGAAAAAAAACTAACCAATATTAATATTTCAGTAACCGATATTGCAGGGTTAGTCGATTTTGCCAAAAATAATAATATTGGTTTAACGATCGTTGGACCAGAAATCCCCTTAATTCTCGGCGTTGTTGATGCTTTTCAAGATGCTGGTTTAACGATCTTTGGTCCCAGTCAAAATGCAGCACAATTAGAAGGCTCTAAAGCTTTTACGAAAGATTTTCTTACTCGCCATCATATTCCAACCGCCGCTTACCAGAATTTTACTGAGGTTGAACCGGCTCTAGCCTACTTAGACAAAATAGGTGCCCCGATTGTTATTAAAGCGGATGGGCTAGCCGCGGGTAAAGGCGTCGTTGTTGCTATGACCTTAGAAGAAGCAAAAAATGCTGTTCAAGACATGCTTGCCGGTAACACCTTTGGCCAGGCAGGTCATCGTATTGTTATTGAGGAATTTCTTGACGGCGAAGAAGCCAGTTTTATTGTAATGGTTGATGGTGAAAATGTCATTCCCATGGCAACAAGCCAAGATCATAAACGTGTCGGTAATAATGATAGCGGACCAAATACAGGTGGCATGGGCGCATATTCTCCGGCTCCTGTTGTCACAGACATTATTCATCAGCGTGTAATGGATCAAATTATTTATCCTACAGTACAAGGTATGATGCTTGAAGGTCGGCGATATCAAGGCTTTCTATATGCAGGATTAATGATAGATAAACTGGGAAACCCGAAAGTTATTGAATTTAATTGTCGTTTTGGTGATCCAGAAACCCAACCCATTATGATGCGTTTACAATCCGATCTGGTAGCACTTTGTCTGGCCGGCGCAAAAGGAGAGTTAGCGGGTAAAATATCATCTTGGGATGAACGCCCTGCCTTAGGTATTGTTATGGCCGCTGAAGGTTATCCAGCTAATTATCGCAAGGGTGATATTATTCACGGAATTACTGATAAACCATCAGCATCATGCAAAATTTTTCATGCCGGGACAGAGTTAAAGCAAAATCAAGTTATCACGGCCGGTGGCCGTGTACTTTGTGTTACCGCCCTTGGCAATACAATTCTTGATGCACAAAAAACTGCTTATCAGCAAGCAGAAAAAATATCTTGGGCGGGTTGTTTCTATCGGGATGATATCGGTTATCGTGCATTGGCTCGTTTAAAATAAAACCGTTAAAGTTTGTCTTTTGTTGGTGCCCACAGACAGAAATTCTCATTGGCAACGAGCAATAACTCGTTGCCTTGTGGCGCTTCTAACCAAGCAATCGCTAAGTCACCTAAACTCGTCTTCGCTCTTCGCAGCAACCGATTTTCGGCCTGAGCAGTAAACGATACATCACGTTTTTCACCGCTACAAGTTATAATTTCTCCTTCACGCCAATACCCTTGGTAGAGATGAACATTACCAGCAATAAGTGTGGTGCTGAGCTCAATTAAACGGTCTGATTCAAAGCGCCAGCGAACTATATCATCCTCAGTTAGAGAAACTTTGTTATCATTTACTTTGCGCTGCATAAAAATAACATGGTCATTTTGATCAAATCTTAGCTGCTGTTGTTCTTTATTTTTATTGTCAAAAGATTGATGTCGAATTTGCCAAAGTTTACCTTGACGATATTCAAAAAAAGTAATGGTCGTATTTTTTCCTTGGTAAGGACTATATACAGCAACGATTACCTGCGGGTTACTGTTTTGATCATTTAACCGCCATAGCCGAACGACGCCGGCATCGGAAATAAATCCACTAGCGCTAAATTCGGGAATTTTAGATTGACTGGTGCAAGCGCCAAGTAGTGAAATAGCGCCAAGTAAAATGAGGATACGCCCAATCAATAAAAGGGGTTTAATACCCCCTCTGAATATTCTATTTGGCAACTGAATTACTTAACTGCTTCTTTCAGTGATTTTCCAGCAACAAATACTGGTACGTTAGCCGCTTCAATTTTGAGTTCTGCACCTGTTTTAGGATTACGACCAATACGCGCTGCTCGATGATTAGTCCTAAAAGTACCAAAACCAACGAACTGAACTTGCTCACCTTCTTTCAGTGCATCTGTAATACATTCGATGAGTGCTTCTAACGCATTTTTAGCTTGAGTCTTATTCAGGTTTGCTTTTTGCATGACATATTGAACTACATCACCCTTTTTCATGGTCTCATTTACAGTCTTATTCATAAGTTATCCTTACACAGTGTGTTTATCATTTGCATAGCATCGAGTACGTTGGATATGTAGAACTTATTAATTCTTAATATACGTCCCGAAAGCACTCCTCTCCGCCTTCACTGTAGAACATAGTATGGGCGAATGTGAAGCGTTAAAAGTCAGCATTTATGGTACCAAATCACGTTTTTAAACACTATGAACGGAAATTAGGTAACCTTAATGCCAATATTGCTGATCCCTACTTCACGGAGGTCGGATTTTAATCCTTTAATCAGCGCTACATCCCGCTCTTCACAAGCGGTAAGTAAACGGTATATCTCCCATTGAATATCCCATTCTTCTTCAATGGTAAGCAATTCTTTCAGTTCCTCATCAGACATCTCTTTACCTGTCCGAGTCATCTCAAACATTGCGATAGTTCGAATCGAAATTTTACTTACTTCAATAGCACCGTCTAATGTTTCCCCACTTAAGTAAGAATGAATTATTTCACTTAAAGCGATACATGCATCAATAGCAGGATGGACCCCGTAAATATCAAAATTATTTGCAACGGGAATAATTTCCTCTAATTTTTCCAACTGATTATCAAAATCAATTTTACTATCTTTAATAATCAGCGATTCCCAGATTAAATCTAAAATAATACGATAACGTATTGGATTTAAAAAGCTCGTTTGTTTACAAAATAATTGATAATTAGGATACATACGCTCACATAAACAAGCCATGAAAGTAATATGCTGCCAACTATTTAATTTTGCCAACCTCAAATGAATGGGGTTTCTTAACATCAAATTTCTACTCACTTACGTTTTACGCTGAAGTTTACCTGAAAATCAATAGGTTCCACATATTTTAACTTTAATTATGCTAAATTCTGTTTCGTTCGATTAAAAAACGCTCTATTAGAAGCGATTCCATCAGCCCAACGAGTAGGTTCAGGTAAACGATAACCTTTAATACAATGCTTAACCCATAATAGTGAAGCGTTTAAACTGATTTTATGCCCAGGTGAGATATAAAGTGGTTTACATCTTTTTTTACTACGAAATACCCAACCAATTTGTTCATTATTATCATTCAATGGTTGGCTGCTTCCTACTCTTTCATCTAAAGCCTCATGGTGACCACATAGACGTTTTTTTGCTATACCAATCGTTGGGATATCTAATAAAAGACCCAAATGACTCGCAACACCAAAACGACGAGGATGGGCAATTCCTTGGCCATCAATCATAATAAGATCAGGCTTATGTTGCAGTTTTTCCCAAACAGCCAATAGTGCAGGATACTCCCGAAAAGAGAGTAAGCCTGGAATATAAGGGAATTCAGTCGGTATACGAGCAATATGATATTCAACAATAGCGAGTGAAGGCCAATGCATAACAACCATTGCGGCTCGGGTTACACTACCTTTTTCTTCAAATCCAACATCAGCACCAGCAATAAGATTAGGAATAGCAAAATTATCCGTAAGAATAATTTGTTTTGCTTTTATGGTCTGTTCCTGACGTAATAATTGGGTATCAATCATATTTATTTTTACTTAAAAAAATTTATATAAATATATTTTATTATTTGTTTTATAACACAAAATATAAAAAAATATATTTAAATAATTGTAAATATTCAATTTGGATTTAATAAACAATAAAAAAATATAACAATTATTATTTATTGGCATTTTCTTTCTTTGGATAAACCTTAATTATTGATGATATTGTTCTGATAATTTGTGTACTGAATTAATAAAATTTTTAACATGTTCAGGTGGAATGTCCTGATGGATACCATGACCTAAATTAAATACATGGCCACTTCCTTGACCAAATTGCTTTAAAATGGTTTTAACTTCAAGCTCAATACGTTCTTTTGATGCATACAATATAGAAGGTTCCATATTTCCCTGTAAAGCCACCTTATCTCCTACACGAGAGCGAGCCTCTTTAATATCTGTCATCCAGTCAATACCTAACGCGTCACAACCGGTCGCAGCCATTGCTTCTAACCATTGACCACCACCTTTAGTAAATAATGTTACTGGAACTTTACGGCCTTCATGTTCTCGCAATAGCGAATCAATAATCTGATGCATGTAATGTAAAGAAAATTGATGATAATCACGCCCAGTTAATACACCACCCCAAGTATCAAAAATCATCACTGATTGAGCTCCTGCCCGTATCTGAGCATTGAGATAGAGAATGACACTTTGCGTCAATTTATCCAATAATAAATGTAACGTTTTTGGCTCTGTATACATCAGCTTCTTAATACGGGTAAACGCCTTACTACTTCCTCCTTCGACCATATAAGTTGCCAATGTCCATGGACTACCAGAAAAACCGATTAATGGCACTTTGCCTTGTAACGCTTTGCGAATAGCACGTATTGCATTCATTACGTAAACTAATTCTTGTTCTGGATCAGGAATTGGCAGTTTCTCTATATCAGCTAAACAACCAATAGGACGCTGAAACCTAGGTCCTTCTCCTACTGAAAAATAGAGACCTAACCCCATCGCATCAGGAATAGTAAGAATATCTGAAAAAAGAATCGCCGCATCTAATGGAAAACGATGTAGAGGTTGTAATGTCACTTCACAGGCTAACTCGGTATTTTTGCATAGTGAAAGAAAATCACCAGCTTGCTCACGAATTTTTCGATATTCAGGTAAATAACGACCTGCCTGGCGCATCATCCATACCGGAGTTGTATCAACAGGTTGCCGTAATAGCGCACGTAAGTAGCGATCATTTGTTAATGCAGACATTATTAGCTCCATTAGATGGCAATGAGAAATTGCCATTATCATCGTATATTTGCCTTTTTATTGTTGCCTAGATGCGCAACAACTTAGTTATAGCGTGATTAATACTGTTATTTATATAAGTCATTATTCTCTTGTCGACATAAAGCCAGTGTATCTTCAATCAAACGGCGAGCAATGGTATCAGGAGGCGGTATTAGCGGTAATTTATTATGATGATACCAGTCCGCACTAATTAACTCATCAGGATTAGCCTGTATTTCACCACTCGCATAATCAGCTAGAAAACCTATCATTAATGAATGAGGAAAAGGCCATGGTTGGGAAGCAATATAACGAATGTTGCTAATCTCAATATTACTTTCTTCTTTTACCTCCCTTTTAACCGCTTCTTCAATTGTTTCACCTAGTTCAACAAATCCTGCTAATACAGTAAATATTGGCTTTTTTTTATGGCGCCGATGTTGTGCTAATAAGATATGATCAGCACGCCGAATAGCAACAATAATACAAGGTGCAATTTGCGGATAATAGCGCTCATGACAATGACCACACAAGCAGGCCCATTCGGTTAAGCTGGTTGTCATTTTGTTGCCGCAATAGCCACAATAATGGTGCGAACGATAAAATTCTGCCAGTTGAATACCACGTCCAACCAGTTTAAATAGCCCCTCATCTTGGCTGGCAAGGCGTCGCGGTGAACACATATCCGTAGGTGATTTTGCCATAATTAACCAAATCGTTTCCGCTTGCCATTCACCAATAGCGAGTGCTTCTTTTCCTATTAGTAACCAAAATTGAGCTGAACCTTTCGGTAAATCACCCTTTGGTAACCAAATTCGACCACCAGAACTAACAACCCACCAACCTGTTTCTGTTCCAGTTAATTGTTTTCTAATCATATAACTCAGTTCTTCTATATCTTATTGATTAGTGAATTTTAAATGTATGTCTTGCTTGATCCCAGTGAATATAGGCTAACCCATTTTCATCAATATCGAGTAACTATTCTGGTTAACGGCTATTTGATGAAGAAGTTAACCATTGAAGTTTTCATTATCTCTCTTATATACTGGCATTATCTTGTCGGAGTGCCTAGTAGGTTCAACATTATCTACAGGCTGAGACCGTTAATTCGGGATCCGCGGAACCTGATCAGGCTAATACCTGCGAAGGGAACAAGAGTAATCAACCTGCGATTTTGACTTATCAAAAGTAAGTAGCGCAATTATTATACTATTACTCTCACCGAGCTCCAGACAAGCAATTTCTCAATACAATTTATCTCTTTTATGTGAACTCTTTGTAATGATTTTAGGAATTTGCTATGTCTAAGAATATTATTGCAACCAGTGATATTGGCGTTAAAACAAATACCACTTCCCCACGAAAAACACAACGAGAAGCGGCACAACGTTTTCTCGATAACCTACAAAATATCAGTTTTCCCCACTCAAAACGGATCTATTTAACAGGTTATCACTATAATACCCAAGTTCCTATGCGTGAAATTCAACTTTCACCGACTTTGGTTGGTGGTACAAAAGATAATCCTTTATTTGAAGAGAATGAGGCAATACCTGTTTATGATACTTCAGGTGCCTATGGCGATCCTAATATCACTGTGGATATTAAAGTAGGTTTAAAAAAATGCCGCCAACATTGGATTTCCGATCGCAATGATACTGAGCCAGTTAAAAAACCAAGCTCTTATTTTACCCAACAACGACTCGCTGATGTTGGATTGAATCATCTACGTTTCAATTACCGCCTACAACCATTAAGGGCCAAAATCGGCAAAAGAGTCACGCAATTGCACTATGCTCGTCAAGGGATAATCACACCTGAAATGGAATTTATTGCGATCCGCGAAAATATGGGACGGGAGCGTATCAATAGTACAATATTAACTCAACAACATCCTGGTCAAAGCTTTAATGCTACTCTGCCAAACAACATTACCCCTGAATTTGTTCGACAAGAAGTTGCTGCTGGACGTGCCATTATTCCAGCCAATATTAACCATCCTGAATCCGAGCCAATGATTATTGGTCGAAATTTTTTGGTGAAAGTCAATGCTAATATCGGCAATTCCTCCGTAACTTCATCGATTGAAGAAGAAATTGAAAAACTAATCTGGGCGACACATTGGGGAGCCGATACTGTAATGGATTTATCGACCGGCCGTTACATCCATGAAACGAGAGAATGGCTGTTGCGTAATAGCCCTGTTCCTATTGGTACAGTGCCAATCTACCAAGCATTGGAAAAAGTTAATGGCGTTGCAGAAAATTTGAGCTGGGAAATATTTCGCGACACCCTTCTTGAGCAAGCCGAACAAGGTGTAGATTATTTTACTATCCATGCCGGTGTTTTATTACGTTATGTGCCAATGACCGCCAATCGATTGACCGGTATTGTTTCTCGCGGTGGCTCAATTATGGCGAAATGGTGTTTGTCCCATCATCAGGAAAACTTTTTGTATAGCCATTTTGAGGAAATCTGTGCAATCTGTGCCGCTTATGATGTCTCTTTGTCCCTTGGCGATGGATTACGACCTGGCTCTTTACAAGACGCCAATGATGAAGCGCAATTTGCTGAATTATATACATTAGGCGAATTAACTAAGATAGCCTGGCAATATGATGTTCAAGTTATGATTGAAGGCCCTGGTCATATCCCAATGCAAATGATCCGCCGTAATATGACGGAAGAATTAACCCATTGTCATGAAGCGCCATTCTATACTTTAGGGCCTTTAACCACCGATATCGCGCCAGGTTATGATCATTTTACCTCTGGTATCGGTGCGGCTTTAATTGGTTGGTTTGGTTGTGCCATGCTCTGTTATGTTACGCCAAAAGAACATTTAGGCTTACCTAATAAAGAAGATGTCAAACAAGGACTGATTACCTATAAAATTGCCGCTCATGCCGCTGATCTCGCCAAAGGCCATCCTGGGGCGCAAATTCGAGATAACGCCTTATCCAAAGCACGATTTGAGTTCCGCTGGCAAGATCAATTTAATCTCGCTCTCGATCCTGAAACCGCCCGTGCCTACCATGATGAAACACTGCCACAAGCAGCGGGTAAAGTGGCCCATTTTTGCTCAATGTGTGGCCCTAAATTTTGCTCCATGAAAATTTCGCAAGAAGTCCGTGAACATGCCGCACAAATGGCACACATATCGGCAACATTTCGCGCCCAGGGCAGTGAGCTATACCACAGCATGGAGACGATTTCCGATGACAAAATGGTCTGAGCACGCGTTTGCATCGACAGAACAAAAACTTGGTCTGTATCCAGTCGTTGATTCTGTCGAGTGGATAAAGCGTTTGTTAAACGTCGGCGTTACCACTGTTCAATTAAGGATCAAAGATCCATTAGCCAACAACCTTGAAGCAGATATTAAGCAGGCGATTATGCTAAGCCAGCGATATCAAGCTCGCCTTTTTATTAATGATTATTGGCAATTAGCTATAAAATATGGTGCCTACGGCGTCCATTTAGGGCAAGAGGATATTAATTTCGCTGATCTAAATCGCCTAAAAAAAGCGGGCTTGCGCTTAGGGATTTCAACGCATAATCAACAAGAACTCGCCAGGGCAAAGCAGTTAAGACCCTCTTATATTGCATTAGGCCATATTTTTCCTACTCGCACAAAATTAATGTCTTCCTCACCGCAAGGATTAATCAGCCTAAAACAGCAAGTAAATGCCACACCAGATTACCCAACTATTGCTATAGGCGGTATCTCTTTAGCACGCGTTCCGGCAGTGCTTGCAACGGGCGTAGGAGGTATTGCCATGGTTAGTGCGATCACAAAATCGCCTAGCTGGTACAAAGTTGTTACTCAGCTATTACATTTGATCGAAGGTAAGGAAATAATCCATGCTTAATGATGCTATTTTTATGCGCTATAGCCGCCAACTATTACTTGAAGAAATCGGTTATCAAGGCCAACAAAAATTAACAACAAGCAAAGTGCTTATTGTGGGATTGGGCGGACTAGGTTCACCAGCAGCACTTTATTTAGCTGCTGCCGGGGTCGGCGAACTCTGGTTGGCCGATAATGATAAACTGCATATTTCAAATCTACAGCGACAAATTCTTTACCATACGCAAGATATTTCGCAGTCTAAAGTCACATTAGCAGCAAAACAACTTAATCAGCTCAATCCACAAACCATAGTGAAAACATTTGCCAAAAAACAAAACTATCATTCCCTGCAAACGCTGGTTCGCAATACCGATTTGATATTGGATTGTACTGATAATATGTCAACTCGCCAGGCAATTAATGCGGTGTGTGTGGCGGAAAAAAAGACACTCATTAGTGGCAGTGCGTTAGGTTTCAATGGTCAATTGTTAGTTCTTGAACCTCCCTATAGACAAGGTTGCTACGCTTGTCTTTATCCTGACATGAATGAACCTTATCGCAACTGTCGCACGGCCGGAGTTTTAGGGCCGGTGGTTGGAGTTATCGGTACACTGCAAGCCTTAGAAGCGATTAAATTATTAGTCAATTTACCTTCCTCACTCAGTGGGAAACTGAAATTATTCGATGGTAAACAACATAGCTGGCATACCTTGCAACTTAGCAAAGCGAAAAGCTGTTTAGTTTGTGGAAGCGGGAGATAAATATGCACATTATGCTAAATGATCGACTAATCGAAATTAACAGTTCGATCACGATTATCCAGTTATTTGATTATCTGAAACTTAATTCGTTAGGTATTGCACTAGCAATTAATCAGATCATTATTCCGCGTGAAAATTGGAATCATCACTATATTAACCATCAAGATAACATCCTGTTATTCCAGGCGATTGCCGGAGGCTAATTTATGTTAAAAATTGCTGATACCGTTTTTCAATCTCGTTTATTTATGGGTAGTGGAAAATTTGCTAATTCATCATTGATGACTCAAGCCATTCAAGCTTCCGGCAGTCAATTAGTCACCATAGCGATGAAACGAGTTGATTTAATTAATAAAAATGATGACATTTTGCTGCCATTACAAAAAATCGGCGTCAAATTATTACCGAATACTTCGGGTGCTAAAAATGCACAACAAGCTTTATTTGCTGCTCGCCTAGCTCGTGATGCATTAGCTACCAACTGGATAAAACTTGAGATCCACCCAGATACAAAATATTTATTACCCGACCCGATTGAGACGTTAAAAGCGGCTGAATTGTTGGTAAAAGAAGATTTTATTGTTTTACCTTATTGTAATGCCGATCCAGTTTTATGCCGACATTTAGAGGAGGTTGGTTGCGCTGCTGTGATGCCTCTTGGTGCACCTATTGGTACCAATAAAGGATTAATTACCTATGATTTTCTACAAATCATTATTGAGCAAGCCTCGATCCCTGTTGTTGTCGATGCAGGACTTGGGGCGCCCAGTCATGCATTAGCCGCGTTAGAGATAGGCGCCGACGCTGTACTGGTAAATACTGCTATTGCTGTTGCTAATGATCCTGTTGCCATGGCACACGCCTTTCGTATTGCCACTGAAGCCGGTGATATAGTACAAGCTGCCGGACTTGCAGCGCAACACCATCAAGCCGCACCTTCCAGCCCTTTGACACAATTCCTTGAGGTATTTCAATAATGACGGCTTTTACTGAAATTTACCAGCAACTTGATTGGCATCAACTGGCGATACAAATTAACAGTAAATCGGCTCAAGAGGTTGAAAAAGCCATTTGCTCAGATAGATTGTCATTGAAGGATTTTATGGCTCTCATTTCACCCGCGGCCTATCCTTATTTGGAAGTTATTGCTCAAAAAGCGCAAAAATTAACCCGTCAGCGTTTTGGTAATACTGTTAGCCTTTATGTGCCACTTTATCTGTCTAATCTATGCGCTAATGATTGTACTTATTGTGGTTTTTCTATGCACAATCCGATCAAACGAAAAACACTTAACGAAACAGAGATTATGGCAGAATGCGAGGCGATACGTTCCATTGGATACAATAATTTATTGCTTGTGACCGGTGAACATCCAAGCAAAGTGGGAATGAGCTATTTTCGCCAACATATGCCATTAATTAGACAATATTTTAGTTCGCTATTAATGGAGGTTCAACCATTAACAATAGCAGAATATAGGGAGCTGAAAAAAATTGGCTTAGATGGTGTACTGGTATACCAGGAAACTTATCATCAACCAACTTATCAGCAACACCATTTACGTGGAAAAAAACAAGATTTTTTTTGGCGGCTAGAAACACCGGATCGCCTAGGTCAGGCCGGTATTGATAAAATTGGCTTAGGGGCACTAATCGGCTTATCCAATAATTGGCGGGTTGACTATTATCTAGTGGCAAGCCATCTATTTTATCTGCAGAAAAAATATTGGAAAAGCCGCTATTCTATTTCTTTCCCACGAATACGCGCCTGTATCGGTGGTATTCAGCCTGCATCTACCATTCACGAAGCAGAATTAGTGCAATTAATTTGCGCTTTCCGTTTATTGGCACCTGAAGTAGAGCTTTCATTATCCACCCGCGAATCCCCTTTTTTTCGTGATAATATTATTCCGCTGGTTATCAATAACCTTAGCGCGGGTTCAAGAACCCAACCCGGTGGTTATGCTGACAATCATCAAGCGTTGGAACAATTTGCTACCTATGATAACCGCAGTGCAGAAACCATCGCCCAAATCATGCTCAATGCTGGACTTCAACCTGTTTGGAAAGATTGGGATAACCATTTAGGACGTTAATAAAACACCACCTTAATCGGTGGTGATAATCGCTTTACTGAATCAAGCTGTTAATTTTTTAATTAGTTTCCTCCAACCTGCCAAATAGAATAACATATGTCTATTTACGGTCTAACTTTCAGTACTAGCTTAATAACTCGTCTTTATTGATCAATAATAATATCTTTATTAATAACTTGTTGCTCTCCATTACCCACCATTTGCGCAAATTTTTCTATTGGATCATTGCGCAATGCATATAACCGTTTTAAGGCATAAGGATTATCACCCAGTTTCACTTTACCTTGAATAGTCGTCAATGCCAAAGTCATACCCGAAGCCTCGGCTGCATCCATTACTTGTTTATTATATGCACCAAAAGGATAGGCTAAGTAACGTTGAAAGGGATTAAACGGTGCTAATTCACGCCGGGAACGGCTAAAATCAAGCTTTACCGTACGATAAGAACGGCTAAAAATAATCGGTTGGTTTTTATTATCTAATCGATGCAGAAAATGGGAGTGAGATTGAATATCAAAAACATCACGACTGTCTTTCAACTCATGTCTACTCATAAATTGTAAACCATGCGGATCCCACTTTTGATCATGTGTCAACGATCACCGAAAACTGATCCACTTTTTATCTAAATCCGATCAATCAAAATTGATCCACTGTTTTACTCAGTTATTGCTCCTGAGCGCCGCTTATCTTTCAATCGGTAGCTTTCACCGCTTAATTGCAGTACATGCGAATGATGAAGTAAACGATCAAGCATAGCGGCAGTTAATGTTGCGTCATCAGCAAAAGCACTTGGCCATTGCCCAAATGATAGGTTACTCGTCAATATGACACTGCCATGCTCATAACGCTTGGCAATCACATTGAAAAACAGGTTTGCTTCTTCTCGCCCAAACGGCAGGTATCCAATCTCATC
>NZ_AUCC01000074.1 GCF_000429565.1 Arsenophonus nasoniae DSM 15247
TTTTATCGCCAAAATGCACCAAGCCAGAGCGTGGGCATGGTCTACCACTGTTAATGACCGTTTTATTATTGCGATAAAATTTTGTATACGTCTTGGAGGTGCGATCAAACGTATAAGGCGCTTGCTCGTCATCGTCCTCACTGCAACTACTCCAACTGGGTAAAGGCGATTTGCCTTTTGACAGGCGTTTTACAAATGCATGATGCGCCCCAGAACAGCCTTCTCCAAATCCCGCGGGTAAACATAACCAGATTGCACACTCATCTTCGCTGACTGCCTGTGAGCAAGGCATAAAACCGATATACCCCATCAGACTGATGAAGGAAACCACCATTAATCGTTTCATAGATCCTCTTTATTCGTGTTATTTTCAGCAAAGGTTTTTTCTCGTTGCTGCATCATAAAAATCGCGCGCGCCACTTCATCTTCTTCAACCGTTAAAATCGGAATGTCTGGAATATGCGTTTGAGCGTATTGCCGTCTTTCAACAAAGAACGGTTCGTCATAAGAAATGATTTTATGCGCGATAAAAGGGCGGCAAAATTCACTAATCACTAACTCCTGTATTGGTAACCCTGATTTATGCTTCACATCGCGTAATTCGACAATCTCTTGTGGCAACAACACCGCTCTTTTTTGGATGCTTTCACTGGTTGACCTTGATGTTGATTTCCCCGTAGATTTTCCCTTATTAGTCATTTTCATATCGATATAACCAATCGTTTCAGAAATCTGCTTGGTGGCCTCATTGACCTTTTTGGGTGGGTAAATCAGTTCAACCGCACAGTTTTCGAGGATCGTTCCCGCTCCTTCCTTGCCGTACCCTTTTTTGGCATCCATTAACTGCTCCCGATTTTGCAAGATGAACACGAAACGCATGTTGTAGCCTGCGGTAAACGCCAGTGAGACCTGTACGACATCAAGGCGACCCATCGAGGTAAATTCATCCAGCAACATTAAACACTGGTATTTAAGTGTTGCGTCCTGTTCTGGCAATGTTCGCACGTTCTCACTTAAAAGCTGACTGAAAAAAAGATTGGTTAACCGCGCATAGGTATCTATCGCACTCGGTGCCAGTCCATAATAAATGGTCATTTTTTTACGCCGGACTTCCCGTAAATCAAAGTCGTTACCGTCGGTTGCCGCTGCGGTAATCGGATTGGCAAAGACTTTCATGTTGGCGTTAAAGGTCAGTAAAATACTTTGTTGCTGTTCATCTTTTTGAGCAGAAAACTGACGCATAAGCGTTACCGTTTCATCAGACAGACGATTGAGCGCGGGTTTTGCTGAATGCTTGGCTTCTGGCATCACCAGATACGTCTGCCATGCCGCGATATTTTCGGGGGAATTTCTTAACACAATCTGCTCTTCAAACCATTCCCCTAAGCGCAAGCCGGATTTAGGAACCGATAAATCAAACACCTGAGACAGCGTGACTTTGTATTTTGGCTGTTCTTGCGTTTCAACGATAATACTGCCATCAGCTAATGTTTTTTCGGTTTCCGTGATGGTCATTTCGTTTTCACAATCCAGTAAAAAAAGTACCAGCGCATTAAACACGTTCGCCGATAAATCCGTCCACATATCGTTTTTATCGCCTGTCAGTGGAAATAAAATGGCGGCAATCTTGCTTAAATCCCCAAACCGATACATCGGATCACGGCGAATATAGAAAAGCGGGTTGTAACGATGCGTGCGAAGTCTTTTTGCCGCTAAATCCTCACTATCGGCATATCCATCAGGGCAAAAGAGATACACTTCCTGCCCGAGGTTATCTTTGCGATGTCCGGCTGAGGCAAGAAAGTTTTCCAGCTTAATGTCCAGAACAACCAAAGATTGCGGAAAATGAAGACAGTTAGGAATGACGATACCCACCCCTTTACCGCTACGCGTGGGTGCATACAACATTAAGAACTGCTGACCGCTATAACTGATGTAGCTGCCTTTGAAGTGCCCTTTGGGCATTTTTCCTATCAAAATTGCCGGATGTTTTGGTTTTTTACCCGCTTTTGGAAAAAAGCCAGACTTCGCCAAGTCAACATCATTTGCCAGCCTTGCATTGCCATGTAACGTTTTCTTCTTTCTCAGTCCTATCAACACGGCCACGAACAGCACAACATAAAGAAAAATGGGTACTATCCCCCCAATAATCCCCCATATCATGGTTTTCAGGTACGGTTTAGCCAGTCCATATTTTTGATAGGTGTTTAAAAATAAATCCCATTTCACCGTTTCAAACGTGACAGGGTAATGCGTTGCTTTAAGCAAGGCCATACTGGACGTATAGAGACTGGCAACCAGACAAAAACCAAACAGGATAAGAAAAAAAATGATTAAGAGTGTTTTCTTTTCCATCTATTTAAGCTCCTGCCAAAAGGGCATTTTTTTCTTCGGGATTAAAATAAATTTCCGTTAAATAGGAATGATTTAAAAACAAAATAATATCGATACTGGATTTAATCGTTCGTCGGATAAGCTCCATATCCAGTGTTAGGCCAATTTCTGATTGCTTGATAATTGACGCGAGTCTGGCAAAAGCAGCATAGGTATTATTGGCATGTATCGTTGTGATACTTCCCTCATGCCCTGTATTCAAGGCTTCTAAATAGCTCCACGCCTCATCCCCACGCAATTCTGCTAAAAAGATATGGTCAGGCTTCATTCTCATGGCAGCTTCAATGAGTTTCTTCGGTCTCACACCCCCCTCTTTAAAGAACAGCCGGACGCAATTTCGATGAAACGGTAGACTCATTTCAGGCACGTCTTCAATCGTGATAATTCGCCTGTCATGGGGAAATAAATCCGCTATTGCCTTGGCTATGGTGGTCTTACCTGACCCCGTCCCCCCCACAATTAAAAAATTGAGCCGCTGATTAACACCTTCCTGTAAAAATACAGGGAGTTGGCTCTCGTCAGTTTGGGCGGCCTCAAATAACTGCTTTAATAATCGCTGCTCCTCGCGCAATTCTGCGGTGGCTTTTTTGGCATATTTCGCCGTAGAAAAGCGCCCTGATTGCAAATAATCATTGAGCGTAAATCGCTCGGTTGACGGTTTACGGATAGTCAGCGATAGTGTGCCTTCCAAACAGGCGGGCGGTATCACCACTTGTGCCCGTTCGCCATTCGGCAACACCAATGATTTAATGGGATTTCCCTCGTTTAACATCCCCGCTTTGTTAAACGTCGTTAGCGTGGCAGCAAGATGCATCAGGTTCTCCAGTGAAGCATTGGGTGCATCGTGAAATTGCCAGCCATCCTGTCCTTCGGTGGCAATTTCAAACGGTCTGTTCACCACCACTTCGGTGACATTTTTTTGTTTTAAATGGTCAAGCAATCCCGTTTCTTTCAGATAAAAATCAATCATCTCGTGACGCATAGGTATGTCCTTATTGGTTCTTATAGACGGGTGAAAAGTCGATATTTCTTGGCACAATGACCGATAACATTTCACCCTGATTGACATAGGCCGTCGGCGGGATGCCGATACTGTTTTCAAGCGCCAACTCTGCCATGCTTTTTGTCGCACTGCGGGTATTGTCAATGCTTAAGCTGGTATTTTCTTTGCTAATGTTACTTGCTGCCGCTGCCAGTGCATCATCAACGAAGGAAAGCAACATCGCACCACCAAATCGTTCCCAAAAGTGGTTATCAATCCATGCGGGCAAACCTGATGCACCTAATCCATCAGCACCCAGTGCGTCAATATGAACGCGCACATTGCCATCTTTCACGGTTGCCCAGTTCACAAAAACTCTGGCAACCCCTTTTTTTAATACGCGGGTTTGTTCACCCTGCAATAAGGCTCCCGCACGAATTAAAATATTCTTGCCGTCATCGGAATAAACGTTTTTAGTCAATTGACATAACACGATAGACGGGTAGCTGGTGATAATTTTTGTTTTTAACACACACGGCATGGTAGTACCCGCGGAAAGCAAAAAGGGGCGATGTCGAACAAAACCCACTTGCCCATCCTGATATTTCGCCCCTTTTAAAAAATCCTCGTTATCAATGGTATTCGTCTTCTCCGATGACGTTGTATTTTCTTTTTGATTGCGCGCGGTGATTTCTTTTGCAGATAATAAAACTTCTCCCTGCCGTCTTCTTTCCGTCGGTGTTAAGGCTTTCTCATTGTGACGGTCATCTTTTTCTTCTTTATCAAGATTAATGATGTTTTTATCATCTGATTTTTCTTCTATTTCAATCGCCTTATTTTCTTTTTTCTCCACGTCTTTTTTTACGTCATCCAGTGTTTGATTTTCTGTTCTGGCTTGCGCCCGTTTAAAATCAAGGATCGCCTGACTGGTTCTTTCCTTTCGTTGATATTGCTCTTCTTCGGCGGGCTTCGGTTTATACACCACAACAGGCGGTTTTTTAAAATAATAAAACCCAAAAATCAATAACACGCTGACCCCCAACAAAATAACGCCACCGATTAACATCACGTGTTTTATTCTTTTTTGACGCACGGTAAAAACATGAATATCGTGCCTGTCCCCCGCTAATTCGGTTGTTTTTTTAATTTCATTATCAACAGGGTGTCGTTTAAATTTGTCAAATAGACTCATTATTTCGCTCCTGCAACCGTTGCTTTGTGGTTGTCCCTTTCTGGTTATAACGGCGTTTTAGGGTGTGTTCTGTTCTTAAGTTCATGACACTTTGTCCCAACCGCATGACAAACTGCGCTGCGACGTCATGCAGTACCATAATGTTTTTATTCATATGATAATTGACCAGTTGCTCTTTTCCGTCTGGCAACAGCCGATAAACGACCGGTAAATCCCGCGCATTATTCCACTTGATACAGGTGAAAATACCGTCATCCCATACCGCATCAGGCGTTAAGTTTTCACTGCCTTTAACTTGATAGGCTAGATTAACCCAACCGCCATCCGTACAACTGCGTTCCTGTCTTGTTTTTCCGGTTAATACGTTCGGCACAACGGGTTTAGGTGGATAGCGAAAGCGCATTAAAAAGGTGGGTGCGCTTTGCCCCGCACTCCTTAACAAAATAGAATAGGTGCGCTTATTGGTCACGAGCGCAATATTGGTCTCTGGCTGTTCAGCGATCGGGCGCAAAAAAATATTATTGCCTCGCACCGAAACATTCCACGCTAACGGGTCACCTAACCCCATCCCTGCCGCATCCCCGTCAACAACTTCATCATTTTCAAGCTGAATAAGGGTAGCGATACCTTCTTTTACTTTTACCACCGTGACATTATCCGGCTGGTAAAAGACTTCCTGTACCCTAGGGTCAAGTCCTGATGATTTTGGGATCACCACCGCCAAGGCTTCATACGAAAAAAGCAATAGCATCATGAAAACCGATTTATTCACTTCACCACCTCCGCATCGACGCGGTAGGACACCACATTAAAACCGAGCGGATTGATTAATCGTTGTGCTTCCGTTTTAATTGTTTTGGTAAAATCAAATTTTAATGTTGCTATCCATTTTGTTGGCTCATAACCCACGGCAAGTTTTTCGTCTGGTTCCGTAATCAGTTTGGTAAATCTGACCTGTGCCGTTTCGTCATCTAAAAACGTAATGCCATTGACTTTGACCAGCATTTTTAAATTTTTTGATAATCGTTTTAACGGCGAATAGTCACTTAACATATAACCCTTGTAACTGGTTAACACCGCTTTGTTAGCGGTACTTTCGACAAAATTTGACATATTCTGGATGGTGAACCATTCGTAACCTTCCCGATTTTCGATAAAACGCGCCACAAAATAGCGAACAACATTGCTATCCATGGTGGAATTTTCGCCGTTATAAGGATTAATTTTATCGACGTAGCCTGTGGTGGTATCAACCCGTAACATCATCGGCACAACGGTTTTTAATGGCGTTAATCCGGCAATGGCAACGGTTAACAACACGATGGCAATCCCCTGAAAAACCGCGACCTTGGTTAAGAACCCAATTTTTTTCTGTTTAAGCTCAATAATGTTCGTTTCAAACATTTTTGCCGCTTCAAACATTTGTTTTTTTATTTCCGCTGCCTGTTTTTTCTCATGCGGGGTATTTTCCAGTAAAACAATGGAATCCTGATAATAGGTTTCGTTTTTCTCTTTTTTCATTTTTAACCCGCCTGAATATCATTAATCGTGGTATTAAGCGTTTTCCATTGTCCGCTTGCCTGTGGCGCATCAGGCGGATTCGTTGACTGACAGCCGATTAAAAACAACACCATCAATAAAAGACTTCTTTTCATTATCACCCCCCTTTCACCTTACCTTTATTCATCAGACTCCGTAACCCTGATGAAGCCATATTCATTGCACCTCTTCCTGCCAGCGATGCCCCTTTTCCGGCTAATCCAGTTCCAACATTCGCCGCTTTACTGAGTCCCGTGGCCTGTGCTGCGGTTTTCGCAAACCCATTGACCGCCCCAACCAGCCCGTTAATACCCACACCACCTGTTAAAATACTCATCAGCGTTGCCACCTGTTGCAACAGGAAAATCCCGATACCAAAGACGAGCGCAATAGAAAACACCTCCCAGACATTACTCTGAATTTCAATCGTATTTTTACCAATATATTCATTGAGGTATTTAATCATGATAGAAAACAAAATGGCGTAACCGATATTAAGGAAAATATAGTTAAAGCAGCTACCCACCCATGCGGTGAACATCTGGCGAGTCGCCGGAAACACGGCAAAGGCAATAAAAATACCACCGAGGGATAATAAAATCCCCACCATCATTTTAGCCATAATGAGATACGAGGCAGCATAAAGCACAAACAAACCACCCGATGCCATCAAAAGGATCATTTTCACGGCAAATATCAACGTTCCTGAAATGCTAAATCCAGATTTGTCTGCATAATCGCTTTGAATTAATTCACCCAAGTTAATGATTTGATTAATCATTGCATCAATGCTATTACCGCCTTCGCTGCCTGTTAACCCTGCGGCAATCTGCTCACCCGATTTCATCACAAACGGCACAATCTCCGTGACATACATCGAGCTTGCACCCATAAACACAGTAACAACGGAAATGACCAGCAAATGTTGAATAAACTCGCTTATTAACATTTCCTTTTGACCGTAGATAATCGCCCATGCTTCAATCACCAGATAAATGACCACCAGAGTTGACCATATTGGGAAAATATAACCGTAGAGCGTGTCAAAATTGGTTGCTACTTGTTCAGTAATTAGCTTACTTAATGCCTCTGAAACATCTTTATATATTTCCACATTTTCCTCTCATATTAAGGTTTCCTAAATTGAGATTTACTGTATTGATAGTCTAATTTCTGCTTTTCAATTTGTTCTATTTTTTCCTGCCGCTGAATTTCAAGATTGACGCTGGCAAGGGTGTTTTGCATGGCTTGATTTTCCAACTGCAACGTGTTTAACACCTCTTCGCGTTGTTGAGGTGTCGTTGCGTTCTTGAATGCTTTTTGCAAACTGTCTAGTTTTTCTGTTTTCTTCATCAAAACATCAGTCATTTTTTCTAATCGTTTTGTCTGTTCAAATTTTGCTTTGATGTTTTTTTCAATCGCCGTCATTTCTCCCTCACGACTAAAATCAAGATCATTCTCTTTTTTTATTTTTTGCCAATCATCATCACTCAACCCCTTTTTAAATTCTGTGAGATTATCTTTTAAATACGCAGATGCACTACCAAAAATTGCTGTAAAATCAGAATACCCTTCAAACCTTTTTTTGGTTAACTCGGCTTCTTTTTTAAAACTGTCCAATTGACTTTTAGCTGTTTTCACTTGTTCTTCCAGTTCAGACAGTTGTTTTTTTGCCTGTTCAAACATTCTTTGCGCTTCGGCAATCGCTTTCAAATCCAGAACTGGAATTGCCGCATGACTAACATTCAGGAATATTTGAGCCAGTAT
The DNA here is from genome assembly GCF_000429565.1 of Arsenophonus nasoniae DSM 15247. Classification (GTDB taxonomy): domain Bacteria; phylum Pseudomonadota; class Gammaproteobacteria; order Enterobacterales; family Enterobacteriaceae; genus Arsenophonus; species Arsenophonus nasoniae. Next base: position 7,875 of record NZ_AUCC01000074.1, read on the forward strand.
TAGGGCAATCAACCTTTTCTTCATGTTTGACCTCTACCTTTTCTTCTGTTTTTACTTTTTCTTTCAATTCCGTAAGTAGTGACTCTTTCGCCTCCAAAATAGCTCTTATATCAGTAAATGGGATTGCTGCATGACTAACATTTAGGATTATTTGAACCATTATCAGCACAAGAAAGACCTTTCTCATAGATTCACCTCTTGTTCTTCTTTGATTGCTTTTAATTGTTGAATTAATTCCGGTATCCAGTCGTTAGGATTGTCGCCTACCGCTGCTCTTATTTTCTCACAAAGTGAAATCCCTTGTTTTGAGCCTGAAATAATGGGCAAATAATCATCAAATCCGTATAAGTCCAATTTCGCAAAGACAGAGCTATTGGATTGCTTAATTAAAATCATCCGGCTATTTCTATCCAGCCCCTTTAAAAGCGAAAACTCTTTGAGCGTCAATCCCATTTTTTGATAACCCTCCCAAATTGCATCAGGATTCGGCAAACAACATTTTGTCGGTGTTTGTTGGGCTATGGCTGGAAATATCTCACAATTAATGGCATCTTCCGGTGATTGACTACTTAACCACATCATTTCACCTTTCATTCTTCCCGCTTTTAACGACTCTTTGATCATCTCCTGTGTCATTGGAAAATTAGCGGGTTTCCAGAACTCTTCAACAATCGATAGCATTAATTTGCCTTCTTTCTGCATTCTATCCTTGTAGAAAAACAGAACGCTTAATACCGCCTCACAAGCGGGGTGATCTTGTCCACCATCGGTTTTTAGTATTACGGTGGTATCAAACCCTACTTTGCTATGCGCTTGTGGGTCAAAGATATTAACCGGACTGTCAAGCGCCCACGCCTGAGCGCCGTTGCCACACCATTTTTTTAGTCTCAAGGTCAGTGCGGTATCATTAATCCTTTGTAGCAATAAGCCAAAACGCCTTTTAGCGCGGGGTAATCGCATTACTGCATCGACCGCACTATCTATCATTTCAGCTTCACTATCCGTACAAACTGTTCCGTCGCTATTAATCGCACACCGCTTCACCCAACGTTTTAAAAAAGCCATGAGTTCTTCGTCATCATTGTCGGCTAACTGAAACGGATTTAAGCCTGTTGGCTTTCCCTCCTGCAAGGTGAAAAAACTTCCGCCGTAGGCACGAACAAAAAGCTCGGTTGAACGATTAAAATCAATCACAAACATGTCAGGGTTGAAACGTTGTAAAAATCCTGCGGCGGTTCCTACAAAGGTGGTTTTCCCTGCCCCTGATGCGCCTAAAATCAAGGCATGACCCGCTATCGGTTGACCTAATACATTTAAATGCGGTGGGCTACTGTGCGTATTAAAGTGATATAATGTCCCTGACGTCGTTTTTAACGGCATAATCGCCGTTCCGTCCCCGATAGGGTTCCCTTCTTTTTTACCGTGACTAAAATTGTGTAGCGAAAACAAACACGCTAGATTGCTCAACGTCCGCTTTGACGGTAATGGGCGGTAGGTTGCCATCGGCAGGTGTGAAAAATAGGTTAAGGGTGCTTCCACGGTTGATTTAACGAATCGAAAGCCTTGCCCGCTGGTGATAAATTCTGAGGCGATTTTTGTACCGTTTTCTTTTGCATCATCAACACTGTTGCCAAAAACACTCAATACCGCATGATAAGAGCCGAAGAGGGTTTCATTGCTTTGTATACTTTCTTGTCCAGCGAACAGTTCTTCCTGTTGTGTTACTCCAACATCATTAGTCGAGGTGAGTTTGTTTACCTGTTGTTGCAATTGTTTGATACTTTTGGTTGCTGCATCAACCAGAAATGATTGGGTCAAAATAAATTCAAACGGGAGTTTTAATAAAAAATCCCACTGACCAATTGTGGTTCCCCTTGGAAAATCTTTCACTATATAGTTGGTGCAATAAACGTTGTCTTCCCGTTCAAAATGTTTAATTTCTGCCACATCAAAACCGAAGAAACTATCACTGTTCACAATCGAAGATTGTATCTCTGTACCGGAAAGCGGGATTGCAGTTTCACTGTGATTGACCAAATAAGCAAGATATTGGCTGGCAATATCACTCAGGTAACTATCCCTCACGCCCAGAATTCCGGTATTCATCTCAGAAAAAACCGCTTGACCCTGACTGATAATTTCCTTTATTTTTTCTATCCCTTGCTGAATTGAATCTTTTTTGACAGGGATTCCGATTGTCAGTAAGTAAGTCGTTTTAAAAAAATCTTTTCGATTAAATTGTGCTATGTATTTATCACTCAACCCTTTTAAGAAATTATTTCCGCCAAAATGATAGTTACCAGTGACCTGAATATTTTTTTTAATAATATGCGTCCAGATAAAAAGATTTTTTTCTTTTCCGATGGCTAACAAAAAATTTTTCACTTTTTCGAAATAACTGACAATTTGATTATCATCCGTTGCCTCAAAAGGAAAACCATCAATCACGAATGTGGTGATTAATTTCCCCGATTTTAAATAAACAATATTTTCATCAACATGATAGGTATAACTTGGGATGAATTTTTCAACTGAAATATTATTAATCGTACTCATCTTATCCTCTAATCGCTATCGTTGATTTTCCTTTTCTAACGACAACCCCTTTTAATCGACATTTCAACACTGCCAGCGCATTGGGGTCATTTTCCGTTAAGATACGAACCAAAAAAATAATGATTCCTGCAATGAGTATCGGTATGCCACCAACCAAGCCGAAGAAATGTACCAATGTGAAAGTACTTAACATCGTCACCATCAAAAGCGGCAGCAAGAGCATTAGCGGCACACCCATGATAAGCGCTGGACGATTAAATCCATTAAAACTTAAATATTGCCTTTCAAGCTCTGGCGCTTTTCTATAACGTTCGTCACTCACAATCACTTTACTCCATGGCATAAAAGACAAAGCCCATTTATGCCATTTTAATTTAAACTAGGTGAAAAGGGTTGTTGCCCATTCGCCGCCCATCACTACTCCTCCGGCGATGGCACAGTAAACGAGTCCCATCGTGACATCAGACCATGCCTTTTTCTCTGCAATCGCCATCACCACCAGATAAACGATATAGAGAATGGAGGCGACAACCACAAAGCCTTTTAACCAGCTTAAAATATCTTTAAGTGCATTTGTGGCTTTATCTAAGCTATCCAATCCGCCACTGGCTGCCAAAGCCGGATTAAACGCAAGCAGTGCGAGCAAACAAAAGGCCAGCAGAAGCCATACCTGACAAGATTCAGGTTTTATTTTTTTCAACCAAAACATTTAATAGTCTCCGAATACATCCCATTGAATAACGTTTTCGTTTTTTGTTAATACCGCGCTTTTACTTTTCTTTTCTGTTAGTTTTTCCTCCTCGTTTTCTTCTTTTTTCTTAATCGCTGGCACGACATAAGAAGAAGGCAATATTTTTTCTTCAATGCGCTGCACGTAGCTTTTACCGTCTTTTTCATTTTTAAAACCGCGCGTAAAGTTACCGGAATAGTAACAACTCATTGCTTTTCTTATTGCCGTTTGATTATCAATGTTTCCTTTTTTTGCCTGCAAAAAGCATTTTTTTAAAATTGCTGCTCCTGCTTTGATATTTTGACACGGATTAAAAACCGTTTTATTGGTTAATGGATAGTGCTTAAAGTTTTCAACATAAATCTGCATTAATCCGGCACTGTATTTTTTCCCCTGGTGCTGGAGCTTATCAATAAAGTTAATCGCCTCTTTTTCGCTATTAAACCGATGGCTTGTTTTATCGGTGACATTCGCCACCACATAAGGGTTCCCCCCTGATTCAACCTGTATAATGGTTTTTATTGTCTCTGGGCTGACATCAGGGGCACATTGGCTAATTAGCAGACTTAACGCAGCTGCTTGGAGCATAACTCTGGCCTGTTAATTTGCTTCATCACGAATTCTTTTGAATACACGATTGTTATTAACGTCTTTGAGTTCATTTTCGTTAATAATTTCAAAGAATTTTTTATTTTGGGGTAACTTTATAAAGAAATTCCCTTCCTTCTTTAAACTACCAAGATCCTCAGAAGGTGAAAATTTAATTGAATCAGAGGTAGAAGTAGGTGATTTTACTTGCCTTTCCAAGCTATAACCATCATTTTGTTTTATTAAAATCATCCGTTCATAAAAATCTGTATCACCAAACTCGCCATGTTTGTGTTCTTCATATTGATAAGTACCTGAAAACTGCCCCTTATCCGCATCGCAGCTAGTTAAAACGAAGAGTGATAGCAGTCCAATCAACATGACTCCAATTGTTTTTCTCATCGTTCGATTTCCTCATTTCATTATAAAATTTCATTTAAACCTAATTACAAATAATTTATCATGTTTTTTTATTAATACAAGTTTTTTGTGTAAAAATAAAAATAACTGTCATAATGATAGTAATAAATACATTTATAGATATTATGCTATAATTACAAAATTAGGGATTAAATGATAAAAAATGAAAACACTAGCCGAAAGAATTAAGTTCATACTTAAAGAGAAAGACATTAATCAAGTTGAAGCCGCAAGACTATGTGGTGTCCATCAACAATCCATTAGTCATATAATTCGATCAAATCTAAAAGAGTCAAAACTTTCACCCAGAATAGCGGATGGCTTAAACGTAAACCCAGAATGGTTAATTTATGGAAAAGGAACTTACAAGAGAAGCGTTATCATTAGAATTCCTTTGTTTAATAACAATGTGGAGATCCTTAATTACATAAAAAACGATAACATTGACAATGAAGATAATTATTTCTTGATAAATTATCCCTTAAAAGGAAAACCTTTTGCATATCAATTATCTCAGAAAGAAATAATCATTTGTGGTCAAATATGCAATAATGAAAAATTAAAAGTTTTAAAAAATGAATATATTTATTTAACTTTAGAAGAAGTCATTATCAGTAAAGAGATCCCTGAAAATTTTCCATTCATTTTTCAGATATACGAAAGGTGCATTAAAAATGTCATTTTTTAAAAAAATATTATTATATTATCACTATGTTATTGATGTGATTAAAAGCAAGAAAATAATTGTTGTTATTGATGATATAGAAATACATAACAAAAAAATATTTGTTTTATATCATATTGAAAGCGCTGTCTTTGTAACAAACAAAGATGAAATAACTGATTTTTATCATAAATATTATGATAATTTGTTGACTTCTGACAGAAGAACCATAATTAAATACTTAGCATATAACTCTCTATTGAAAAATTTCATATCTCAGCAAGAGATGATAAGTATTGACGATATCATCTCATACATAGAGAGGGATAAAAATGAAGAATTCAGATAATAACACTATATTTTTGTTATTTATATCCATGATATTTATAACATTTTCATTTTCTTCTCATTTAATCTGTTTTTATTTGTTAAATATTGGTGGTTTTATTTTAATCCCAAGTACAGTAACTTATATGTTATGTTTCTCAATACTAGAATATTTATCAGTTACTCAAAACAAAAAAATCGTTTTATCTTTAATAATAATAGAATTTATTTGTATATTTATATTTTCTATCATATCAATAATTATTTTAGAAATTCCTGAAAAATTTGTTTTAATAAACAAGGAAGATTATTATTATGTTCTATCTCCATTTAAAATTATGTTTATCTCGAATTTAATGGGTGTCACATTATCATATCTATGTATATATTTTATTTTTAATAGTGAATTTTTTAAAAAATACAATTTTTTAATGACAGCTTTTATTACTAACCTTTTTTTAATTGTTATTTATACGCCAATAACAAACTGGTTTGCTTTTAACAAATTTAACTTGGATATGTTCAATCTAACCATTACAAATATAATAACAAATTTGTTTTTTATCTCACTCTATACCATGATTTTCAAATATTTTATTATAAAAGGAAAATATAATGTTTAATATCATTGGATTAGGTCATATTAATATTGTCGTTGACGATCTAGAAGCGGCGATATTGTATTACAAAAAACTGTTTTCCGCTAAGCAAGTTCAGATTTTCCCACACTTCAAGAATATAGGCTTTGCTAAATCAGCGGGATTCATGGACTCCCCAGAAGAAGTCGATGTTAGTATTACATTTCTTGAGATACCAAACACATCAATACATATAGAATTAATGCAATATCATTCACCAGTAGGAACAGAAACCGATAAAAAAAATAAATTTAGTAATAATATAGGTGGGATTGGTCACATTTGCTTAAAAATAAATAATATTGATGAGGCATTTACTCATATAAAAAACATGCCTGATACAAAACTAATTGTTAACAATGAAAACTATCAACCTTACAAAATAGATAACATTACCCCTTCTGAATTTCAATTTATAGATATTGAAACAGAAAATAATAAAGATGCTAAAGAAAACGTCTGTAAAATTGTTAGCAATATACGATATTTTTATTTTATTGATAAATATGGTATTCAATGGGAATTCGAACAAGGGCATACAGATATAGGTAAATAAATAAGGAGTTATTTTTAGTAATCTACTTATTATAGTTAGGGCTTTATTAAGCCCTAATAAAATTATTTTATGATTTATTTAGATTTTTAATACAATCATTTTTATAAAACATTTTACTTAATGTATTTTGAGTGTTATTTGTCAAATCGAATAATGCCAATAAAACAATTTCTTCATGTTTCTTTAATTCCTGACGTTTTAATAGAAACTCAATAATTGAGTTAACATATTCAACATTAAGCAATACATTTTCAAGATCATCCCAAAAATCCGCAGCAATACGTTCATTATCCACAATAACCTCCCATTTCTACAAATCCACGCCCCTTATTAATAAATTCAGACGGAATATAGCGCTCAAAACCTTTTGATTTGCAAAAAGCCCTTAGCTGACAAGCAGAATGCACGCCCGCTTTTTCATAGATAATGTTTAAATGATTATTGGTTGTTCTCGTCCCAATATTTAATCTTCTCGCTATTTCCTTGCTACTTAA
>NZ_AUCC01000075.1 GCF_000429565.1 Arsenophonus nasoniae DSM 15247
AGCAAACCTGTTTTTCAATGTGATTGCCAAGCGTTATGAGCATGGCAGTGTCATATTGACGAGTAACCTATCATTTGGGCAATGGCCAAGTGCTTTTGCTGATGACGCAACATTAACTGCCGCTATGCTTGATCGTTTACTTCATCATTCGCATGTACTGCAATTAAGCGGTGAAAGCTACCGATTGAAAGATAAGCGGCGCTCAGGAGCAATAACTGAGTAAAACAGTGGATCAATTTTGATTGATCGGATTTAGATAAAAAGTGGATCAGTTTTCGGTGATCGTTGACACCATATCAGGTAATGCCGGAGATGATACCATATTAGGCGATGCAGGAGACGATAACCTATCAGGTAATGCGGGCAACGATACCATATTAGGTGATACAGGTGATGATAACCTATCAGGTAATGCCGGAGATGATACCATATTAGGTGATGAAGGTGATGATATACTAAAAGGTAATGCTGGAAATGATATCATATTAGGTGATGCCGGAGATGATGAAATATTAGGTGATGCAGGAAACGATCAAATATCAGGCGGATCAGGAAACGATAACATATCAGGTGGTTCTGGCGACGATATGCTATCAGGTGGCTCCGGTGATGATACGCTAAGAGGTGACTCTGGAAATGATAGAATATTAGGCGGTTCTGGCGATGATACAATGTATGGTGATGCTGGAAATGATATTATGTCAGGAGACTCTGGAAACGATATGCTATCAGGTGGTTTAGGTAATGATACCCTATTAGGCGGTTCTGGAGACGATAAAATATCAGGTGATGCAGGCAATGATATAATATCAGGTGGCTTAGGACGCGATACACTAACAGGCGATTTTAGTGATAAACACTTAGAGGGAAACAGGGGAAATGATACTTTTCAGTATCTATCCATCAATGATTCTCTATCCGCATCACCCGATAAAATAACTGATTTTGAAACGGGTAGCGATAAAATAGATATCTCTTCTTTAAAAAAAATTAATAATTGTGATGTTATGATTAAGTTGGTAAATAAGTTTTCCAAGCAAAAAAATGAAATGATGATTAATTATAATAAAACAGAAAATTTAACCAAATTATTGCTTGATCATGATGGTGATGGACAAGCAGAATTTCAAATCGACATCATCGGCACTGTTGATCCAATAAAGGATATTATCATTTAACCTACAAAAAATTAATTCAGTCAGCAGCCCACCGACTCATTACTGGTTGATAGGGTTGCTTTACTCAGCACTGCATCTTGTTACTATATATTAATTGGTTAGCAAAATCTTCTTGTCTAAAGCACACTCTCTTATCACCAAGCGCCCTGATTAGCTTGATATGGTGGTCTGTAACTTTTAATCGCTAGGGTCGAAATCCTAGCAAATCTTCTGGCACCTAAACTATCAAGAACTTCCTTACCTTTTAGCGCAAACTGTGCTAAATCTAGCAGCGAGGCTTAAATTGTTTGCGGGTTTGCGCCCTTAGGGCATTTAATATAGAGATTGTTACCGGCAGAAATCCGACTAACTACTAGTCGGAAAACTAATATGTAACCGTTTTTTCCGATTAAACAAATTACAATAGCGCTGGAGCGATTGCAGCAAACCAGCGCTGTTTTCATTTGATCTGAAAATGAAATTTTATATTTTTGCCAACACGAATACTTATGCTAGCGCTACTTGCCCTGACAACATATGCTTTAACGTTGTTACTTATCCGGCGTTATTAATTGTGCCACGATGCTAGCGTTATTGTTTTAGTTAATCACTTGTTTGGCTTTTAGGATCAAATTACCGGTTTGGGTCGAGATAGCTTCCGCGTTACTTTCAATCCTTTCACTTGGCTCACCTTGGGCATTTTTCTGTAGCCAAAGATTATTATAGGCTTCAATTTTAGCACTTTCACCTTGATTGCTGATGATATTACTAAATAGATGCATATTTTGTTTAGCGGTTACTTTACCTTGATTAATTAGGCTATCGCTTTCAACTAAAAGATCTTGCTGAGATAAAATTTCACTGTTTGCAGGAATTATAACGGCTGGCGCTTTAGCAGTTAAATGCCCGATTCTGTAATGCTAACAGCAAATTGTGGTTTTAGGCTCAGATTTGCGATTTGAGAAACCGTTCCAGTCTGATAATTAATCGCATTAGTACCTGACAATAAGCTAATATTTTTGCCAAGAATACTGGCATTGATAGTAACAGTGCGGCTGATCATCTCAGCATAATCTTGACTACCACTATAGAATCCTTTATTAAGGATCGTGATATCACCTTTTTTTACCTTTAAATGGGCAAATTCGCCTTGTTGATTCAGTATTGGCTGGCCAGTCGTTAAGGTTAATCCACCAATATTACTGAAATGACAGCCATCACAGCTGATGCCATTTGGATTGGCGATGATCACATCCGCTTTCTTGCCTGCAATTTCCAATTTGCCATTAAGTTGTGAAGAAGATGAACCGGTTACTTCATTAATGATCAAGCTTGCCGCCCGTTCAGCCAGCTGGTCATTTTTAGCCAGTTGGCCGACTAGTTGACTATTGGCAGGTCGGATCGCATTGTTCAAAACCGCACCTTGTGGCGGTATATTAAATTGCTGATAGCGATTATACGAAATACTCGCCTGATTAGCAGCCGCTATATTGATGATAGGAATTTGATTTTCAACCGTTAGCTGAGTTTTGTCATTCATCGGTTGGATAGTGGAACTGAAAACCGGCAATAGAGGATAACTGGCAATAAGATAAGCTATTTTTGTACGATAACGAATAATTTTATTTTTCATTACATTACCTACTATTCTATTTTGGCATAAATACATAAATATGAGGATGAACATTATCGCCTCAAAATAGAAAGGAAAAATTTAATAGGCAATATATAATAATCAATAATTTAATTATTTATTCTAATAAAAATCATTATTTTTATTTATAATTCAATATGTTAAATTTAATTAATGCTATTTTGTTTTTATTCTTAAAATTAAATATGATTTTTATAATTTTATGTTTAATAAATAAAAACCAGTAATTAAATCATTAATGGTTTTAATAAAATTATTGATGGTAATTAAATTCAGTTAACGACTCACTGCGGCAAAAGCCTGAGCAATACGCTGAACATTATGTTGATTAACACCCGCCATGCAAATACGCCCTGTGCTAACCAAATATACCGCGAACTCTTCACGTAAACGCGCAACCTGCTCTGGGCTAAAGCCGGTGTAACTAAACATACCATGCTGCTTAAGTAGGTGGTCGAAGTTTTTTTCAGGTAACACATTTTTCAAATTGCTAACTAACATTCTACGCATAGCAAAGATGCGCTGGCGCATCGATTCTACTTCACTTAACCATTCAGTGCGTAATGTATCATTGGTTAGCACATGTTCGACAATTTTAGCGCCATTTGACGGTGGACTCGAATAGAGACGACGTACACCCGCCTTTAGTTGGCCAAATACCCGTTCACACTCTTGTTGATTTTGACAAATAATGGATAGACCGCCAACCCGATCACCATATAAACCAAAAATTTTGGAAAATGAATTACTGACAAATACCGGTAATCCAGCCTGAGCCATAGTGCGAATAGCATAAACGTCGTCATCCATACTTTTAGCAAATCCTTGATAAGCGATATCAAGAAAAGGAATAAGACGGCGCGCTTTTGCCACTTCGGTTATTTGATCCCACTGTTGCGGCGTTAAATCCGAACCGGTCGGATTATGACAACATGGATGCAATAAGATGATGCTTTTTGCTGGCAGCTGTTTAAATGTTGCCAGCATTTCTGCAAATTTTACCCCTTTAGTTTTGGCATCAAAATAGGGGTAATAATGGACATTAATACCTGATCCCATAAAAATAGAAGCATGATTTTCCCATGTCGGATCACTACACCAGACCTCTGAAGCAGGAAAATAACGATGTAAAAAATCGGCTCCCAGCTTTAAGGCTCCTGAGCCACCAATAGTCTGTACTGTTGCAATTCGTTGCTCATTTATGAGTGGATTATCTGCCCCAAAAAGTAGCTTTTGAATCGCTAACCGATAGTTATGTAATCCTTCCATGGGCAAATAGAGAGAGGCTATAGCGGGTACTTGATTAAGCTTTGTCTTCGCTTTACCAACAGTTCCAAGTTGGGGAGTATTACCTTTGCCGTCATAATAAAGGCCAATGCTAAGGTTAATTTTATTTTCACGGGGATCTTTATTAAATTCATCCATCAATGATAGGATAGGATCGCCTGCAAAAGCATCAACATTCTGAAACACTTAAAATTCTCCCCACTATCATGATAGCCATTTTTTTATTAAAAAACCTACGACAAATTTATTCGTCCAAATATTCCATTGCCACCCGTGAGGTTAGCTTTGTCAGTAATTCATAATCACTGACGCCAGTATATGCCGCCACTTCTTCAACAGGCAATAGATCTCCCCACATAATTGCTTCATCACCGACCTTATCATTGGTTCCAACACCTAAATCTACTGAGATCATATCCATAGAAACTCTACCAACAATCGGCACTTTGCGCCCATTTATTAGTATTGGTGTGCCTGATGGCGCATTACGCGGATAACCATCACCATAACCAATTGCGACTACACCAAGATTGGTATCCTGCTCACTAACCCAAACTCCACCATAACCAACCGGCTCTCCAGCTTTATGTTGACGAATAGCAATTAAATTAGATTTGAGTGTCATCACTGGTAGAAGACCAAAATCTTTGCCTTGTTTACCTTCTTGTGGTGAAGCACCATACATCATAATGCCTGGGCGCACCCAATCAAAATAGGATGCTGGCCATAATAGAATACCGGCCGATGCAGCGATCGATTTTTCACCGGGTTTATCTTTTATAAAAACATTAAAACAAGTCAATTGCTGATTGGTAGCAGCCGGTAGCCCTGGTTCATCTGCACGGCTAAAATGACTCATGATATTAATCGGCTTTTGGATATTTTGGCATGCCACCAAGCGAGCATAAGATATTGCCGCCTCTTCAGGTCTAAACCCCAAACGGTGCATACCGGTATCAAGTTTCATCCAAACTTTTATCGGTTTTTCTAATTTAATCTGTTCTAAAGTTTCAAGTTGTTCAATACTCTGTACAACAATATCAATTGCATGCCTAGTGATAATAGGTAATTCCGCTAGATCAAAAAAACCTTCTAACAATAAGATGGGGTTACTGATCCCATTTTCACGTAATGCGATTGCTTCGCTAATACGAGCAACCCCAAAACTATCAGCTAAATCTTTAACTGTATGCGCTGTTTCCAATAAACCATGCCCATAAGCATTAGCTTTAACGACAGCAATGATGCGACTATGAGACGCAATTTCCCGAACTCGTTGTAAATTGTGACGCAAAGCGCGGCGGTGAATGACAGCGGTTGCCGCTTTCATTTTACTCTCCGTATTAAATTAAATCGATAGATTATTCGTCGTGGTAGATTGGCCCGGCATAGTTATCAAAACGGGACCATTGTCCATTGAAAGTCAGACGTATTGTCCCAATTGGACCATTACGTTGCTTACCGATAATAATTTCTGCTACACCTTTAAGATCTGAATTATCGTTATAAACCTCATCGCGATAAATAAACATAATTAAATCAGCATCCTGCTCAATGGAGCCGGATTCACGCAAATCGGAATTGACCGGTTTTTTATCCGCTCGTTGTTCTAAGCTACGGTTAAGCTGTGATAATGCGATCACCGGCACTTGTAACTCTTTCGCCAATGATTTAAGGGAACGAGAAATTTCGGCAATCTCAAGTGTACGATTATCAGACAGGGAAGGAACACGCATCAGCTGAAGGTAATCGATCATAATTAAACTTAAACCACCATGTTCACGGTATACGCGACGAGCACGAGAACGAACTTCTGTCGGCGTTAATCCGGCAGAGTCATCAATGTACATATTACGCTTTTCCATCAACAGTCCCATAGTACTGGAAATACGAGCCCAATCTTCATCATCAAGTTGGCCAGTACGAATACGCGTCTGATCAACGCGCGACAGCGAAGCTAACATACGCATCATGATTTGATTAGCTGGCATTTCCAAACTAAAAATTAAGACCGGTTTTTCTTCCGTCATTGCTGCATGTTCACATAAATTCATCGCAAAAGTCGTTTTACCCATCGAAGGGCGAGCAGCCACAATAATCAGATCAGAGTTTTGTAATCCTGCGGTTTTTCTATCCAGATCCTGGTAACCGGTAGATATGCCTGTCACACCATCATGAGGCTTCTGATAGAGTTGTTCAATTTTTTCCACCGTTTCTGATAAGATCTCTTCAATCCCTTTCGGACCGTCATCTTTATTGGCTCGCGTTTCTGCAATTTGGAAAACACGTGATTCAGCTAAATCCAGTAACTCTTCGCTAGTTCGACCTTGAGGATCATAACCGGCATCGGCGATCTCATTTGCCACCGCAATCATATCACGGACAACAGCCCGCTCGCGCACTATATCGGCATAAGCGTTAATATTGGCTGCACTTGGGGTATTTTTAGCTAATTCCGCTAAATAAGCAAAGCCACCGACACTATCCAATTCGCCTTGCTGCTCTAACGATTCAGACAAAGTAATTAGATCAATTGGTCTACTCTGCTCAAGCAGACGTTGCATTTCAGCAAAAATGGTGCGGTGTGGTCGACTAAAAAAATCTGCGTTGGTTACGCGTTCTGAGACATGATCCCAACGCTCATTATCCAACATTAATCCACCAAGTACAGATTGCTCAGCTTCTAAGGAGTGAGGGGGCATTTTTAGCCCCTCTATTTGACGATCTTTCTGACCAATAAATACGGTTTCTGCGGAATACTTCTTCGCCATAACACTTTCTTTACCCATTAATCAATAGAGTCGCTCATCAGTATATGCTATTTACTGCTATTTCGTGACAATTTGATCATTTAATGTGAGATTGAACCTTCAGGATTATTCACTGTTATCTTTTACAGAAAATCTGAAAATGTTGCAATGTTCCTCAATCAAACATAGCAAAATATTGGCAATAAATCTGAACTTTCTGAAAAATATTCCAATCATTGCTCATGATCGACTAGTTAAACATAACCATTAACAAATTGTACTTTCAGATTGTTTATTCGCGAACGATTATATAGTTTATTAATTTTTTAATAAGCAAATCTTTGTAATTGAGCGGAGTTCAATTGTTATGAATAGCTCTCCAGAGATCAATCCATTTATTAATCATGTTTATAGCAAAAATCGCTTTTCTAGTGATGAGTTTCAAACTATTTGTCATTATGCCAAGCAAAAATTTGACACCCTTCTGGAACAGTATGGTAACAATGATGAATTAGCTGATTTTCAGCAATTAATTAATCTCGCTATACAAATGATGGAAAATAGTTTGCAAAAAAATACGGCCAAAACGGGGAAATGCGAACAAAAAAATAAAATAAAGGCTGGTTTCATTAGTCAAATGCTCTATATGTTCGCTAATTTTGATCGCGCTTTCAGTTCCCTAGTTCCCTTTAATTAAAGCTTCACCAGGTCTGGCATAAATAAAATGACCTGAGTTAATTATTTAGTTACCAGTAATAAACTCAAGTGCCTGCTTAACCACAGTCACATCGGCACCTTTTTTATGGGCATTTTCACTCAAATGACGGCGCCACTGGCGGGCACCAGGAATAGCTTGAAATATGCCCAACATATGACGAGTGATATGACCTAAATAAGTTCCCTGTTTCAATTCGCGTTCAATATAAGGATACATGGTTTGTACTGCGATAATGGGATCAATAACTAGGCTCCTTTGGTCAAAAAATTCAACATCAACCTGAGTTAATAATGCCGGATTTTGATAAGCTTCTCGTCCTATCATAACACCATCAAGATGGTGTAAATGTTGTTTAGCCTCATCAATGTTTTTAATACCACCATTAACCACAATGGTTAACTGAGGAAAATCTTTTTTTAATTGATAGACACGTAAATAGTCTAACGGCGGTATTTCCCGATTTTGTTTCGGACTTAGACCTGATAACCAAGCTTTGCGCGCGTGAATGATAAATAAACGACATTGACTATCTGTCACAATTTTATCAATAAAATCGGTTAAAAAAGCATAACTATCATCATCATCAACGCCAATGCGGGTTTTAACTGTTATCGGGATCGTCGCAGCATCCTGCATTGCTTTTATACAATCCGCTACTAGCCCGCCTTCACGCATCAAACAAGCACCAAAACGGCCATTTTGAACGCGATCCGAAGGACAACCAATATTTAAATTAATCTCATCATAACCACTTTGCTGAGCCATTTTTGCACAATAGGCCAAAGCCGTGGGCTCATTACCACCCAACTGCAAAGCAACTGGATGTTCCTCTTCACTATAAGCCAGATAATCACCTTTACCATAAATAAGCGCGCCCGTTGTCACCATTTCGGTATAAAGTAACGCTTCTTTAGTCAATAAACGGTGAAAATAACGGCAATGGCGATCTGTCCAATCAAGCATCGGTGCCACGCTAAAACGGTGGTGGTTAGAATAGCCTGTTGAGGCCGTAAATTCGTTGTCTGGCGTTAATTTTGGGTTAGTTGTGTTATCGTGCATTTTTCGCTGTTTTGGTATGTTGTTTTTTCTTGCCTCTAAATGGCATCACTGGCTTCTAACAACCATTATAGAGAGGGTCTCGCTGATTATACCATAGAGAAACATCTATATGTGGGATGGCGCTATACAAGCATTGCCATTTCAGACTTGCAACCTATTAGAAAGTTCTTAGCTACCGAGGTTTAGGTTATTATGTTTTGAGAAAAAAGCGCAAGCTAATTATTCAAAACTAGCTTTAGTAGCGAGAAAGTTGTTTAGGTGACATTTAAAATACCCGTTGGCGATGGCTAGCTGAATAAAGAAGTTTTTTATATTATAAATCTGGAATAAAACCCTCATTCTGCAATGAATTAATAATTACTCTATTCTCAATTGCGCTCACCGCAAAATATTAGATTATCCATTCATACATTCAGAGGAAATCATAGAACTTCGGTTCCCTGCATAGCGGGAAGTTTCTAAACATCATCTGGTGTGAAAACTTATATAAAAAATTAAAAAAATTTTATTTATGACATTTTGTTGCATTTACATAAATACCATTGAATTGTTAAAAATTAATGATGAAAATGTTTTTTTTATTTAATCATCAGAGGATAAATGATGAAATTATTATTCAAAACATTAACTATTATCTCACTTTTCGGACTCAGCTTTTTTTCTTTAGCAACCTATCAGCAAGGTAATTTGGTAACATATTACTCCGATAGATCTGACGGAAAACTAAAACTATGTGTCTTAGCTGACGATGGAAAATTTTATTGCAAAGCTGATACAAGTGCAGGAGAAATCACTATTCCTCATTAAAATAGCCCCTAACCAAGCTTATTCCACCTCTTCTTAATTCGAAGAGGTTAATTTAATTAAGACTGAAAATGTTTTTTAATATAATCATCAGAGAAAAAATTATGAAATCGTTTTTCAAAACATTGACAATTATCTCCCTTTTCGGACTCAGCTTTTTTTCTTTAGCTAAGAATAGCGATATGAATAATACAGTTTTACATGGAGAAAATTTAACTGATGCAAATTTAGCTCAAGCAAATTTGACTCAAGCGAATTTGGCTGAGGCAAAAAAGAATTTATGTAAGTCCGCTGAATATAATTTTACCCCCTTTTGTATCGACTAACAGAAATAACCAAACAAGTTTTGCTCCCTGCTTTTTGCGCACCACTTAGCTAAACTAAACCTACCTCTTCAGTTAAAAAAGAGGTTATTTAGATTATTGGCTGTTTTTATTGCGTGTCAATTAAAATAATAACTGCTATAGAGTTAATGGTAACTACAAAGATACTAATCTATCTTTTTATTTATAAACCTATCTTAACCGTTTCTCTTGCCAATACTGTGCTGCTAAAATTTTAGGTTGATATTTAAGACAAAATTAAATTCGCTTCGTGCTAAATGTTAATTTAAATGATTTTACATTGTTAAAATTTAATAAAAATATTAATCAAGTTGATTTTTAGTAAATTAAATTGATTTTAATATTAACTTATCTAATATAAGTGAAAATTTTCATTTATAAGGAAAAAAGATGAACAAATTAGGTAAGGTATTAATGACTCTATTTTTTATCGCGGCCAGTGACTTTACATTTGCAAATCCAACTGATTTAATTGCTCCAGATCTCAATGATCTTCCATTAAATCTTCCTGATCCCTGTATTGAATTATGTGATAAAAATCGTTATATACCTTGCTCAAAAATGGAAATTAATTTGTCAACTCTAGATAAATAAGCTATATCCCGTTAAATTTATAACCAATAAAAATAGATATACCTCTTTCACCAATGATGAAAGAGTTAAATAATAAACCTATTTCTATTTTATTATCGATATGTTGATTTTTATTATGTTTAACTTATTGAACTCAGCATTTATTAAAATCATCCGAACAAAATTTATATCAATTATACTTAAAAAATATATAGGAGATAAAAGTTTAAGATATAACAAAATAAATAAGAGCAGGCGAGTTACTCAAAAGCAATCTACTTATTTAACATTATTTAATAAAATCTTCTATATTTTTAAATATTACTTTAGTTGCTAATTATTAGCGTTTAAAATTTTCTCAATACCATGAATGATTAAAAAGCACCCCAAATGGTGTAGAGTAATTATTGGTAAAATTGATTAACAAAGACAAAAATAAATTTTATTTTGTTAAGAATAAATCTTTATTTTTCACCACTTATATAACTTATTAAAGTACCCAAAGGTTTAACTTTATTTCTGACTTTATCTAATAATTCTTTCGGAAATAAAGAGGCATAGCTTCTACTTTCTGTCGATTTACCAGGTAACATATTCTGCAATTGTGTTTTACATTTTTTACTTTTATCGGGTACAGATTTGTCAAGAATCTTTAATAACAAACCTTCAAGACATGGCTCTGAACCTACTAATTCTATATTATTGTCTTTTGCTTCGTTTATTTTTTCTTCTGTCCACGCTATATCTGTATCGAGCAAAACAACAATTTCATCGTATTCACGTTGTTTCTTATATGATATCGCTTCGTCGATAGGACCATTTGGAGCTTTTCCACCTGCTGAAATCAGTCTAATACTGGGTCCGGCAGCCGTAGAATATAAGATCAATATATTATGCAATATACTTACCTTTTAATACATGGTTCCTGGCATGATGGACATGCATAGGATGATGTTGCCAAAATATTACTTAATCAAGGTTTAGATGTTCATACTCTAACCATCGCAGGCCATAGTTTACAGGCAGAGTTTAGTACCAGCCATGCTGATTGTGTCGATTCTATTGTTGAATATGTAAGGCAACATGATTTGAAAGATCTTGTTGTGTTAGGTCACAGTTTTGGTGGCACTAATGTTCAACGCCTAGCCGAAATAGAAGCACCCCGTATAAAACATTTGGTTTTTCATAATGCATTTATTTTAGGTGATGGAGAATCGCTTTTCGATACACTTCCTCCTCGCTACCATAAGATTTGGCAAAAAATTACAATTGATAAAAAAATAATGCTACCTTTTGCTATTTTTAGAGAATTATTTATTGGTGACGCAGAATTAAAAAAAGCAAAACAAGTTTATGATAATTTTTTAACATCAAGTTGCGCTGCCAGCCATTATGATAAGGTTCCGTTGAAAACATTTGCATCTCTTATTATTCCTAGTAGCATAATATATGCATCAACAGACAATGCACTGCCAGCGGGTGAATATGGTTGGCACCCTAAATTTAGTGATCGTCTTAAGTTTTATCGTTTTATTAGTTTGCCAGGCAGCCATGAGATATTATTTAATAATCCACAAAAACTAGCTAAATGTATTATTCACGCAAGTAGACCCTAATTTTTTTATTCATTGAAAATAAAACTAAAAATAATACATATAATAAAATATGTATTATTTAAAATGATTTTAATAAAGTAAGTTAAATTAAACTTAATGAGGTAAGTTCGATTTACGTGCATTAAGTGGATCACATAAGCTTAAATCTACATTAGGATTTACCTGTGATCTAGTATCAGGTGAAAGAAGCGCAGTACAGTCTCTACCAGTAGGTAGTTTATTTTGAGGAGGATCAGCAAAACCTGGTATATTGATAAAAACAAACGAAAATAAAATAAATAATTTAATTTTTAACATATTTGCCCCTTAAATTAGAGTTACAAATGTGATTACAGGAAAACATTATTATAAAAGGCAAATAATAAATTTAACAATAATTTTACATTGTATAAGATTGTTCCTAAGCGGGTAAAAAACACTAAAATTTATTAGATTTATTTTCTATTTAAAAATATTGATATAACAAGATAGCCTAGTTGTTTTTTCTACTAGGCTGAAAATAATGTTTAAAAATAACTAGTTGTAATTAAATAGCTAATGCGCTTAGCAAATAGACAGAAACCATCATTTTACATGTTACTTTCATCCCCTTTTACAAATACCAATAATTAACTTGAAATTATTTTCTTGCCAATGTTATTGAAATGTTAAAATTATGAGCTAATATATATTCCAAGTTGCATTTTACTTTGGAGAATAATTTATGAAATCATTATGCTACTTATTTGCTAACATTTTGATTTTAGGGTTCAACTTAGTTTCTGAGGCTAATGCCGGTAATAAACCAGCGGAGTGCTACGACACGAAGGTGGATAATTTATCGCCTGCAGAAGAAAAAGCCAAAATCGATTGGTTAATAGAGAATTGCGAACTCCAAAGAAGTGAAGCAGTAAATAATCGTTTAAAAATTTTAAATGGTATGATAAATGGCGCAGAGGATAAAACCATCAGCCAAGCAAATTAATTTTCAATTATTAAATTCTTTTGACTGTTATATAGGTGCAAATACCATATTTCTACGGTGTTAAGCTAGCCTCTGAACCAAAGATAATTGTGCTCGTAGCTAGCCATTAATCCTATGAATTTTATCTCATCCATTATGATTAGAAATGTTATCAATTTAATTTTAATCCATTTATTAAAGAATGTTCATTAAATATTAATTTATTGTATGTTGTTAATTGTGATTTTCATTTATTGTTGGAGGATAAATTATGAAACCATTATGTAAGATCCTTTCTACTACTGCTCTTCTAGGATTTAGTTTTATTGCTGTAGCTAAAGATTCCTCGCTTAAAAACACTATTCTTGTCCCAAAGGGTAACGGAGAATATGTAAGAGTATCATCCACAACTATCAATAGGCCAAACGTAAAAAATGCTGTTGATATTTGCTGGGAAGATCCTCTCAAAGGCCCAAGTTGCTTTAATGGTGATACAAGAGAAGTATATCCCAATCCTGAAAAAACAAAAAAATCTGACTAAAGATATATCTGTTTTAGCCTTTAAAAGGATAGAGAAGCTCATCCCCGAGCGCTGTAATCTACTAATATTTCGATTGTTTCATCAAAGCCACGGCGAGCGATACAGGCAACTATGCAAATGATCTGCGCTAAAGGATGGGGTTTAAGATCAACTTTAAAGGTTAAAACATTGATGTACCCAGCTAAATGAATGTATTTCTAGATAGTGATAAGATGGTTGAAAGTAAAAAGGCGTGTTTGTTACTAGATTGCAATTTAAAGAGTACTAATTGCGCGTTTAGCTGATCTAATGACAAAATGAAATATTGTTAGATTAACTAGGATACAAAATGTAAAAACATTAATATCTCTGACAAACTATGACAATTAAAACGGTTAAACGGGCCAAAACTAATAGCAGTAGCGAAAAAGTTAATTTAAATCAATAATAAATTGGTAAATAAGAAAAACCCGCTAGTATCATTTTATAATAACATATAGAATTGGTTAATTATTATCAACAATAATGTTATATCTACATAGAATAAAAGTAAACAGATAAACACAAAAATCATGCAATTTTATTGTTTCGCTAAGATAGTTTCTATTATTTATTAACAGAATGAAATACATTTAAAAATAACATTAATAATCAATTGATTAATTAACATATTGACAATTAAATTTATTTTTATATACACA
>NZ_AUCC01000076.1 GCF_000429565.1 Arsenophonus nasoniae DSM 15247
CCAGGTTACACCCCATTTATTAAATGCCAGCGCTAAAAAATAAGCGCCAGTATAAATATTCATACAAGCATCATTTCTTAATTGATAAGGGGTAATACCTAACGATTTAAGATAATTAATATGCTGTGAGTTAATTTGCATGAGGCCAATATCAATACTGTTATTATTATTTTTTCCGATAGCATTCGGATTATATTTTGATTCTACCCAAGCGATAGCCCGTAATAAATCAGGGTCTATTTTATAATCTCTGCCCGCTAAATAAAAACAATCGGCAAAACTGGAATGGGTGAAAAATCCAGACAGAAAAATTACGATTAAAAGTTTTAAAAATTTCATCAAACCGCCTCGATTTTATCCCCCAAAAGTCCCTAGTCCATCGCTCTCACAACACTTCTTATCGCCCACTCCTTAGCATAGAATATGTTCACACCCGACGCAAATTAAAAATTTGCAATAAATAAATTTGAAATCAATAAGTTATATTTTTATATATATTTTTTTTGATTAAAATATTTTTATTTATACTCTTTATATACCACACTCTAACCTCTAAAAAGAGTATTACTTGATAATACTATGTTTTAAAGGAGTATACTCTATATTTTTTAGTTAAATTTAACATTAAAGAGTATATACTCCACTCTATATAGAGTATATTTTTTCTGGTTATATACTCTATGTAGAGTGTGTTTTTTACATGTAATACTCTACATTAGAGTTCTTTTTATTCTTAATCAGGTATCAGAGTACTCTAGCTAGAGTATATAATTAAGTGCTTGAACTCTATTTAGAGTCTGATTTCTGCGTTAATACTCTATATAGAGTATGAATGTAGAGTATATATATTTTGCTTTTTTATTAACTAGAGTATTGTTTTTTGTTTTGTATACTCTGTATGGAGTATATTAATTTCATACTCTACTCTTTGAAGAGTATAATTAATTCTATAAAAAGGAACGAGTTTATGCCAAGATTACAAACTTTTGTTAGTCATGAAATTTTATCATCGATATCCGATTTAGTTGAAAAAAGACGACAAGAAGGTGCTACAGAAAAAGAGGTTAATGTTTCTAGTATTGGGGCTATGTTAATCGAATTAGGATTGAGAGTTTATAAAGCTCAGTTAGAACAAAAAGACGATTTATTTGATGAATATCATTATCGAAAACTGATGTTGGAAAATACATTAAAAATTAATAAAGCGGTTTCCAAGATTTTAGGGATGCAATCTTTTGCTCCTTATTTAGAAGGGAAAGAAAATTTTGAATATCAAAAAATGGTGAATGAGATAAGAGAAAAGACAAAAGAAGAAATTAAAAAACTTTTTCCAGAAGAATAATTTTTTATTTTATTGCCGTCATACAGACGGCTTTTTATTTTTATTCATGAGGTAATTGGTTTTCTTCAAAATTATCAGTAATCAGTTTTTTGTATTCATCTAATCTTTTATTATAAATGGATTTTGAAATGAATCTTTCATTTATTTTTTCAAGATTATCTTTTTGTCTATTAACAATATTTTGACCTTTTTTATTTATGATTTTATTTCCAATTTCAGGTTTAACACTTATATAATCTTTAATTCTATTCACTCCTTGTGTATGTTTAAATAACTCAGGAGGTAAAATCGGATCTGCTTTTTTGTTTATCATTTCTTCGTCAAGTTTATTTTCTATATTTAACTTGTGTATTATATTAATACTATCACTTTCTTTTGCTAATTTTTTCCCGAGCGATAAACTAAAAATCGCACATTCATATTTGCTTCTTTGAATATCCATTTCAATTATGGAAAAAATGATGTTTTTTAGGCCACATTTTTCAATAGCAAGTTTCGTTCTAAAAGCTAATATTGAAGATGACATACTATTCGTAAGTGATGCTGGTTCAAATAGAAGAATAGAAATTTTGCCTTCAATTAATCTGGTGTCAATAACACCAAAATGAGTATCCTTTTCTCCCACGTTAATGATATATCTGCTTGATTTTATATCATTGTTTTTAATTTTGAATATTTCATCATAAAGTTTGTCAGGTGATGTTAGATATTTTAGATTTAACCCTTCTTTTTTTTCATTTGCTAATTTAACCATAGGTGGAAGAAGTTCTTTATCTATTATTGAGAAATTTTTTGTAGCCCAAGTGCCATCTTTTAAACTTTGTTCAATATCAGAAATATATTTGCATAGTAGAGTTTTATCTATCTTGATTACGGTTTTATTATCTTCTTGAGCGATATTATCTGTTTTTATACTTGCTGTTGGACTTAACATATGTAGATCTCCTAGATATTTTTTTTAAAAATTATTTCATTCTCTGGCTAACCCCCCAAGGTTTTTTCTTTAGCAAGATCACGTACCATCTCCTGTTCTATTTGTTGAAGTTGTTTGGTTAATCGATTTTCATTGACGACTTTTTTGACTATCTCATCGATATTTTGTTTTTGCTGATAATCTTCCAGGGCTTTTCGTTGCTCAGGGGTTAATGTTGAGGTTTGTCTTTCTTTCAGGCTATCAACATATTCTTTTGCCTTATCTGGTGAAAGCGGATTGAATTTATCCGTTTTTTTACCAAACGATTTGGCTATCTTCCTGGCGTTTTCCTCCAGTTCCCGTTTGGTTTGCGTAAATTCGTCTGGTGGCTGATTAGCCCACTGCTGCCCGCCTGTGATGGCTTTGGGGTTATGAGGCATATCATTGCCTTCCAGTCTTACTATTATGCCGTGCTGTGGATGATTGTTGGCAATTTCGACGGCTTCGGTTAGGGTGTTTGCTAGCGCCGTTTTCCCGTTTTGACTACGCTGAAAAGCTAAAAATCGGGCTTCCTGGCTGCCTATTCTTTTTCCTATCGTGTGGTTTCCGATTGGCTTTTGGGTATTGCCGTTATTCAATCGTGTCATCCATACGCCAGCCTGTTTGCCGTTTTGGTCAAAAATAGGGAAGCCTAAGTAGTTTTGTGGGTATTTCTTACCCATCCTAAGCCATTTACCCATACTTTCGCCTGAAAGATGGGACGCGCGTAAAGCGGCTCTGCCTTGGGCGGTGGTCTCTAGCGGTTGCCCTTGTTTGAATAGGGCTTTGGCATTTTCCCGTGCGGTGATATCTTTTTGTTCTACGACATCATGGGCAGTCGCTTTCTGACTGGGTTTTTCCAATAATGCTGTCCAGTCATCAATATTATCGGTGTAGACTTGAACATGGGCTTTGGCTCTTGAGAGTGCCACATACGCAGCGGCTGGATGGGTGGCGGCTTTGTTTTTTCCCTGCGTTTTTGCCAAGGTAATGGCAAATTGCTCACTAGCACCTTGCGAGGCGTGAGTGGTGATCGCGTAGGCTAAATCGATATGGGCGTGCTGTTTATCGGTTGTTGGGGTTAGGGTGCGGGTTTTTTTGCCATTGGTTAAGGTTATTGTTTTTTCGTCAGCAGCCTGGATTTGCCAGACGCTGTTGGCTAAAAATCCCTGTTCGTTATCACTTTTGGTAAAACGGATTTTATCGCCCTGGCTCACGGTAAGGGTTTCAGCTTGATACAAGGTGATACCTTCTTTCACCGCCTGACGCGGTGATAACAGGCTTTCCTGTCCCTGTTCATTTCTTAAGGTCACCGTGTCGTTTTTTATGTCTATCTCGGTGATTTGCCAATACTGGTTGTTTTTTAATGCCAGTGCCTGTTGATGCGTTGCCCAGGTATTGATATTACGCAGTTGTCCATCGGGAATATTGGTATTGACCAATATGGGTAGCGTGACTTCATTACCCTGTAGCTCGCCGCCTTTCTGTTTCTCTTGATGGATCAGCGCATTGATTGCGCGTCGGTCAGCATTTAACGGGGTAATAATCAGTGTCTTTTCCTGCGCTTCTTTTGTGCGCCCGATAAAATCCGCGACAATCGCCTGGTGTAAGTTATCTGGATTGTCTTTCATTTCTACGATGGACTTATCCGGTATCCAGGCGTTTTCTTTTCTGGGGACGATGTCTGGTGAAAGCTGATTAACGGTATGGATAGCCTCTTTGATGTTGCCTGCAATCATCTGGACTATCGCGGGTTTTAATTGCGGTGTTTGCCGGACAATCTCTTTCATCACCACATTATCAATGGCGCTGCGCTGTTGTTGTAACCGGAAGGGTTGGCCTGGGCTGATAGGTTGCAGTTGGGCGCTATCGCCACTCATCACCGCCCGTCCGTTTCCCGCCGCAATGAGATGATAGGCTTTTGCCATATCGGTGTTCCCTATCATCGCCGCTTCATCAATCACAAACAGGGTATTTTGGTAATCCGGTTTCTCGCCTTGGGTAATTTTTTGGCTTTCTTCGTACAAAAAAGCCGCCAGGGTTTTCGCGTCAACGCCTGCGGTTTGCATTTCACTGACTGCCCGATGAGTCGGTGCGAGACCGATAATCTGCGGTTGTTTATCTTTGGGTAAGGTGTCAATTGCACTTAACACTGCTTTAAATTGGGTGGTTTTCCCCACCCCCGCATAGCCTTGGATGGCAATAAAGCGGTCAGGGGTTTCGAGTATCAGTTTTGTTGCCTCTTTCTGCCCTGGCGTCAGTCCGTTTAGGACACTGTCGGGCACGGCAGACATTAACGGGGAGAGTGCGGATTTTCCTTCGGCAATGTGCTGAATAATCTGTTTTTCTGTTTCAAAGCTGGCTTGATTGATAAGTAGATTTGTACCAAAACCTTCAACCACTGGCATTTCAATTAAACGATTATTTTTAATCTGCGCGTCAATTTCCTGTTCGATGGTCTGTTGCGAGAGGGGTTTTTCGCCCGCATTCATTGCTGTGGCAAGGAGTTGTGCCTGGGTAAAGGTGATGTTTTTTTGCTCCAGTTGGGGCATGGCAAGGCTAATCGCCTGTTGAGCGGGAGTGAAAAGTCGGCTTTTTTGTTTCTCTATCGCCTTATCGAGGTTTTGCTCTCCAGAAAGTGCATTAACCTGTTCTATAGTGGTTTGGTAGTGGGGGTTTTTTGCCAGTTTCTGCGCCGTTTTTTGCACATCCAGCGCCGAATAGAGAACCAGTTTCTCACCACTGCGGGCTAACTGGTTTAAGGTTTCCTGATTTAAATCCCGTTGGGTGACCGCCGCAAAGACCCTTGCCTTGTCACTGATGCTACCGCCTAATGGCTGGACATAATCCTGCTCGATTTTAAGTGCCGAAAAAACATCATTATTGGCTTTTACAGTTAATGTTTTTTGGGTGTTATCGTGAGTGAGGGTCATCTCACCCTCTTTATGCCGTGTTGCTTGCAGACGGTCACCTGTTTTTAATTTACCTTTTCCCTCGCGTGCCAGAAGTCGTAACCGTTCACCCTCACTTATCGCTATTTTTGCTGGCTGATATAATGACCAGTGACTGTTAAGTTGCGTGATTTTTTCCAGCCGTTGTTCGCCATGCTGGTTTATCAGGGTTAAGGTGTTTGATACGGCAGTGACTCTATCAATGATAAAACGCTCTTTACTTTTTTTCTCACTATCCCAGTACTCCATGACCCAACCTTCACGGTAGCTGTCACGCGAAATCCGGCTTTTAGCCGTTAGCCATTGCGGTTTTAAGGTGGTGATAGACATTTCATTTTTACCGAGCAACCCTTGGGTTTTTAGTGCCTCACGAATATATCCCGTTAAGTTTTTTTGTTCCCGATTGCCTGTTATTTGCGCCACGCTGTCAATGCCTTGTGCCAAAGTACGGGTATAATCTTTTGCCAATTTCTTGAGTCTGGCGGTTTTATCCGGTTCACTCACTATCGCGGTTTGTACGGGTTTGATACCGGAATAACGAAAAACTGCCGTTTCTTGCCGTAAAATGGATAAAGCGTTGCCTGTGCCTTTACGTTGTTGGTTATCCATTAATACGAGTTGTAGATTTTCCCGAATCGCTTTATCGGTGAGACTAACCATCTCTTTTAAAGTCAATTTTTCCGCATCCTGAACAATCAGGGTACTATTGGGCGAAAATGCGGTTTCTTGGTTTATCGCCTGGCGATTTACGACCTGTGATTCCGGTAAGGTTTCCATCAAATATTGACGGCTTTTCTGGTCAGGGGCTAAAACAACTGCCTGTCGTCCCGTTTGGTTGGTGAGGGTGACGAGTTCCGCTACCCTGTCACGTCTGATACTTGCCCCGCCGATCCCTGACATGACCGCGATGTTGGGATTAGCAAATAACCATTGCCTGGCGGCAGGGCTGGTATTTTGGTTAATGGGTGTTACTTGAGGACTAACGCCGTGAGTTATTTTTTGATGTTGTTTTATCCGTTGTTTAAGACTTAATTCATCCAGTAATTGAATATCTGAGGTGAAAAGGCCTTTTTCTTTATCCAGTGGAATAAGCTGCTCTTTTTCAATGGCCTGGTCGATGCCTGCTCTTGCCTGTTCAATTACACCAGGTTGGGCGGGTAACTGGTTGATGGCTTTCGCCAGGAGCTGTGAGTAGGTAAATTGGGTTTGACGGTCGCTCAGTTGCGAAATCGCCTGGCTAATGGCGGTTTCAATTTGCTCCGGTTCAATGATCGATGATGTTGTTGGGTTTTGGGCTTGTAAACGATTTATTTCAGCCTGAGCCTGATATTTTTCAGCGTCAAATCCGGTTGAATGAAGTTCGGCTTGCCATTGTTGCCGTAATTGTTGGGGGTCTTGTTGGGTCTTTTTCTGACGGGTGTCCAGGGTGGCAATATCCCGCGCTTTGGGTGAAGCGTCTTTACCTACCGCATTATCAATGGCTAGCGTCCGCTTAGAAAAAACCTCGGTGGGCACATTCTTTAATTCCCAGAGACCATGTTTCCCGACTATCTCCGTTTCATAGCCTAAACTTTCCGTTTGTTCGCGCAGCGCATGACGGTAAATTTGTCCCAATGCAATTTTATTGGCTAATATCATCTCAGAAAATCCCGTTTTACCGACGGTGTCACTGGCTAAGGCTTGCCATTTCTCGTTATGTTGGGTGGCGTTGATAACCACGCTATGGGTATGTAACTGCGGGTCAACATCACGAGACGTATCATGATTAAATAGTACGGCAATCAGGTTATCGGTGAGTACCGTTTGTTTTTGTCCTTCGCTCATGGTTCTGGCAGAAGCAAATTTTTCGGCTTGTGAAAGTGCTACCTCAACGGCTTTATTATGCGCTTCCAGTAACCGTTTATCGCCTGCGACTAATGCCATAATGGAAATACTTTTGGGGGCGGAAAACGTCAGGTCATAGCCTGGTCGATGCTGATTTTTCCCGTCTTTATGGAAGATTAACTCGGTTCCGTCAGGCAGTTTACCTTCCAGTAATTCACGAAAGGTATTTTTATCAAACTCTCCTGTTAACCCCAGTATTTCTGCCCCTTTGCCAAAATAACGTTCTTCCATGCTCTCTAACACATAATAGTTATCTTTCTGTGTATAGTAGTCTCCTGCACCTTGAGCGGATTTTATCCGATTGAATGACATCATTAGAGCGTATCTCCGATATCTTGCTCAACTGAAGGGCGATTAATATTTACTTCTTCTTTCCGCTGCGGGTGATGACGATTTATCTTCCCGTTTATCTGCGATTTTTCGGTTTTTTCATCTTGTGGTTCGGTGGTTACCGATGATTCAGTATGTTGAATCTTTATTGCTGGCATTTGTTCTTTTTGTTGTGTCATCCCTGCCGTTTCTGTTGCTGTTGTTTGAGTATCTTCCTGATTATTTCCACTTGTCACAGGGATAAAAAGTTTATCCATATTAATGCGTTCATTTTCCCGTGCCGCAATGACGTTGGCTAAGCGTTTATCCATGTCCAGATTGACGTTACGGGCAATAAAATTCGGGGCAACTTTGGGGTAAGGGTGGTATTTTAAGGTCATTTTTACTACTGGATATGGGCCAGGTAACGTAATAAAGCACGTTAGGTCAGGTAAAGACTGAATATCGGAATAGCTGACCAGTTGCACGCGTTGCATATCTTTCCCCACTGACACCCCATCCCTGACAGGGTCAGCCCCATATGAGTATTGTTCGCTGGCTTTTTGAATTTCGCGTTCGCCAATTTCTCCTGCGGCAAACTCTGCCATCTCTTTGGTGGTAGCACGGAAAAAGAAACGGGTATTCAGTACATCAAATAGCGTTAAGGCGCCTTTATTGCCGTAAATGTCCTGAAGTTGGGCATAAGATTGAAAACCTAATACAAAACAGCCACCAAATTTCCGCGCTTCCGGTAAAATCTCGACTAAATCAGGGAGCTTATGCAAGGTGGGTAATTCATCGGCAATAATCCAGACGCGGCGTTCTCGATTTTCGCCCATTGCCAGTAAACTTCTGATAGCAATGGATAGCCACATGGAGATAACAGGTTTTAGTGAAGCATGATTTGCTGCATCACTGGTGATAAAGAGCCAACTGTTATGGCCTTTTTCCTGAACACCGCGCATCCAGTCTCGAATCGTAAAGGTGTCGCCATTTTTTTCAATGCCTTGCATATAGCGCATGGCTTTGACGTAATTAGTTAGCACACTGCGAATGGATATAGCGGTTTTTTCGATTTTTTCTTCGACCAGATTAGCCGAGGGGGAGTCGCGTAGATATTCCCGTAAATGGGATAGTTCAATGGACAGCAAGGTATGCAGCAGTTTGGCATAGCTGCGGTCATCGTCTTTTCGCATCCGGTAGGCAGCTTCGGCAAAGATAGTGCGGGCAGAACCTTGCCAAAATGGGTCTTCACTATGACCCATTGGGATTAAGGTGTGGGCGATATTATCAAAATCCGGCGTGGTTAAGCATTCTGACCATAAATCCCAGGCGGCACAACGTGCATCCAGGGGATTGAGGATTTTATCTTTTTGCGGATTGAAATAGTCTTTAACGTAATCACAGGAGCGGTCGTAGATAATTACCATATCCCCGCGTTTGCGAATAATATCTAATAGACAGCGAATATAGGTGGATTTACCGACCCCTACCGTTCCAACCAGGCCAAAATTTTGAATTTCACTGCCTTTAATAATCGGTAACTTGCCAAATTTAATATCAGAGGCTTCCCCCGCTCTTTTTAGCTGACGGGCGACCGCACTTGGATTTTCGCTTAATGCACGACCGCCAGTCTGTTCATCTTCACTTTGCTTTTTACCGTGATGGCCTAATACCCACCAGGCAACAAAGAGGCCGACAACACAAACAACGATGGCGATAATACCTGAAATGATAAAGGTATTTAATACTTTTTCACCGCAATAGACGGTGTATCTATCCATTAAAATTTGCGAGGGGGTATAGTGCAGTTTTTGCCCATAATAATCGAGATGGTAAACAGGCTCTGAGCGAAACAGCGAATACATCGGGACGAGCGTTTTACACCACCAATAGACCATGCCATTAACAAAGGTTTGCCAGGTGAGTTGGATAGTCATTGAGAGCGCGGCAATTATCCAGAAAGAGATAAATAGACAGTAAAAAATAATGTTACTGATTTGCCCAAACATACGCAGTCGCATAAAGGCGATTTGTCCGCCCTGCGTCATATCTTTAGCGTTAAAACTCATTATGCGCTCTCTTTTTTATGTTGATCTTTGAATTGTTCGATAATGGCTACGAAAGCAGAGAATTGATAACGGCTTATATCGACGCTAAAGATTGCACATATACAAACGATAAAAACCAAATGGAATCCATCAAAAAAAATAAACATAGCTGTATATAATTTCACCAAAATTCCAACAGCGATAATTAGCGAAAGATGAATAATGATGTATCGTTTCAATTTATCTCTAATCATTCTTAAACATATCGATTTTTGCCTAAAGTCGGATGGGATGGAAAGATAATTACCTCGTGTACCCGCAACAGCAAGAAGTACAAAAAAACAAATAAATCCAGTAAATAATAGTGAAAAAAGAGTTTCTTTGTTAAGGGTAAAATTAGAAATAAATAAGACCCAGAAGATCATTCCAACGAAATAAAATAATCCTGGTCTACAACACTCCCAAAATGTTGGGATTGTCATCTCTCCGTTTTTTAAGATTTCTTTTAATTCTTTCGCTTCTTTTGACAGTATCTTATGAGTGATCATTTTTTCTCCTTCTGATTATCAAGCATCTTCTGATAGTCTTTTAGGCTGGCTTTTAAATTTTTATTATCTTTAGCATCTGCCCACAACATTTGTTGATCTACTCTTTCTTGAGCATAGTCTTTTTGTTGGGTGATTTTTTCTTTGGTAAAGTCGGTCTGGAGCGTATTTTTTTGTTGGTTTATTTCTGTTTGCTGATTTTCTATCTTTTCCAGCATCTGATTTACTTTTTCGCTATTGTCTTCTAACGAACCCCTAACTTTGTTTCTCACGTTATTGCTTATACTCGCTTGTTGTGGAATGTTTCTTGCCTGGTCAGCAAATGTTGCTTTTATCTTTTCCGCTTGATTCTCTGACGGATGAGTTGACTGTTTTGTTTGTAATGCATGCTGATTCTCATGATACGCATTATCAATTTTTGGCGTCACTTGCTGTTGAACAAACTCTCTGGCTAACGCTTCACGTTGAGCCGCCATTTCCGGTGAATTCGTGTCGGTCAGGATTTGTTCAGCTTGCTGCGGCGCATGCTGTGAAACATAATTAGCAAACTGTTGGGTTAAGTTTTCGCTCATTTGACCGCTCAAACTTTCGGTGCGGGAAGCCATTTCTGCAAACTCATGACTGCGGGTGTTGCTGTCGGTGTATTGATGGTATTGGCTTTGCGCCTCATTGAGGGTTGCGGCTAATTGATTCACCTGTGAATCCGATTGATTTTCCGTATGGCTCGCTGAATCACTGGTACGATAGCTGGTGAGTACATCGAGTCCCTGTTTAAAGTCGGATACCGCTTGTGTTGAGGTATCGTGACGGTTATCTTGGGTTCCAGTATAATGCTTGCTAGCTGAATGAGAGTCTGTGTCACTGGAAGAATGCTCTACGCCTAGATGTCCTTCAGCACCAACGCTGACTCCTGTCCCCCATTTTCCTAGTTTTGTCACTAACATGTCGCCACTATCCCATTTGCCGTATACAGATCCCCCTTTATTGAAAGATGCCCGCCCCGATCTTTCCATCAACTCCTGCGTCGCCTGCGATTGGCTAATATTGTTGGCTTTAGCGTAACTTTCCACCGCTGATGCCATTTGATGGGCAGCGCGGGATTGGTTACTGGTCAGGCTGCTGTCTGCACCTTTGACCAGCGAATCGCTTTGCCCTGCTTGGCGGGTAAATTGGGCTAGCTGGCTGGCGGCTGAACTGATACTGCTGTTGTAACCGTGTAGCGCACTTTGTGCCTGCGCTTCACTGTTACGTGCCATTTCCTGTTGAGCACTGGCAATCGAGCGCTGAATGGCAATATTGGTTGGTAAGACGGACATCGCCCCTGTGGTGTTATACACCATATTGCCGTCCATCGTTTGGGTCGCCGACCCGCCTGAGGCGGTCTGGTGGCTCATTTGTCCACTGGCAAAGGTACTATTGGTACTCCAGCCGTAACCCTGTACATTATCGGTTTGCAGATTGTTATAGGCGTAATTGCCATCGACAGCGACACTGGCGGCCTGGGTGGTTGAGCCTAACATGCTGGAACCCAGTGAACTGCTGACACTGGAGAACACCTGTCCCATCCCTTTAACCATTCCCCAGGAGATAAACGGAATTAACAGCGATAGCCAGCCTGCGGCGGTGGCAATATCGGATTGATTGGATTTAATGATAGACAGGTTTGACAGCACAACAGGCACTCCATTCTTTTTGGCAAAAAATGTCATGGCACTATTAAGAATGGCAAACAGCACAGGCCAGCATTGCAACCACAGGAAAGATAACAGGTAGTTTTTCACAATCTGGATAGTGAGCAAATTAATCAGGGCACATAGCAACATAATTGGGAAAATCCCCATCATAATGCCCATCAGAATAATGTGTAAGGTGGGCAGAAAATGCGGTGAGATTAACGCGGCGCTGGCTTGTGCCAGACGTTGCTTTTCCAGTGCCATCATGGACGAAATGTTCATCATTCCTGCTACATCGCCATTACGGGCGCTGTAGGTTAAAATACCGTTATGAATGGCGTTCATGGTGACATTTTGTTTAAGAATTTCGCTGGCACTTTGTCCACTTTGGTAAAACGTCTGATAACTGTTGCCGAGTAAAACCCCAAATAGCGCATCGGGGTTCGGTCGACCGCCAAAGAGTTGGCGTGCGTAATAATGCCAGGTTTCGCCCCCTGTTTTGGTATCGAGTCCTAATTTATTTTTCAGCACCACGGCGGCTTCCTGACAGGTTTCAAATACCCCCTCACGGTTAATCACCCCTCGCAGTGGACTGGGTCTTGAGAAAATCAGCGAATAAGGGTCACGGGTATTCATCAGTTGTTCCAGTGAATACTTATGATTTAACAGAATATCGCCAATGACGCAGTTTTGAATGTAATCCGAAAATAAATCGGTGACTTCGGGATTTTGTGAAAGAAAATCGGTGCTTTTGGCAATCAGATTCGCGCCGAAAAGCATGCCTGTTTTGGTATAGGTGGCATCATCCGGTTGGGCGAAAATGGCTTCATAGCCGGTTACCAGGCTATGCCCGATGGAACTGATAATCCCTGCCGGAATAATCAGGCCAACGGGGACATTGGGTACGGTATAAACGGTTTTTAAATCACTGTTATCGATAATCTGTACCGGATGTTTAATCGCCGCGAATAATGAGACAAAGGCTATGGCAAAAACCCAGCCGAGCATGCTCATGACATTGTGATGAATGAGCCAGTGATAAGCGACACAGAGCACGGAGACCAGTAGCATGATACCTTTTATGTAGCTGAAGGTATCACTTTGCATAAAGGTCGCCACGGCATTTAACATCTCGCGCAACCAATCGCCGCCGCCCATGGTGTAAATTTCGGTCATTAAATGCCTCCGTGAAAGTGATAATTATTTTGATAGCGGGTTAACATTTTGGATGATACCTGCTGGCGCATATAGCTTATTTGACGGTCAACGACCAGCAGTGCGTCTTGTTGCACCTGTACCCGTGACTGAAACTGGTTAATCATGGCGGTGGCCTGATTCAGGTTTTCCAGCAAGGTATCAATCACGGGTTGCGGATAGTTGCCGATAGACAGCATCCCTCTGGCTTGCTGAATGAGTTCCTGCATGTACTGCAACAAGATGTCGTAACCAATATAATCGGCTAGCTGGTAGAGCACACTGTTAGACACGCCTAACATTTGCGGGTCAACCAGGTAACGGAATATGGGAATAGTCGTACTGGTGATAAATCCTTTTTCTTTTTCCGTGAGCGGCGTATCGCTATCGGCTTTATGTTGAATACTGCTTAATAATTGGATGATTTGCGCTTTTAATGCCTTATTTCAGCTGATGGTAACATTAGCATCACTGACCACATTTAAGCATTTGTCGCTATCATTGCAGTGATACACTTTCGCCGTGCCACCCTCCATCATGGCTTTAATCATGTCCTGGTCGGTGGTTCTGGGGGTTAGCGGCTGGATTTCTCCATTGGCTTTAAAGACCAATGAACCCGTTAAGGTCATGACAAATTCCTTGAGTTCCTGGTTATCATCAAACAGCCGACTTTTTGATAAGGCGTGCCACATGATATTGATGTTTTTTAACACCTACTCTTTTTGCCGTTCATTGGCTTTATCCTGCACTTCATTCATTTTATTCCCAACAGTGCAGCCCTGGCGCGACGCTGCCCAGTCAGTAAACAGGTTGGACTCCCCTACAATATCCTGGCACACTTTTTGTTGGGATACTTGGGTTTTGGGAAAAATGTCAACGATCACCGAAAACTGATCCACTTTTTATCTAAATCCGATCAATCAAAATTGATCCACTGTTTTACTCAGTTATTGCTCCTGAGCGCCGCTTATCTTTCAATCGGTAGCTTTCACCGCTTAATTGCAGTACATGCGAATGATGAAGTAAACGATCAAGCATAGCGGCAGTTAATGTTGCGTCATCAGCAAAAGCACTTGGCCATTGCCCAAATGATAGGTTACTCGTCAATATGACACTGCCAT
>NZ_AUCC01000077.1 GCF_000429565.1 Arsenophonus nasoniae DSM 15247
CGACGAAGACGACATGTACCGGCGTAGAAATGTTCCGTAAACTGTTAGACGAAGGTCGTGCAGGTGAAAACGTAGGTGTTTTATTACGTGGTACCAAGCGTGAAGACGTCGAGCGTGGTCAAGTATTGGCCAAACCAGGCTCAATCAAACCGCATACTCAATTTGAATCAGAAGTTTATATTTTGAGCAAAGATGAGGGTGGGCGCCACACACCATTCTTTAAAGGTTACCGTCCCCAGTTTTATTTTAGAACGACAGATGTAACGGGCACAATCGAATTGCCAGAAGGCGTCGAGATGGTAATGCCAGGCGATAATATCAACATGAAAGTGACATTGATAGCGCCAATCGCGATGGATGAAGGGCTGCGTTTTGCGATCCGCGAAGGTGGTCGTACAGTCGGTGCGGGTGTTGTTGCTAAAATTATTGCTTGATCTTTAAAGCAATAATTGTAAAAAGGGCATCATCTGATGCCTTTTTTATACTAGCTTAGATAACTTAAGAACCTATCTCATCAATAGTTTATATGGTCAATTATTGGTGAGATAGGCTCTGATATAAAGAATTATTGGATGTCTCTCAATAGTTGAATGTCATACTGGTTTATGGCGTAAAGTGAGATACAATAGTGGTATGTTTTATTTCGGTCAAATTTGAATTGTTTTACGAGGCAAATTGACTTTTTATTATATCATAGTAACGGGTTGATTTATGAGTGCGAATAGCGATGCTCAAGAAAGCGGACGTAGTTTTGATGTAGCAAAATGGGTATTAGTCGCGATTCTTTTAGTTATTGCTATTGTTGGTAATTATTATTTCCGACAATACAATCTTGCATTACGTGTCATAGCAGTTGTTGCTATTGCCGCGCTTGCTGGTGGCATTGCATTGTGGACAGCAAAAGGAAAAGCAACTTTAGCATTTGCTCGCGAAGCTCGTATTGAAATGCGTAAAGTAATTTGGCCAACGCGCCAGGAAACATTACAGACAACATTAATTGTTGCGGCAGTTACTGCTGTTATGGCACTAATTCTTTGGGGATTAGATGGTATACTGGTGCGTTTAGTTTCATTTATTACAGGCCTGAGGTTCTAAAATGTCGGAATCCCCTAAAAAACGCTGGTATGTTATTCAAGCATTTTCTGGTTTTGAGGCTAGAGTGGCCCAGTCATTGCGTGAGCATATCAAGTTACATGCTATGGAAGATAAGTTTGGTGAAGTGATGGTGCCAACGGAAGAAGTGATGGAAATTCGAAGTGGCCAACGTCGTAAAAGTGAACGCAAATTCTTTCCAGGATATGTTTTAGTTCAAATGACTATGGATGATGATAGCTGGCATTTAGTGCGTAGTGTACCACGTGTTATGGGTTTTATTGGTGGTACACCAGATCGCCCAGCTCCTATTAGCGATAAAGAAGTTGATGCGATTATGAATCGCTTGCAGCAAGTAGGGGATAAGCCACGACCAAAAACCTTGTTTGAGCCAGGAGAAATGGTTCGTGTTAGTGATGGTCCATTTGCAGACTTCAACGGTGTGGTTGAAGAAGTTGACTATGAAAAGAGCCGTCTCAAAGTATCGGTTTCTATTTTCGGTCGCGCAACACCGGTGGAGTTAGATTTCAGCCAAGTAGAAAAAGTGTAATACACTTGACAACTTGCTTGTAAAAGGCGGGAAATTTGGCTACAATTCCGCGCTTTTATTTTTTGTGGCCTGAAAATTGTACAGGTCATTATATACACAGGGGAGCTTCATAATTGAAGCGACATTACCCAATTAGAGGAAATTATGCATGGCTAAGAAAGTACAAGCCTATGTTAAGCTGCAAGTCGCAGCAGGCATGGCTAATCCTAGTCCTCCTGTTGGTCCAGCGTTGGGTCAGCAAGGTGTGAATATCATGGAATTTTGTAAAGCGTTTAATGCTAAAACAGATAGTTTAGAAAAAGGCTTGCCAATTCCAGTTGTAATTACTGTCTACTCAGACCGTTCATTTACATTTATAACCAAGACACCGCCTGCCGCCGTATTATTGAAAAAAGCAGCTGGTGTTAAGTCAGGTTCAGGCAAACCAAATAAAGAGAAAGTTGGCAAAGTAACCAGCGCACAAATTCGTGAAATTGCAGAAACTAAAGCTGCGGATATGACAGGGGCTGATATTGAAGCGATGATGCGTTCAATTGAAGGTACTGCTCGTTCCATGGGCTTGGTAGTGGAGGGTTAATCAATGGCTAAACTAACCAAGCGTATGCGCACTATCCGTGAAAAAATTGATGCAACTAAACACTATGATATTTCTGAAGCCATTACACTTTTGAAAGAGTTAGCGACTGCTAAATTTGTAGAAAGCGTTGATGTCGCTGTTAATCTTGGCATTGATGCACGTAAATCTGATCAAAATGTTCGTGGCGCAACGGTTTTACCGCATGGTACAGGTCGCTCTGTTCGTGTTGCTGTATTTACTCAAGGAGCGAATGCTGAAGCAGCTACCGCTGCTGGAGCTGAATTAGTTGGCATGGAAGATTTGGCTGATAAAATTAAAGCGGGCGAAATGAACTTTGATGTTGTTATTGCTTCGCCAGATGCTATGCGCATTGTTGGCCAGTTAGGTCAGATTTTAGGGCCTCGTGGTTTAATGCCAAACCCTAAAGTTGGTACAGTAACGCCAAATATCGCTGAAGCGGTTCAAAATGCCAAAGCGGGACAGATCCGTTATCGTAATGATAAAAACGGTATCATTCATACCACTATTGGTAAGGTTGACTTTGACGATAGTAAATTGAAAGAAAATCTTGAGGCACTATTGGTTGCGTTGAAAAAAGCAAAACCATCTTCTGCTAAAGGTGTTTATATTAAGAAAATTAGCCTATCTACCACGATGGGAGCAGGGGTTGCCGTTGATCAAGCAGGATTATCTGCGTCAGCGTAATTTTTGAATATCATTTTTTGCTTTACCTTTGTGTTAAATTTGTATAGAATTTGACACCCTGTGTTTGTTATCATCTATTTTATTAAGCGATAACAAACCCTAAATTTAGGTTGGTGCCTGGCCTTATCCAGGCCCCGTCCAAGACCGTAGGTGTAAGTGATTACTTAATATCCTACGTAGACGGTGACAGAGCCACTAAGATTAATTTCTGGATTCTGCTCACCGTATTTAACGCTCAAACATATGGGATGTTTTGAGTGATGTGAGTCCCGGGATAACCCGGTTAATCCAGGAGCAAGAAGCTAATGGCACTAAATCTTCAAGACAAACAAGCGATTGTTGCTGAAGTCAGCGAAGTAGCCAAAGGTGCGCTGTCTGCAGTTGTCGCGGATTCCCGCGGTGTAGCTGTAGATAAAATGACTGAACTGCGTAAAGCAGGTCGCGAAGCCGGTGTTTATCTTCGTGTTGTTCGTAATACGTTGATGCGCCGCGTTGTTGAAGGTACTACTTACGAGTGCCTTAAAGAAGCGTTTATTGGTCCAACCTTGATTGCTTTTTCTAACGAACATCCGGGCGCAGCAGCTCGTTTGTTTAAAGAATTCGCGAAAGCGAATCCAGCATTCGAGATTAAAGCAGCAGCCTTTGAAGGAGAGTTTATTCCAGCGAATCAAATTGATCGTTTGGCAACTCTTCCAACTTACGAAGAAGCAATTGCGCGTCTGATGTCAACCATGAAAGAAGCCTCTGCAGGTAAATTGGCTCGCATTATGGCGGCACTACGTGATCAGAAAGAAGCTGCTTAAGCCTATTTCTGTCGTTGCTTTTTAACGTATAAAATATTTCTGAATTTTAGGAACCCTTGTTATGTCTATAACTAAAGAACAAATTCTTGATGCAGTTGCAGCTATGTCTGTAATGGATGTTGTTGAACTGATCACTTTGATGGAAGATAAATTTGGTGTTTCTGCTGCAGCAGCAGTAGCAGTCGCTGCACCAGGTGCTGCTGAAGCAGCTGAAGAAAAAACTGAATTTGATGTTATCTTGTCTGCTATCGGTGCTAACAAAGTTGCGGTTATTAAAGCTGTTCGTACGGCAACTGGTTTAGGACTAAAAGAAGCTAAAGACATGGTAGAATCAGCGCCAGCAACAATTAAAGAAGCAGTAAGCAAAGAAGAATCTGAAACATTGAAGAAATCGCTGGAAGAAGCGGGTGCTTCTGTTGAAGTTAAATAAGCTTTGCTTTAAGTTGGCAGCCTAATTTTATAGGCTGACGGCTGGTGATTTTTTAGTCACCAGCCTTTTTGCGCTATAAAGTGTATTAGGGTATCAGTAATATTTCACACTGTTTAGTTACTGATTTATCCTTTCAATGCTTTTTGCTATTGACGACTTAATATACTGTGTTTATGACTCTGACAATTAAAGCTTAGTAGTCATATGATGCAATGAAATGATTTAAGAGTAATAGCAATAGGTATTATGGAAAATAATCTGTTTTCCGTTCCAAAAAATAGTGTTGCAGATGCTGTCCTTTAGGACGGACAGAGTGGGCCACTGATCAGCAAGCTGAGGAACCCTATGGTTTACTCCTATACCGAGAAAAAACGTATTCGTAAGGATTTTGGCAAACGTCCGCAAGTTTTGGATGTTCCTTATCTTTTATCTATCCAACTTGACTCGTTTGCTAAGTTTATCGAGCAAGATTTAGAAGGTCAGAATGGGCTGGAAGCAGCATTCCGTTCTGTATTTCCAATTCAAAGCTATAGCGGCAATGCTGAATTGCAATATGTTAGCTATCGTCTTGGTGAACCTGTATTTGATGTTAAAGAATGTCAGATCCGTGGTGTCACTTATTCTGCTCCTTTACGGGTTAAATTACGTCTTGTTATTTACGAGCGTGAAGCACCAGAAGGCACAGTAAAGGATATAAAAGAGCAAGAAGTTTACATGGGTGAAATTCCACTCATGACAGATAATGGTACTTTTATTATCAATGGTACAGAGCGTGTTATTGTTTCTCAATTACATCGCAGTCCTGGTGTATTTTTTGATAGTGATAA
Organism: Arsenophonus nasoniae DSM 15247; assembly: GCF_000429565.1. Lineage (GTDB taxonomy): Bacteria > Pseudomonadota > Gammaproteobacteria > Enterobacterales > Enterobacteriaceae > Arsenophonus > Arsenophonus nasoniae. The sequence goes on from NZ_AUCC01000077.1 coordinate 4,985, forward strand.
AGGTAAAACCCATTCTTCAGGTAAGGTGTTATATAATGCACGCATTATTCCTTACCGTGGTTCATGGTTAGATTTTGAATTTGACCCTAAAGATAATCTTTTCGTTCGTATTGATCGCCGTCGTAAATTACCGGCGACCATTATTCTACGTGCGATGGATTATGGTACCGAAGAAATCCTTAATCTCTTTTTTGAGAAGACGATTTTTCAAATCCGTGATAATAAGCTGTTAATGACGTTAATACCCGAGCGTTTGCGTGGTGAAACAGCTTCTTTTGATATTGAAGCCAACGGTAAAGTCTATATTGAAAAAGGACGCCGCATTACAGCACGTCATATTCGTCAGCTAGAAAAAGACAAAATTACTAGTATCGAAGTGCCTGTTGAATATATTGCAGGTAAAGTGGTCGCTAAAGATTATATTGATGAAAGTACCGGCGAGTTAATCTGTACAGCTAATACAGAGCTTTCTCTGGATATGTTGGCACGTTTAAGTCAAGGTGGTTATAAAACCATTGAAACCTTATTTACTAATGACTTAGATCATGGCGCATATATCTCAGAAACATTGCGTACTGATCCAACCAATGATCGTTTAAGTGCGTTAGTTGAAATTTACCGTATGATGCGCCCAGGCGAACCACCTACGCGCGAAGCGGCAGAAAATTTGTTTGAGAACTTATTCTTTTCTGAAGAGCGTTACGATCTTTCTGCTGTAGGGCGGATGAAGTTTAATCGTTCACTCGATCGTGATGCAATTGAAGGCTCAAGTATCTTAAGCAAACAAGATATCATTGATGTGATGAAAAAACTCATTGATATTCGCAATGGTAAAGGTGAAGTTGATGATATTGACCATTTAGGTAACCGACGTATTCGTTCGGTTGGTGAAATGGCTGAAAATCAATTCCGAGTTGGTTTAGTGCGAGTCGAGCGTGCGGTTAAAGAGCGTTTGTCATTAGGTGATTTAGATGCATTAATGCCTCAAGACATGATTAACGCGAAACCAATTTCTGCTGCGGTTAAAGAGTTCTTTGGCTCAAGTCAATTGTCGCAGTTTATGGATCAGAATAATCCACTCTCTGAAATCACCCATAAACGTCGTATTTCAGCATTAGGCCCAGGTGGACTAACACGTGAGCGAGCGGGTTTTGAAGTTCGTGACGTACACCCAACCCACTATGGGCGTGTATGTCCAATTGAGACGCCTGAAGGGCCGAATATCGGTTTGATTAACTCATTGTCTGTCTATGCACAAACCAATGAGTATGGTTTTTTGGAAACACCTTATCGCTTGGTACGGGATGGTATCGTAACTGATGAAATTCATTATTTATCAGCGATTGAAGAAGGTAACTACATCATTGCTCAGGCAAATACTGTTTTAGATGATGATGGTCGGTTCGTTGAAGAATTAATTACTTGCCGCAATAAAGGTGAATCCAGTCTATTTAGTCAAGAACAAGTAGAATATATGGACGTTTCAACCCAACAGGTTGTATCTGTTGGTGCTTCATTAATTCCATTCCTTGAGCATGATGACGCCAACCGTGCATTGATGGGTGCGAACATGCAACGTCAGGCAGTACCGACGTTACGTTCAGATAAACCACTCGTTGGAACGGGTATGGAACGTGCTGTTGCTGTTGACTCTGGAGTAACCGCAGTTGCTAAACGTGGTGGTACCGTCCAGTATGTAGATGCTTCACGTATTGTTATCAAAGTTAATGAAGATGAGATGTATCCTGGTGAAGCCGGCATTGATATTTATAATCTGACAAAATATACGCGTTCTAATCAGAACACTTGTATTAATCAGATGCCATGTGTTGCGCTGGGTGAGCCGATTGAGCGTGGCGATGTTTTGGCTGATGGCCCATCGACAGATTTAGGTGAATTGGCACTTGGTCAAAATATGCGCGTTGCGTTCATGCCCTGGAATGGTTATAACTTTGAAGATTCCATTTTGGTCTCTGAACGAGTGGTACAAGAAGATCGTTTTACTACCATTCACATTCAGGAATTAGCTTGTGTATCGCGTGATACTAAGTTAGGGCCAGAGGAGATTACTGCAGATATTCCTAACGTAGGGGAAGCGGCACTATCTAAATTGGATGAATCAGGGATTGTTTATATCGGTGCAGAAGTAACGGGCGGCGACATTCTGGTTGGTAAGGTAACACCGAAAGGTGAAACCCAATTAACGCCAGAAGAGAAACTGCTGCGCGCTATTTTTGGTGAAAAAGCTTCTGACGTCAAGGATTCTTCACTGCGGGTACCAAATGGGGTATCAGGAACGGTTATTGATGTACAAGTCTTTACCCGCGACGGTGTAGAGAAAGATAAACGTGCATTAGAAATTGAAGAAATGCAGCTTCGGGATGCGAAGAAAGACTTAACGGAAGAGTTGCGTATCTTTGAAGCCGGTTTATTTGCCCGTATCAGAGCAGTACTAACTAATGGCGGTATTGAAGGTGAGAAGCTGGATAAATTACCGCGTGAGCGTTGGTTAGAATTATCGTTTAAAGATGAAGAAAAACAAAATCAGTTAGAGCAATTGGCTGAGCAGTATGATGAGCTTAAAGCTGAATTTGAGAAGAAGCTAGAGGCTAAACGTCGTAAGATCACTCAAGGTGATGATTTAGCACCAGGCGTATTGAAAATCGTTAAGGTTTATTTGGCAGTAAAACGTCAAATTCAACCAGGCGATAAAATGGCTGGTCGGCATGGTAACAAAGGGGTTATTTCCAAAATTAACCCAGTTGAAGACATGCCTTACGATGAAAGTGGTAACCCTGTTGATATCGTTTTGAACCCACTGGGCGTACCATCACGTATGAATATTGGTCAGATTCTGGAAACCCATTTGGGTATGGCTGCTAAAGGTATTGGCGATAAGATCAATACCATGCTGAAACAACAGCGTGAAGTAGCTAAATTGAAAGAATTTATTCAGAAAGCTTATGACTTAGGAGATGATCCTCGTCAAACAGTTGATCTCAGTACCTTTTCTGATGAAGAAGTTCTGCGGTTAGCACATAATTTGAAGAAAGGTATGCCAATTGCAACACCGGTCTTTGATGGTGCAAAAGAAAAGGAAATCAAAGAACTATTGACTTTAGCTGAGTTGCCGACTTCTGGTCAGATTACATTGTATGATGGCCGTACAGGCGAGAAATTTGAACGTCAGGTAACAGTTGGTTATATGTATATGCTGAAACTGAATCATCTTGTTGATGATAAAATGCATGCACGTTCAACAGGCTCCTACAGTCTGGTTACTCAACAACCGTTGGGTGGTAAAGCACAGTTTGGTGGTCAGCGTTTTGGTGAGATGGAAGTTTGGGCTCTGGAAGCATATGGTGCCGCTTACACCTTGCAAGAAATGCTTACCGTTAAATCCGATGATGTGAACGGACGTACTAAGATGTATAAAAACATCGTAGACGGCAACCATCAGATGGAACCAGGGATGCCGGAGTCTTTCAATGTATTATTGAAAGAGATCCGCTCGTTGGGTATTAACATCGAACTGGAAGACGAGTAATAAGTGATGTTGTAAAGCCTAAGTTGCTACTTAGCTTTACGAATTGTTACACTGGGTTTAGGAGGAAGTGGCTAAAACCGCTTCCTCGCAGGTTTAACTCCGACAGGAGCCATTCCGTGAAAGACTTATTAAAGTTTCTGAAAGCACAGACTAAAACCGAAGAGTTTGATGCGATCAAGATTGCTCTGGCCTCTCCAGATATGATCCGTTCATGGTCATTTGGTGAAGTGAAAAAGCCAGAAACGATTAACTACCGAACGTTCAAGCCTGAACGTGATGGTCTTTTCTGTGCACGTATTTTCGGGCCAGTTAAAGATTATGAATGTTTGTGTGGTAAATACAAACGATTAAAACACCGAGGTGTGATTTGTGAGAAATGTGGTGTTGAGGTCACTCAGACTAAAGTACGTCGTGAGCGTATGGGGCATATTGAGTTGGCTTCACCGACAGCACATATCTGGTTCTTAAAATCATTACCATCACGAATTGGCTTGTTGCTTGATATGCCTTTGCGTGATATTGAGCGGGTGCTCTATTTCGAATCCTATGTTGTGGTCGAAGGGGGTATGACAAGCTTAGAACGTGGACAGATCTTGACTGAAGAGCAATATCTTGATGCTTTAGAAGAGTTTGGTGATGAATTTGACGCCAAAATGGGCGCGGAAGCGATCCAATCTTTGCTAAAAAATCTTGATTTGGAGCAAGAGTGTGAAGTATTGCGTGAAGAGTTAAATACAACTAACTCTGAAACTAAACGTAAAAAATTAACTAAGCGTATCAAACTACTAGAAGCGTTTATTCAGTCTGGTAATAAGCCTAAGTGGATGATTCTGAATGTATTACCGGTATTACCGCCGGATTTGCGTCCGCTTGTTCCGCTAGATGGCGGCCGCTTTGCTACTTCTGATTTAAATGATTTATATCGTCGCGTTATTAACCGTAATAATCGCTTAAAGCGTCTATTGGATTTGGCGGCGCCTGATATCATTGTACGTAATGAAAAACGCATGCTGCAAGAAGCAGTTGACGCATTGCTAGATAATGGTCGTCGTGGACGAGCGATTACTGGTTCGAATAAACGTCCATTGAAATCTTTGGCCGATATGATCAAAGGTAAGCAAGGGCGTTTCCGCCAGAACTTACTCGGTAAGCGAGTTGATTATTCAGGCCGTTCCGTTATCACGGTAGGTCCTTATCTTCGCTTGCACCAATGTGGTTTGCCTAAGAGAATGGCATTAGAATTATTTAAGCCATTTATTTATGGTAAATTGGAATTACGTGGATTAGCGACAACGATCAAAGCGGCTAAGAAGATGGTTGAGCGTGAAGAAGCCGTTGTGTGGGATATTCTCGATGAAGTGATTCGTGAACATCCAGTTATGCTAAACCGCGCGCCAACACTGCATCGTCTCGGGATCCAGGCATTTGAGCCTATTCTGATTGAGGGTAAAGCCATTCAGTTACACCCATTAGTGTGTGCTGCTTATAACGCTGACTTTGACGGTGACCAGATGGCTGTTCACGTCCCGCTGACTTTAGAAGCACAGTTAGAAGCACGAGCCTTAATGATGTCGACAAATAATATTTTGTCGCCAGCCAGTGGTGAACCTATCATTGTACCTTCTCAAGACGTGGTGCTTGGTTTGTACTATATGACACGTGATTGTGTAAATGCTGAAGGTGAAGGCATGGTATTGTCTGGACCGAAAGAAGCTGAGCGGGTTTATCGTGCAGGCTTAGCATCCTTACATGCTCGCGTTAAAGTACGTATTACAGAAGAAGTGCGTGATGGTGAAGGTAATGTTGAGACTGGAACTCAGTTAGTTGATACCACTATTGGTCGTGCTATCTTATGGATGATCGTACCAAAAGGTCTGCCATACTCATTGGTTAATCAGCCGTTGGGTAAAAAAGCAATTTCTAAAATGCTTAATACTTGTTACCGCGTTTTAGGCTTAAAACCAACGGTTATCTTTGCTGACCAGATCATGTACACCGGTTTTGCTTATGCAGCTCGTTCTGGTGCTTCTGTTGGTATTGACGATATGGTGATACCGGAGAAGAAAGCCAGCATCATTGCTGAAGCTGAAGCTGAGGTTGCTGAAATTCAAGAACAGTTCCAGTCGGGCTTAGTTACTGCGGGCGAACGTTATAACAAAGTTATTGACATTTGGGCTGCGGCTAATGAGCGCGTCGCAAAAGCGATGATGGAAAATTTATCCACTGAAACCGTTGTTAATCGCGATGGCCAAGATGAGCAACAAGTTTCGTTCAACAGTATCTTTATGATGGCTGACTCAGGTGCGCGTGGTTCTGCGGCACAGATCCGGCAGTTAGCAGGTATGCGTGGTTTGATGGCGAAGCCGGATGGTTCGATTATTGAGACACCAATCACAGCTAACTTCCGTGAAGGTCTGAACGTATTGCAATACTTCATTTCAACGCACGGTGCACGTAAAGGTCTAGCCGATACAGCCTTGAAGACAGCAAACTCAGGTTATTTAACCCGTCGTTTAGTTGATGTTGCACAAGATCTGGTTGTCACTGAGGATGATTGTGGTACTCACGGTGGTATTTTAATGACACCGGTTATTGAAGGTGGTGATGTTAAAGAACCTTTACGTGAACGTGTCTTGGGCCGCGTCACAGCGGAAGATATATTAGTACCTGGTACAGCTGATATTTTAATACCACGTAACACCTTATTAAGCGAAAAATGGTGTGACGAACTAGAAGCCAATTCTGTTGATAGCGTAAAAGTGCGTTCTGTTGTAAGTTGTGAAACTGATTTCGGTGTTTGTGCGAAATGTTATGGACGTGATTTAGCGCGTGGCCATATCATCAATAAAGGTGAAGCAGTTGGTGTTATTGCAGCTCAATCAATCGGTGAGCCTGGCACACAGTTGACAATGCGTACATTCCACATTGGTGGCGCGGCATCACGTGCTGCTGCGGAATCGAGTATTCAGGTACGTAACAAAGGTAATATCAAACTGGTTAATGCCAAGTTTGTAAAAAATTCTGAAGGTCACTTAGTTATCACTTCTCGTAATACAGAATTGCGCGTAGTAGATGAATTTGGTCGAACTAAAGAAAGCTATAAAGTACCTTATGGCGCACACCTTAATAAAGGTGATGGTGACGGTGTTAATGGTGGTGAAACCGCTGCGAACTGGGATCCACATACCATGCCAGTTATCAGTGAAGTTGCGGGTATTATTCGTTTCTCTGATATGGCAGATGGACAATCTATTATACGTCAGACAGACGAACTAACGGGTTTATCATCAATTGTTGTGCTTGATACAGCTGAGCGTACTGCGGGTAGTAAAGATTTACGTCCTGCATTGCGTGTTGTTGATGCGAAAGGCAATGATGTATTAATTCCGGGTACTGACATGCCAGCGCAATATTTCTTGCCTGGTAAAGCGATTGTTCAATTGGATGATGGTGCGGCGATTAATATTGGTGATACCTTAGCGCGTATTCCACAAGAATCGGGTGGTACCAAGGATATTACGGGTGGTTTACCACGGGTTGCAGATCTTTTCGAAGCGCGTCGACCAAAAGAACCGGCTATTCTGGCTGAAATTAGTGGTATTATTTCTTTTGGTAAAGAAACTAAAGGTAAACGTCGCTTAGTAATCACACCGACAGATGGTGGTGATGCATACGAAGAGATGATCCCTAAATGGCGTCAGCTTAATGTCTTTGAAGGTGAGCGTGTTGAGCGTGGTGATGTGATTTCTGATGGTCCGGAATCACCGCATGATATTTTACGTTTGCGTGGAGCGCATGCTGTTGCTCGTTATATCACGAACGAAGTCCAAGAAGTTTATCGTCTACAAGGCGTTAAAATTAACGATAAACATATTGAAGTTATCGTTCGGCAGATGTTACGTAAGGTGACAATTGCTGATGCTGGTAGCTCTGAATTCTTGGAAGGTGAACAAGTAGAGTATGCTCGCGTTAAAGTAGCGAACCGCAAATTAGAGCAAGAAGGTAAAGTGCCTGCGACCTTTAGTCGTGATCTGCTAGGTATTACCAAAGCGTCTCTGGCGACAGAGTCCTTTATCTCAGCAGCGTCATTCCAGGAAACAACCCGAGTGCTTACTGAAGCGGCGGTTGCTGGAAAACGTGATGAACTTCGTGGTTTGAAGGAGAACGTCATTGTTGGCCGTCTAATTCCTGCCGGTACAGGCTATGCCTATCACCAAGATCGGATGCGTCGCCGTCACATGGTTAATGAACCGATTGAGTCATCACAAGTTAGTGCTGATGAGGCAACGGCGAATTTGGCAGAATTGCTAAATGCGGGTTTTGGTAACCAAGACCACGAATAATGCAGCTTGATCTGAAAAAAATGCCCTCATAACGAGGGCATTTTTATAGCTATATTATGGAGAATATTAAATTAATGATACGCTGCCGTTATATTACTTTATATACATTAAGTATTTTTATTTCTTTTTTTCTCAGTTTTCCACTTTATGCGGAAAACAGCATGGTTCCCTTGTTAGAAAAGCGTCTTAATGCTGAGTTCAGTAAACCAATGAAAGTTAACCAAGATAGTGTGATTTATGCAGTTGTAGGAGGAAAAATACGGCAAGCTGGTTGGTTATTGAAAAACTCGGTTTTACTTATGCAACCCGCGAAAAATAATTTTTACCGTTTTCATTTTGGCAATAGTGAGGGTTATATTACTCAGCAACAAGCTTCTGAGGCAAAAAAAATCAGTTTCCTGCTGATAGTTTAAAACAATTAGATAAGCCAGTTTATGACTATTTAGTGACGACAAAACAAACAACTATCTATGAAGATGCAGATGAAAAAAGCAAGATTATTGGTTTTCTTTCCGCTAATTTACGTTCCCCAGTCCTGAATCGAATAGCGAAGAATGTTAAGCACAACTCATCATCCCTGAACTCTTGGTTTATTATTGATCTTGGTGGCAGACTGGCTTTTATTGATGGTCAGGATGTTTCATTAGATAAAGGGATCCCAATTCTGACTTATCATCATTTACTGCCTGATAATGAAAATAAATTATTTCGTCATACCTCAACTACCACCTCGGTAGCTGCCTTTAAAGCACAAATGGATTACTTAAAACAAGCAGATTATCAGACAATTACGTTAGATGAAGTTGATGGTTATTTAAAGAAAAAAATTAATTTACCGGGTAAGGTAGTCAGTATAACCTTTGATGATGGTTTAAAATCAGTTTATCGCTATGCCTATCCTATCTTAAAAGCTCATGGTCAGGTGGCAACGCTATTCGTTATCTCCTCACGTATTAAATTTCATTGTCACCGATCATGCAAAACTGATCCACTAACGATCATCTAAAACTGATCCACTTGGTATTATTCGCACATTTTTGTACGGATAATTTATGTTAACCAAGGAGATATTTGTGGATATTCATGTTCGCTTTGCACAAG
>NZ_KE386920.1:0-9216 GCF_000429565.1 Arsenophonus nasoniae DSM 15247
CGGACGCAGTGGCGTATGGCTTCTTTTAGGGTGTCATAAAAAAATTCAGGCGGTCTGTCATCATCATTTTCGGGTGGGAGAGAGATCATAAAACGTTTCGGATAAACAGGCGCTGTGGCACGTGAAGTGACGGGCAGCCTGCCTGATTTAACCGGTTTACGCTTTCTGGGAGATTTATTGCGAGCCATCGAGATGAATCCCTGAAAAAAATTAACCTACTGCAGAGTATAAAACAGTACTCAACTCATTAACATCCCCGAAGCAGCACCGCTGCGCCGCTCACGCGTAGCGTGCTACGTTCAACTGTCAGCAGGGAACTCAAGCGTAATACGGATCCTGCTTTCAATGGACTTTATTCTTGCAGAAGGGCTGATACCTTAGCGAAAGCCAGACGTATGAACACATCTGCGCGGAATAAGTTGCATCAGCAAACCACAGAAACGCAGGCTTTTATCCGTAAAGAGCTTGCTTTACATACTTCGCCTGCCGTTATCAGTGGAAGGCTGCGTTTGAAACATGGGGTTTATGTCAGTAAAAATACGCTCTATCGCTATATTAAGAAAGACCGACTGGCAGGAGGAAAGCTCTATCTCTAGCTTCCTCATCGAGGCAAATATTATCGCTATGGCAAGGGAGAACCGAAGCGTAGCCCTATTCCTGATAGAGTGGGTATTGAAGAGAGACCCGCTGAGGCTGATCTCAAGCAGCAACCCGGTCATTTTGAAATTGATACGGTATTTGGTAAAGATCAGAAGTCATTCTTATTAACGTTGGCGGATAAAGCTACCAAACAGGTTATTATCCGCAGATTGCCGAATAAACGCGCTGAGACTGTTGTAGAAGCCTTCCGTGATATCATGGCAAATACTTTCTGTCATTTTAAAACCCTGACGGCTGATAACGGTTCTGAATTCTCCATGCATAAACAGATAACTGAGATCACCGGTGCTGATGTCTTCTTTGCCAGGCCTTATCACTCATGGGAGCGTGGTTTAAATGAACATAGTAACGGACTTATCCGCCGTTTTTATCCAAAAGGAACGGACTTCAACCAAGTCACGGACAATGAGATTGCAGAAATCGAGCACATACTTAATACTCGGGGACGAAAATCGTTGGGCTATTTTTCTCCAAATGAAGTATTTTTAGCTTATCTAATGGCTGCATAACGCTTTATGTGTTTGTTGCTTTTCGACTGGGAATGGGCCAGGAGTTTGAATCCTGCTAATTAATGCTATACTATAACATAACATTAGTTTATAAATGGATGTCAATCATGTTATCGCGTATCGCCTGGATCCTCGCTTCGTGGCTGATCTTCTGCAACGTCACGCAAGCTCAAATTCACCTCACAGACGTTGAAGGACGTCAGGTCACCCTGGCCGCTCCGGCAAAACGTGCCTACATCGGCTTTTACTACGAAGATTTTCTGGCAGTGAACGGTCCTGAGAGTTTTCAACAGGTGGTAGCCTTTTCCAAAAGCGACTGGACCTTGCGCAGCAGCCAGTGGCTTCGCTATCAGTCGGCCCTGCCGCGGTTAGCACAACTGGTCGATGTCGGTTCGCTCTACAATCAGAGCTTCGACTTTGAACGTTTGCTGACCACGCGGCCAGATCTGCTGATCCTAGCTAAGTGGCAGTTAGAAGGTTTCGCCAATTATCTACCGATGCTACAACGACTCAACATTCCTTATATCGTCGTCGACTTCAATCAGGGCACTGAGGCTAAACTCGCTAGCATCAGGCTGATGGGTCAGGTGATGGGCCACGCCGAGCGAGCGGAACGGCTTGCCGACGAGTATCGGCAGAGCCTAAAGGATACCCAGCGTCGCATAAGTAAGGCGCAATTGCCACCACCGATCGCCTACATCGAGCTGGGTGACAAAGGCCCCAACGAATACAGCAGCAGCTATGGCGGCTCGATATGGGGGCCGCTGCTGCAGCTGGCCGGTGCCGACAATATCGCCGTCGGTGTCGTCGACAATCCTTCCCCCTTGAGCGCCGACTATGTCTTGACTAAAAAACCTGATGTCATTTTTCTCGTCGGAGGCGACTGGAAAAATATGCCGAATGCCGTACAGATGGGCTACGGCGCACAGGCCGCGCCAATACAGGAACGCCTGACTCAGTACGCCCTGCGAGCCGGTTGGCCACAGCTACCGGCGGTGAAAAACCAACGCATTTATGCGCTCTACCATGGCGGCGCCCGCACAGTTTACGACTTTATTTTTATTCAGTATTTAGCGAAATCTCTCTATCCCTCGGCTTTTGTCGATGTTGACCCGCAACACAACCTGGCGCAATTCTACCACCAATACTTGCCGATAGAGGCGGAAGGCATCTTCTATCAACGCTGGCAAGGAGAATAGTCGTGGCTTATACAGGACGTGCGTTTTTGCAACGGTACAGGCTACGCCGCGGGTTGCTGACGCTGGCGCTGCTCGGTTCGTTGCTGGTGGCGACTGTTATCGATCTGACTGTCGGCGCCGTTCATCTCAGTTTCTCGGATATCCTGCGAATGCTATGGCCCGGTTCGGCGTCGGGTGACGAGCTGAACCAGGTCATTTTCTGGTCTATTCGTCTTCCGATGACGCTCACCGCCGTGGTAGTCGGTGCCAGCCTGGCGCTATCCGGTCTGTTAATGCAAACCGTATTGGCCAACCCCCTCGCAAGTCCCTATACACTGGGGCTCTCCGCCGCGGCTGGGTTCGGGGCGACGTTGTCGATCATCACCGGATTCAGTCTGGGCTATACGCTGGAGCTGGGTACACCTTTGTTGGCTTCGCTGATGGCGCTGTTGGCCTGCGTGCCTATCTATTTGCTGGGACAACACAGGGGCATGACGCCGCAAATTTTGGTACTGAGCGGCATTGTCGTTCTGTTTTTCTTTCAATCGTTGCAATCGCTGATGCTGTTTCTGGCCTCGCCGGAAGCCATGCAGCAAATCGTCTTTTGGCTGTTTGGCAGTCTGCTCAAAGCCAATATGCAAGGGCTGGCGATAACCGGAGGCGTGTTTATTTGTGGGCTGTTCTTAAGCCTCCGTCAGGCCTGGCGCCTAACCGCGCTGTCCGCCGGCGAAGAACAGGCTCAGGGGCTGGGCATCAACGTAATCGCCTTGCGCAAGCTGGCCTTTCTGCTGGCGACCTTTCTGACGGCCGCGTCGGTCTCTTTTGTCGGCACCATCGGTTTTGTCGGGCTGATCGCTCCACATTTCGCGCGCTTTCTAGTGGGCGAGGATCAGCGTTACCTAATCTGTATTTCTGCCCTCTGCGGCAGCCTGCTGCTGCTGTGCGCATCGATCGTTGCTAAACTGGTGTTGCCTAACGGCGTGGTACCCATCGGTATCGTTATCGCCTTGATCGGCGTACCAGTGCTGTTTTATTTCGTTACCCGACAGGTTAAACACCCATGACTCAACTGACTCTCTCACGCGTCAGCGTTACGCTGCATCGCCGCCAGCTTTTGGCAGACGTTTCATTGACCTGGCCTGCGGCGCAGATCGGCGGCATCATTGGTCCTAATGGCTCCGGAAAATCGACGCTGCTGAAAGCGATTAATCGCATACTGCCGTGCAGCGGCAATATCTCCTACTTCGATCGCCCTCTCGATCTGGAAACCAGCCGTATTTCCTATGTGCCACAGCTTAATCGCAGCGATTCGGCGTTGAGTACTTTTGAAATGGTGCTGCTTGGCACTGTGCGACAGTTGGGATGGCGTGTTAGCACTGCGCAGGCCGACGCAGTCGAACAGGCTATGGCGGAATGCGGCATTTCCGCGCTCGCCGATCGCCCCTTCAATCGTCTTAGCGGTGGGCAGCGGCAGCTGGTTATGTTGGCTCAGGCTTTCGTTGCTCAGCCGCAGATCATTTTGCTCGACGAACCTACCAGCACATTGGACATCCATCATCAGCTGCGCGTGCTCAATCAGATAGCCGACTACAGCCGGCGTCATCGCTGCATCACTCTGCTGGTTATCCACGATCTTGGGCTGGCGTTGCGCTATTGTCACTCGCTCACGCTGCTCGAACACGGACGCGTCGTTTGCCACGGTGAAACTCATATGATGATGTGGCATCCGATGATTTCTCGCACATTTGGGGTCGATATCGAAAGTGGCGTCAGCCCACAGGGCTACCAATATCTGCTGCCCACAGGGCTACCTCTATCTGCTGCCCAAAATATTTTATTTTCACAGGGAAAAAATCCATGTACACTCTGACAAAAGCGGACATGCTTGCTCAATTCGCCGGCTTGCAACAGGAAATATGCCATATTCACCACTATGCTATGCAAGACTCGCGGCATTTCTCTCTGCTAGAACATCGCTTCAGCCGCCTACAGACCTTTAACGATCAGCCACAGTTGCAGGACTATCGCAGTGAGCTGGAAAAAGACCATTCGATAGCGGCGCAGATCACTCAGCTGAGGGAGATAGCCAATGCCGCTTTATGCGACTACGAGAAACATCGCGCCTCGGTGCTCTGCAGGGAATCGGTGCAGACCAACGCTTACCTGAACAGTTTCGATCGAGCTCTGCAGCTGGAGATCGCCGCGGCCGAAATCAAACCCGGGGAACGGGTCTTGCTGGTTGGTAGTGGTGCCTTACCCACCACCGCGTTGTCGCTGGTCGTCAAGCTCGCCGCCACAGTCATTTGCTACGATTGCGATCCGGCGGCTCTACATTTCTCACGCCGCCTCACGCGCCACCTGGGGTTAACACGGAAAATGCCCTGCATCGACAAATTATGCGACCTGACCGACCGCGATATAGATCACATTATCATCGCCTCTTTGGTAGCGGACAAACAGGTCTTGCTGACGCAATTGCAGCCTTTGCTGCCTAAGTGTGGCAAATTGCTAGTGCGCTACGGCAACGGTCTCAGGTCGATCTTCAACTGCCCTTATCACCATCAAGCCGTCGATTCGCCTTGGTGTGTCAGTGGTAAACCAGTCGTTACTCCGCTGTATGACTTTTTGATTTTGGAACATCACTGCCATGAATAACGCCTTTCCTACCCTCATCCTCGGAGCCGGTCCGGCGGCGATTCAATTGGCTGTGGATATCAAAGCCACGGCGAACACGCGAATCGGTCTGTACAACCGCCCCAGCGAGAAAGGAGAACGTCTGCGGTATCACCTTGCGAACATACCCCGCCTATATCTGGAGGCCGTCGGTAAAGCGCGGCGGACACAAAGTGATGCTCAGGTGGAGATAGACAGCTATAGCGATGACTTGTCACTCGTTGGCGGTGACTGGCGCCGACTGATCCTCGCCGTGCCAGCCGATCAATATTACGCCGTTCTGCATCAGGTGCCATGGGCGGCTTTGCCCCACCTGGATTCGCTGATCCTGCTCTCTCCATCCATTGGCTCCGGCCTTATGGTAAAAGGCCTACTTCAGGACGCCGGTCAACTCCACGTCAGTGTCATCAGCTTGTCGAGTTACTATGCAGACACCAAATATCATGATGCGGAGCAGCCTTACCGCGCTTATACCAAGGCCTTCAAGCAGAGGATCTACCTGGCCTGCCAAAGTCCTACGCCAGACTCAGCCGAACTCGATTGGCTATGCTCAGTGATAGCTCGTCACGGTATCGACGCCCAACGTTTCGATAGTCTGCTTGCCGCCGAACGCTTCAGCGTCACCAATTATGTCCATCCTCCTCTGGCGCTTGCCGATACCACACTACAGGCTATATTCCAGCCGCAGGAACCTGCAAAATACCTGTATAAAACCCACCCCGAGGGCCCCATCTGTCCGGAGATCATTGCCGATATGCTCGAACTCTCGCTGGATTACAAAAGGCTGCTCAATCGGCTCGGTGTCGAGGAGATCAATCTGCTACGCTTTCTAAATGACGACAACTACCCTGTTCCGGCGCGCATGGTGAGCCGCCACTGGATTGAGCACTTCTCGCAACTGGGGCCTTCGGAACAACAATATGCGCTGTTCACCCGTTATACCGGGCTGCTGGTTGATCCCTATTCCGAACCGGACGCGCAGGGCCGCTACTATGATTTTTCCGCTGTCAGAGTCGAGCGCGTCTTTCAAGATGTACAGGGGCTGTGGCGCTTACCCCGCTTACCGCTGGAAGACGTGCGCAAACTGCGCGTTCTGGTATTGCTGGCGGAACTGCTTGGGATAAACATGCCCACCGCGCATCGTCTGTTGGAGCGTTTTCAGCAGACGTTGCAGAGCTTCGTCGCACAGGTCGGCGCCGAGCGCTGCCATCGGTCATTACTGAACGACCGTTGTGGCGAGCAGGCGGATATCACCTACCGAGAGTGGAGGGGGCAAGCATGAATCAAGGTGCACTGCTGGCCATTTTCGCCTCGTTGATTTTTAGCGTAATGAATACGTTGGTCAAAATCATCGCCGATGATATCCCCACCGGAGAGATCGTGTTTTTCCGCAGCAGCATCGGTTGCCTGCTGGTCTTGCTCCTAATGTATCGTTACGGTGTCGTCTTCAGTCGCGAAGACCGGCCGCTGCTGGTGCTGCGAGGCGCCATGGGGGGGCTGTATCTCATCTGTTATTTTTACAGCATCGCCAACTTGACGCTGGCCGACGCCAGTATGCTGGTCTATCTGTCGCCGTTTTTCTCAATCCTCCTCTCTTTGCTGGTAATGCGTGAACGGATCAACGCCAACGCCCTATTTTGGCTGGTAATGGTTATTATCGGCGCGATCCTGCTGGTGCGGCCGTGGGACTTCTCTGCTTATACCCTGGCTTCGCTGGTTGGTGTGCTGAGCGCAGTTTTTGCCGCGATCGCCTACCTGTCGGTCAACAAACTCAGCAAGCGACACCACAACTACGAGATCGTTTTCTATTTTTTGTTTATCGCGACGCTGCTCTCCCTTCCGCTGATGTGGAACTCGTTCATCTGGCCCAACGCTTACCAGTTTGCTATCCTCCTCTCTATCGCTCTGGTGTCGCTGCTCGGACAGGTGGTGTT
Organism: Arsenophonus nasoniae DSM 15247; assembly: GCF_000429565.1. Classification (GTDB taxonomy): domain Bacteria; phylum Pseudomonadota; class Gammaproteobacteria; order Enterobacterales; family Enterobacteriaceae; genus Arsenophonus; species Arsenophonus nasoniae. The sequence goes on from NZ_KE386920.1 coordinate 6,955, forward strand.
AACCCAAGCTTTCTATTCAGAAAACCTGATCGTTGTTTCGGTGGTGCGCTATATTGGTATCGTATTCAATATCGGCTGGGGCTGGCTGTTCTGGAATGAAATCCCGATGCAGCTGTCGATTTTTGGCTCCCTGCTGGTGGTGGTTTCCTGCATCCAGCTTGGGCTGCTCAATCGAAATAAAGCCGTTTAGATCAATAGGCCAGTTTCCGATAATTTTATCTGCGAAATCAAACTCGGATTAATTTTTTGAACGAATCAGCCTACGGCTGCAAATCGATAGCATGAAAAACTGTTTATCCATACATACCAATAAAACATCCTATAATCCATTTTGAGCGCATCTAAAATTTTGATCTATAAGAAATTAATACCCGAAATGGTTACTAATTAACCTATGCCATGATGAAACCATTTTTATTTTTTCTAAGTTTTGACAGAATTAATTTTGAAGGTTGAGATAAAGAACAGAATAGATGGCTAAAAAACGATTAATTATTAATCATTTTTGAACAAAAGATAGATCTATCCTGTAGTTGATTTTATCGCCACCGCAACCGTGCTAGGTCATCGTGGCAAGCCATAAGCTCTTTAAGCTTCAATCCAAAATTCATTCCAGCGAAAAGTAATTTTTTCCCACATATGAGACAAGCAAGTGGATCGACTTTAAAGACATGTCGATACATGTTTCGGAAGGTCACTTTTTTAGCAGATTTTTTATCCTGCTGGGTTAGAGGATAAACAACCTCTGTTAACATTTTTCGCATGGGCTTTGATGGACTTAAAAAACCGTAATAGCGGATCATGTGAAACCATTTTTCAGGTACATGAGACTCAAACCGGGTAATCAATTCGTCCGATGTCATGACTTCTTCTTCCTGTTTTTTCGTGCGGTGGCTCTTATAGCGTAACGTGATGTTATCTTCGCCCGCATAATGTTTTAAACGACTAAGCGAGACAGGAGGTTTCTTTAGATAAAATCCGAGATAAAGGGTGACATGGGTGATATTGGAAAGGATATCAGAGAGATTGATATTCCAGCCGCGTTTGTAGTGAGTGTTAAGTAGGCGATTCCAAGAAAATTTGCTTCGCCCTTCACATTTAAGCTCATCAGGAATCGTCAGGGTGTAATAATGTTTTCTCAACAATTTGGTTATCCGATGTCGCCACATAGTCATGACGTTTTCGCGATAAAAGCTGATATCTCGCCAGGTGTTATTTTTAGTGACCCCGTCGGCTGTGGTTGAAAGATGAATATGTGGATGCCATTTTTGGTCACGTCCCCATGTATGGATGGCCGTGAAAATGCCGGGGGTGATATTGAGATCACGGCAGATAGTTAATACCACATCAGCGGCTAATCGATTCATTTCACCGAGCAGCCAACGGTTAGCGCGAATAATAGGCCAATATTCACAAGGCATGGTAAAAGTGATGTGCTGCCAGGGGACTTCGGGTAACCAGGCAAGCGTATTGTTAATCCATTGCAGGCTTTCACGCCACAATGTGGGCAGCTTCGACTTTTGCAGGTAAATTTAACCCGCTTCTCATGATTACATTCAGGGTCAGGGCATCGCCAAATTGACCAGCCCATAAGCGAAGTGCCACAAGCCATAATCTTTACCATGGTTTCCATCACAACAGGGCGAACACTGTCAGGGGGTTGACGGTTAAGCCAATTGAGCCAGCGTTGACCAAATTGGAAAACATGACTAAAACGTGGTGACATAAATGGCACTAAAAGATTGAGAAAATAGGTTCTGGGTTATACCAGTACTAACAGGCAATGACAAGTCGTCGCCGGAGGCGACCATCTTGAAAGCCAACTTCAAAAGTTGGCTAATTATGTTGATGGAAATTTTTTTATTTCTAATTTTCAATTATCGACTCACAGCAACTCAATCATAAACTTTCAACAAAGATTTTCAACTCCATATTTCACAATCAAACCCATCCAAATTGTTATATTTTGCCAACTAACTTTAGAGGCTATGCGTTTCGACAAATGTAGACGTTTTATCTACAAAACTATTTATTGGATTCTCTGGTAAACTTATAGCATTAAGTTATGCAGGAGAAAATTTTGATAAATCCAACGCCAGAACAACAAGCCGTCATTGACTGGCAGGGCGAGAAGCTTGTGGTTAATGCTTTTGCCGGAACAGGGAAAACCTCAACGTTAGTGAAATATGCCGAAAAGCATCCCGAACTCCGGATGCTCTACATTGCGTTTAATCGCTCAGTGAGGGAAGAGGCAGACGAGAA
>NZ_KE386920.1:9381-11361 GCF_000429565.1 Arsenophonus nasoniae DSM 15247
GGGGCAAAGCGTGATTAGTGCAACGTTAGGCACGGCTATTCAAGGCGGAAGTTTTACTGATAATTTTAAAGCGGCCCTCTTAAGCCAGGTATCCGGTCAAGTCCATACCGAAGGGGCTAATTTTATTGGCACTCAGGGGGAAATACTCGGTTATCCAGGCAAAGCCCTTAGTCATGCCGTCCTTTCAGGCTTAACCGCTGAAATCAGTCGGGGAAATGTTAAGGGCGCGGTGGTGGGTGGATTAGCTGCTGAGCTGGCCGCCATTTCGTTGGGGAATAACCTGATTAACGCTGAGCAGTGGCAGAAAAAATCCGAAGCACAGGCGCAGTTAGCGCGGGCATTTGGAGGGATTGCCGGCGCAGTGTTTACGGGTCAGCCTGGAGGCGTGTACAGTGGCGCGACCGCTGCCGAGAACAGTTTTCGCTATAATTATTTATCTCATCACCAGCAGACATTAATGGAAAAAGAGCTGGCGGCAACCCCGAATGATTTTAAAAAAGCGCTGATTTCCCTGAAATGGGGATACACCTCCCTTGACCAGGATGTCAGTCTTGGGGCGGGCATGGTGTCGGGTGCGCCGGTTGGACTTTATGAGACAATAGACGGGTTAGCTAACCTGGCGAGCAACCAGAAAGAAACGTATACGGCGATAAAAGCAGTTCTGCAAAGCGATGACACATTAGGAATGATAACCGATGCGGTGAAACACTCGTATATCGCGCGTCTTGAGCGAATGGAAGCCGAATATCAAAAGGCCGGAACCGCAGGGGCATTTAACGCGGGCATTGAAGGCGGTAAAATCATTTTTGATATCGCTAGTACCCTTGCCGGGGGTGCAGGAGTCGCCAAGGGTGGCTTAAAATTGGTAGAGAAAGTCTCGGCAAAAATGGCTGGGGCTGAAAAGGTTGTTCATAAACCTCTTGGTTTGGGTTCGACGGGTCGAAGTATTCCAAGGAATTTGCAAGAGCAATTAGCACTTGAGGAAGCTATCTCTAAGTCTGGGGCGGGCAAAGTATTAGATTTTACTTTAGGAGATACAAGATGGCCTTCATCAGAGGGTTGGGTAAAAATGGCGCAAAAGATAAATGATATTGAAATTCATTATGTAAGAAATACAAAAACAGGCGCTATAGATGATTTCAAATTTAAGGAGAAAAAATAATGCTCATTAAGTGTATTTTTAATAAAGGTAAAAATATACCTTTAGAATATCGTTGCCTTTATGAAACAGATGAGACAGATTATTCATATCTAAAAATAGGTGATAAGTTTCGTGTCTATGGGATTAAATTTTTTCCGACACGAGTTGATTACTTAATTTGCAATCATTATGGAAATAGAAATCCTGATTGGATACCTGGTAACTTATTTGAAGTTATCGATCATACATTACCTAACAATTGGTCTATATGTATCACTTATTTAAATCAAGATTTTAAGCCTCTATATGACTCTTTTAAAATACATTCAATTATCAGTTATCCAAAATTAGTCACATCTATTTCTCATTATGAAGGAATTATAGAAAGAGAATATGATGATTTACTGTATTTTTTTCTTGAAAAGGAAAAGTTTGATAATCGATGTGAATACCAAAGTGAATCTTGATCCACTTAGCTAAAGTAAAAAAACGCCTGAGAGAGCATTCTAGGATGCTCAAAATCGATTCCTAATGACTACATCAAACTTAAAACTCAACATCAGCCTCTACAAAGCGATTCTGAAAACCAAGAGCTAAAATCCGGATAGCCTAAAGTAGAGAAAGCGCTTCTATACCCAATTAACTTGATGGTTAGGAAATTGAATCGCTTTTAAAGTGAGTAGCAAAAGCCATCCCTTATTGCAAAAAGGAGAGGGGATCGATTTATTGTGTTTGGTGCCAGTTAATATTTCCTCAGAGAGTGTAATTTCTAACCTGATTTCCTGATTTTAGACACATTGATCCTGCGTTTAGCTGCGTAACCATCGCTTTTTCTCCAG
>NZ_KE386920.1:13281-17949 GCF_000429565.1 Arsenophonus nasoniae DSM 15247
GGGGCAAAGCGTGATTAGTGCAACGTTAGGCACGGCTATTCAAGGCGGAAGTTTTACTGATAATTTTAAAGCGGCCCTCTTAAGCCAGGTATCCGGTCAAGTCCATACCGAAGGGGCTAATTTTATTGGCACTCAGGGGGAAATACTCGGTTATCCAGGCAAAGCCCTTAGTCATGCCGTCCTTTCAGGCTTAACCGCTGAAATCAGTCGGGGAAATGTTAAGGGCGCGGTGGTGGGTGGATTAGCTGCTGAGCTGGCCGCCATTTCGTTGGGGGATAACCTGATTAACGCTGAGCAGTGGCAGAAAAAATCCGCAGCACAGGCGCAGTTAGCGCGGGCATTTGGAGGGATTGCCGGCGCAGTGTTTACGGGTCAGCCTGGAGGCGTGTACAGTGGCGCGACCGCTGCCGAGAACAGTTTTCGCTATAATTATTTATCCCATCACCAGCAAACATTAATGGAAAAAGAGCTGGCGGCAACCCCGAATGATTTTAAAAAAGCGCTGATTTCCCTGAAATGGGGATACACTTCCCTTGACCAGGATGTCAGTCTTGGGGCGGGGATGGTGGCGGGCACGCCGGTTGGACTTTATGAGACCCTAGACGGGTTAGCTAACCTGGCGAGCAACCCGAAAGAAACGTATACGGCGATAAAAGCAGTTCTGCAAAGCGATGACACATTAGGCATTATAAGCGATGCAGTGAAACACTCGTATATCGCGCGTCTTGAGCGAATGGAAGCAGAATATCAAAAGGCCGGAACCGCAGGGGCCTTTAACGCGGGGCTCGAAGTCGGTAAAATCATTTTTGATATCGCCAGTACCCTTGCCGGGGGTGCGGGGGTCGCCAAGGGTGGTGCGATACTGATAGAGAAGGTTGTGGCGAAAGCGGCAAGTAAGGGGGAAGCCGCAGCGATAAATGCAGGAAAGACACCTTTTTATGTAGAGGAACCGCCCTTTAACCAGTCAGGTACAGGAGGTGCTGCTCAACCATGGTCGACTAAAGGCCGTATTAATCACGTGCAGTTACCTAATACAGGTAAAATTCGTTATGTGCCACCAGAAGGATACTCACCTTCTCAACCCTTACCCAGAGGGCCTAACAATGGTTACATCGACAAGTTCAAAAACGAATGGGTTAAAGGCCCGTCCCGTACAGCAGGGCAATCTTTCGAATGGGATATTCAGTTATCATCTCAAGGGAAATCTCAACTAGGTTGGGCAACAAGAGATGGATCTCACCTCAATGTATCTCTTGACGGAAAAATTACACATAAGTGATGTAATCACCATGAAAATAGATTTTTATCAGGAAGTGGAAGTCAGGGAGGGAGCTAAGAACAGCAACTACGCAAAATGTAAAGGTGTTGTTCTTGGTATCAGTGAAGAAGACGGAATTGTCTACGGCTACGCTGTCGCTATACACGGCAAAGAAAACACTGTTTACTTTGAAAAGGATGACCTAATTCCGACAGGTATAGCCTTTAAGCGAGAAGATTTCTACTAACAGAAATCCCGATCACCGCACCGTGCACAGTTGGCATTGACAATTATCGGCTTGAGCCGGTGAGCGAGATGCTAACGCAGCAAGCCAAAGGCGCTATCCCAGCAGCGAAGCCTGTATCGCCAGCTACGATCATCTGGATACTGGTAAGGTCATGGTGGTAGATATTCTGGGCAGTATCGATACCGCCTGGCGGCGTAGCGGCATCAAGGTACTGGATAATTTTTATAATCTGCTGGGCTATGACGCCAAAATTCTAATTGCGCCGGTCTATTGTACCCAGACCTCGGTCACGGCCGAGCTGGCGGCCTATGCCGACAAGCTCAAGGCCATCGCCTATGTGGATGCGCCGATTGGCAACACCTTTGCGCAGGCTATCGCCGGAGGCGACCATCTTGAGCCAGTCGTACAGCGACTGCATCAGCGGCGGGCTTTTCTCTTTCCTGAACGCCAGACGCGTTTGCGCCGGACAGCGAAGTCTGTCACCTGTGATAGTGTCCATCTAAATTTAAGTGGACACTATCATCTCCGGATTGACGATGATCTGACAGACGTCCTACACTGGGAGCTTACGCATTTGATGACAGAGCCTAGCAAGAAACTTTTATCAAACGTACAATCAAACCGTAAAATAGCCTTTTCAAAAAAGAATTGCTCTAAACAGGACTTATAGTGAATAAACAACCGCTTGCGGCAAAAATGGGTCTATCCCAACAAAGGTACGTGAAGTCCCACAGATTTTCGGATAAATGACTAATTCCAATAATTTTCTTCCAATTTAATTCCCCCTGATTAAATAGGCTGCTTACGCAACAGATATGAACGCTTATTCTGTTGTTCTGAAAACCAGCGTTTTTGGAATGACACTATTGCATGGCAGGCAGTCTCTATAAAGCCCCTAAATTATAACCGTTTACCTTGTTCCGAAACATGTGTTCCCCAATTCCCAAACGAAATGCAACAAAGTGAATCCTTGGTCATACATAGATAAACTTACTGTAATGACCGCATAAGAGATATTAAAACAGTTGCTGAATAGAGACTTGCATTTTTTGTCACGCTATAGACAATAAAAAGAGGGTTAACTTAGAAAATAACGGTTTGAAATGATCAACAAAGAGCGGTTGTTACGAGATAATCGTTTATGTAAAGCAATCATTGGATTATCAGTTGTAATGGTCAATGGGATAGAGGCTTATCGTATCGATGAATTGATTAACCTTCACTGGTTTTCACTCGGCAAGCGAAAAAAGATGAGTCACCAACGGCTTTACACCGAATATCGTAATTATGCGAATTATAAGCAGATGGCCAATGCCAGTGGTGACCAGGAAATGTTGCAATCTATCAAAATCATCGAAAAATTTACGCCATTACCGAAGAAAGTGGATGTTTTACGTAAACGAACCGTAGACACTGAAGACGAAGCCAGCATTACTGTTACCACTGCCCACCGAGCAAAGGGATTAGAGTGGGATATCGTCGAAATCAACAATGACTTTCCGAATAATCTCTTTGACCCTAATATGGACAAAGCAGCCTTTAGAGATGAAGTCAATTTACTCTATGTCTCAGCGACCCGTGCTAAGAAGACACTCGTTATTAATAAATTGTTGGTAAATATTCTGGCTAAAGTTACTGAGAATGAAAAAACGGCACAGGCTTAATTCAGTAATGCCTCTAGAAGCGCTTGTAATCGATTTTGAGCCATTTCCTGTGATTAGTTATGAAAAAAGATACCAGTAACAAAAAATAAACGCACCAGAATGGATAGAGTGCGTTTTTGTATGGCTGGATTATGATGTCTGAAATGTAATGAATAAATAGCGTATTTAATATAGCCTAGTTGTTTGTAATAATAAAAATAAATTTTAGGAAAAAAGGAGATGTTATGCCACTTTCTATTCAAGGTCATAATTTATTTTCATTAAATAGAACGCTTAGCCATGAAGACGTCAAGCGCGCTATTGATAGCTCATCAAAAGAAGAAGCTACACAGATTGGCATATGGGATAAAATCAAAGATTGGTTTTGTGGAACCAACACAAGTGAAGCGTTGGAAAAAATTTATGAGTTAACACATGGCAATGATGAACCTGATACCGAATCCACTTTAAAAAAAGTGACTGCTTTTTACCAACTTAAGGAAATGGCTTATCCTGTTTATCAGGATAGATTTCAGGCAACTATTGCTCCAAACGAAGATGGGGCATATATTTTTTCTTTTTCCATTAAAGATGTCATGGATGAACGCGCATGGGTTTATGGAAAGACTGAAAAAGATATTGATTCTTTAAACCAAAGAGAATTAACCAATAATAGTGAGTTATTAGACAACATTATTGTTACCCGAGAAGGTCTCAATGTAGCGTTAAATCAAGTAAAATATGATGAACAGAAAAATCAATTAGAAAACGTTTTATTAGGTAATCAGGCAAGAGTCAATCTACATTTATTAGATAAAGAAACAAAGCAAGAAATGGCTATTAATCCGCGTTTGGCACAAAAATGGATTTCATTACAAATGAAATGTTTTGATTATTACGCTGAACAGCGCTTATCGCTAGAATCAGTTAAAGGATTGGATATCAGCCTTGTAATAGGAACAGAAAATGAATGGCTTTATCATTTTGCTGAATCAATTAACGAAATAAAAAGAAATACACAAGAAAATCTTGCCAAAGAATTTAATAATGAAATAAAGGAATTCAATGATTTAAATATCTATGCCAATCCTTATGAATTGAATAACGAACCTATATATTCTGAACCATATGACCAAAACGATGAACCCATATATTCAGAACCATATAATCAAAGCAATGAACCTATTTATGAAGATATTCAATTTAATTCATCAGAAATTTCATCTAATAAATATTACAAAGGACCAATAAATGGTGATGTTTATGCAAAAGTAGATAAAAAAAATATTGATAAATCAGAATTAATTAAAGAAATAGATAATTTTATTTTAGAGAATAGTGAAAGCTATCCATTAGCATATCAGCATGTTAGAAAGTACGCTTAAATCTTAAATGACTAAAAAATTCACCCCAACGCCCCATGATGCTATATTCAAGCAGTTTTTAAGTGAGAAAGAGACGGCAAAAGACTTCTTCGACATTTGGCTACCCGATGAGATTAAAGCGCTGTGTGACTTAGA
>NZ_AUCC01000081.1 GCF_000429565.1 Arsenophonus nasoniae DSM 15247
CGGCTGAAATAAAAGCGGCTAACCCAGCCAGTAATGATTCAGCGGGTGAACTGGTATTCCATAAAGGGGGTTCACTTTACATTAGTACTTCATTTCGCGGTGGTACATTGCGTTATCTGCATGTTTCTGAATTTGGCAAGATTTGTGCAAAATATCCCGATAAGGCACGTGAAATTGTAACTGGTGCTTTTGAAGCGGTATCCAGTGATTGCTTTATCACTATAGAAAGCACGGGCGAGGGAAGATCTGGTTACTTTTATGATCATTGTCAGTCTGCTGAAAAAGCACAACTTCAAGTAAAAAAACTTTCACAGCTCGATTGGAAATTCTTTTTCTTCCCATGGTGGGAAAACAATAATTATGCAATTGATCCGGTGGAGCCCATTCCAAAGCGGCTAATTGATTATTTCACTGAGCTGTCCGGCAAACATGGCATTCGGTTAACCGACAAACAGAAAGCCTGGTATTACGCAAAAGAGAAAACGCTTGGTTATGATATGAAGCGGGAATATCCCTCACTTCCCGCTGAAGCTTTCCAACAGTCAGTAGAAGGCGCCTACTATGCCAGGCAGTTTCGTTATCTTTATCAAAATAAACGCATTGGCACATTGCCTGATAATTCACATTTGCCAGTACATACATATTGGGATATTGGGGTTGGTGATTCAACGTCAATCTGGTTTGTACGTGAAGTGGGAATTGAATTTCATATCATTGATCACTACTCAAATAGTGGTGAAGGGTTGCGGCATTACATGAAGATACTGAAAGATAAAGGCTATACCTACGCCAGTCACAATGCACCTCATGATATTGATAATCGTGAATTTGGTTCTGACGCAAAATCCAGGCGTGAAATCGCAAGAGAAGGTTATGAAATAGATGGGCAGAAATACGCAATACGATTTGATGTAGTGCCAAAACTTTCAATTGATGAAGGTATTGAGGCGGTACGTGAAATATTGCCAAATTGTGTATTTGATGAACATCGATGTGCCGATGGAGTTGCTCATTTAGAAGCTTATCGCAAAGAGTGGGATGACAAGCTGGGTTGCTGGAAAGATAAACCCCTACATGATTTTACGTCACATGATGCTGATGCATTTCGATATTTTGCGGTTAGCCGAAAAAATAAACAGCGTCCCGCCTTTGAGATTAATTTAGGAACCACATTCTAATGAGTATGTCTAATGTTGATTTTACCCGTCCTGAATATAAATTGTTTGTGTTGCAATGGGCATTAGTTCGGACAGTTTGTAAAGGAGATGATTCAGTAAAAAGCTATCTGCCGATATTAGAAGAATCGAATAAAGAACGCAAAAGGAAACGTAATAGCGATTATCAAGATCGTGCGGTGTTTTATCCGATAACCGGTCATACCCGTAATGGGATGATAGGAATGGCTTTTAAAAAAGATCCGCTGGTTGAGATTGACGAAAGACTGGCTTATCTGAAAGAGGATGCTGATGGAGCGGGTTCAAGTCTTTATCAGTTAGCCCAATCGTCATTGGAATCCGTCTTGGAAGTGGGGCGACATGGCTTATATGTCGATTATAACAACGAGTCAAAGCAAGTCTATTTTTTTCAATACAAAGCCGAAGATATTATCAACTGGCGAATGCAACGCATTAATGGTCGTAATCGCTTAACTCTGGTGGTATTACGTGAAACAGTAGAAGAACAAGACGGTTTTGGATTCAAGGATGCCATTCAATATCGTGTTCTGGCTATTGAAGAAGGGAAATTTATCTGTCGCGTTTATCGAAAACCCGCAGGAAACAGTGTTTACCAAATAGATGTTGAATATATCCCTGATCGCGGTGGCTCAGGTGCTTGGGAGGAGATCCCGTTTACCTTTATTGGTGCTCAAAATAATGATCACACTATTGATGAAGCGCCGTTACTCGGACTCGCCAAAATCAATTTGGGTCATTATCGAAATTCCGCCGATTATGAAGATTCGGTTTTTTTCTGTGGTCAGGTGCAACCCTATATTAGCGGCTTGAAAGATGAATGGCGTGACTGGTTAGAGAAAAAGGGTATATTAGTCGGCTCCCGCTCACCCATTTTGTTACCTGAGCAAGGTTCCTGTGGTTACATTCAAGCACAGCCTAACATGCTAGCGAAAGAAGCGATGGACAGCAAGCGTGATTATATGGTGGGGCTGGGCGCTCAATTAGTTTCCGCTGATAGTAAAGTGAAAACCGTTATTCAATCAGTGGGTGAATTAAGTGCACAAACATCTGTCCTGAGTATCTGTTGCGCGAATGTCTCAGAAGGTTTAACTAAAGGGTTAAAGTGGTGCGCTGAATATGCGGGTGCTGAACCTGATAAATGCGCTTTTGAAATTAATAGGGACTTGGTCAATCACATTGCCGATAGCACGATGATACGTGAGATAGTGTCAGCCTGGCAATCTAGCGCCATCCGTCAGTCTGACTTGGTGCGTAACTTGCAAAAATTTGACATTATCAATCCGGCTGATGAGGTTGATGATGTCATTGATGAACTTAACAATCAGCAACCCACTATGATAGGTGAGCGATGAGAACGGTGAATGAGCGCCTGATGGATGAGTTACTTGCTCACTCGCTGTTTTCCAGTCGTTATGCCAGCGGTGTAGCAAAGAGAATGGTCAACGCCCTCAATGCATTTGATGCCCAGCTTAGTGCATCCTTAATTGTGGCACTAGATGACGCCAATATTGATGCTGATAGTTTTACTGTTAGGCGATTAGAATCTTTGCTCGCCAGTGTTAAGGCTATTAATAAAAATGCGGTAGCCAGCGCGTTTTCTCTGTTAAGCGCCGAGATGAAAGCGCATGCACACTATGAGGTAGATTATTATCCCGCTTTATTTGATTTTCTAATGCCAGGGGTTGTTCTTCGTCAATATCCATTGATGAGTCTCACCACAGATATGCTCTATGCAGCGGTGATGGCGCGCCCATTGCAGGGAAAACTGTTATCTGAGTGGGCTGAGGGGCTGGAAAAAGACCGCATGATGCGCATTAATAATACCATTCGCAATGGCTATCTAAATGGGGATAGTGCTGTGCAAATTGGTCGTAACATCCGTGGTCACGCCAAGCAAGGTTATAAAGACGGTGCGCTACAAATTAGTCGGGCTAATGCTACAACTATTGCCAAAACGGCAATCAATCATCTGCAGGCAACTGCCAGAAATCATTTTGCTGAAGCGAATAGAGACATTCTGGCGGGCAAACAGTGGTTATCTACCCTGGATAATAAAACGTCGCCCGCTTGTATTATTCGCGATCAATTGAAATATACCCTTGAAGGTAAGCCAATCGGCCATAAAGTGCCCTATTTGCAAGGACCAGGAAAAATTCACTGGAATTGTCGTTCGACTGAAACATTGATCACTAAATCATGGCGTCAATTGGGGATTGATGTTGATGAAATGGACGAAAGCACTCGGGCCTCGATGGATGGACAAATACTTGCCGAGACAACCTTTCTTCAATGGATACAACGACAACCTGCTTGGCGACAAAAGCAGGTATTTGGTGAAGTCCGTTACCGGCTTATGAAAGAGGGTGGCATGCATCCGGCCCAGTTTTATAGCGATAAAGGTGAGTTTATTACACTGGATAAATTGAAAGAAATAGATAAACAAGCCTTCATTGCTGCTGAATTAGGCTAATACTGCATTAATTAACATCAAGCCCGCGGATAAGCGGGTTTTTTTATTTACTAAATTTAACGCGCAAGGCGCATAGACAAATCCCAAGGGGAAATCATGAGTTTTATCAATATCGATCGTAAATACCACTCACCAGCCGATGATCCTAATGGTGGTAGCGGCAGTGGTTCGCAAATCACGCCTGAACTACAAGCCATTATCGATAAGCAGGTTAATGAGCAAGTGGTGGGACTGAAAGCCAAAAACAGTGAATTACTCGGTAAACTCAAAGAACAAAACGAGAATCTAAAACGCTTTGAAGGAATCGATCCTGAACAGGTCAAAGGCATTTTGCAACGCTTTGACAATGATGAAGAAGCGAAGTTGCTTGCCGAAGGCAAGATTGACGAGGTTATCAATAAGCGCACGGAACGATTGCGCCATGATGTAGAAAAAAAACTACAATCTGAGAAGCGAAGGGCGGAAAAGGCAGAAGAATTTGCCAATAAATTCCGCAGTCGGGTTTTAGGCGATGAAATTCGTGCAGCTGCAAGTCAATCCGGCGCGTTAGCCAGTGCTCAGGAAGATTTGATATTACGTGCCAAGGGCATATTTAAAATCAATGACGAAGGTCAGGCCGTCGCTGTTGATGAGGAAAACAATCCGATTATGGGTAAAGATGGCCGTACACCTTTAACCCCCGCTGAGTGGATTGATTCGCTAAAAGAAAGTGCCCCCCATTTGTTTCCTTCTGCATCCGGTACAGGTTCAGGGGATAGTAAGTCAGGGGGCGCACATTTTAAACGTTCTCAGATGTCTTCAGCTGATAAGGCCGCATATATCCGGCGATTCGGTCGTGAAGCTTATCTGGGATTACCAAAGTAAGGAATTAATATAATGGCAACGACGGTTAATAGTGATTTAATTATTTATAATGATTTGGCTCAAACCGCATTTTTAGAGCGCAGACAAGATAATCTTGAGGTGTTTAATCAGGCATCTAATGGCGCAATTGTACTAGATAATGTTTTTATTGAAGGCGATTTACGTAAACGGGCATTTTATCAGATAAGTGGTTCGATTGAACATCGTGACGTGAATTCTACGGATAAAGTTACCGGTAAGAAAATTGGGGCGGGAGAATCCGTTGACGTTAAAGCCCCTTGGAAATATGGCCCCTATGAAATCACCGAAGAGTCATTTAAACGACGTGGCAGGGATGTTTCAGAATTTTCTGAGCTTGTGGGTACGGATGCTGCTGATGCTTCGCTTGAAGGCTATATCAAGTATTCCCTGGCAGCATTGAGGGCTGCGATTGGCGCTAATACGGATATGATGGTCACGGCTAATATTGCTACCGATGGCAAGAAGACCCTCACTAAGGGGTTGCGCAAATACGGGGATAAATTCAACCGTGTCAATTTGTTTGTCATGCACTCAACAACTTATTTTGACATTGTTGATCAGGCGATTGATAACAAGGTTTATGAAGAAGCAGGCGTGGTAATTTACGGCGGCCAACCTGGAACGCTAGGTAAACCCGTATTAGTCACCGATACTGCACCTGTTGATGCTATATTTGGTTTAGTCCCAGGGGCTATCACTATCACGGAATCCCAGGAACCTCATTTTCGCTCTTATGAAATCAACGATCAGGAAAATTTAGGCGTTGGCTATCGAGGTGAAGGCGTGGTAAATGTGGGCGTGCTCGGTTACAGCTGGGATGAATCAAAAGGAACTAATCCTGATCTGACAAAATTGGGCACAGCTGGCAACTGGAAGAAACATTTCACCAGTAACAAATTAACGGCAGGCGTAATGATAAAATTGAAGCATGAAGCGAGTTTGAATTTATCTGTGGATAAAACCACCGCGACAGCCAATAACAGCGATGCGGTGACCATTTCACTTGATTACTCAAAAGATAATCAACCTGTCCAGGGTGGCAATGTTGAGTGGTCAAGCACAGGTGGAAAATTGAGTAAAGCGGCGACTAAAACCGATGCAAAGGGTAAGTCCAGCGTCAAATTAACCGCCAGTACAGCAGGACAACTTACCGTCACTGCGACAGTGGATGGTGAGATGCGCACCACAGAAAGTATCACTTTTTCATAAAGAAAAATAAAGTTAAGGGGACTTTTGTCCCTTTTTTTGAGGTGAATATGATTGATTCGGATAAAAATTCGCCAACATTTAATAGTTATGCCAGCGTTGAGGATCTAAAGCGCTATGCCCGTGAAAGAGGAATTGATATACCCACTGATGACTCACATATTGAGTCGATGCTGGTGACTGCGATGGACTATTTAGCGTCACAGCCATGGTTAGGAAAACGAACCCACTTAACCCAACCGCTATCCTTCCCACGCACAGGGTTATTTTATGACGGCGTGCCTATTGAGAATGACGCCATCCCTAAGCAACTCATTATGGCCCAGTGTCGGCTGGCGATTGATTCAGAGAACGAGGATTTACAGCCAACGTTAGGGGGCGAAGTGACCACAGAACGTATTGAGGGGGCTATCACGGTCCAATATGCCTCGGGGACAAATTCGGGTTTACCCAAATTTCCCTGGTTAAATGGTTTGCTTAATGGCTTGTTAGATATACGTTCTGGATTTGCCATCAACACCTTTTCGGTGAGGTGATGATGAATCTTTATACTCGAATGGGTAAAACGACTGAGCGCTTGATAAAGCAGTACGGCATGGACTATGTCTTAAAAAGAAAAGGTAAATTTTATGTTGATAAAAAGGGTCAGGAGATTATCGAACCCGATATGGTATTAAAGGTGGTAGGAGTAAAGACACAGTTTGCTATCAATGAAGTGGACAATTCCCTCGTTTTAACCAGTGATATTAAATTCATTGCGCATGCAAAGAGTAATATTCAACAGGGGGATATCATTATCATCGATAACAGAAATCATCGAGTGATTGCTGTAAAAGAGTTAAAGCCCCAACGCCAAACTATTTGTTTCATTGCACAATTGAGAGCTTGATATGACAAACAATTTTACAGCCGCCATTAATGCGTTTGTCAGTAAAGCAGAAGAAAAAATGGAAGTGGTTACCAAGGTGACATTCATTAAGATACTTGCAAGGTTAGTCATGATGTCGCCTGTCGGTAATCCTTCTATCTGGCAAGTGAATGCTAAAATAGCCGGAAAGGGAAAAGGAAATGAAAGGAAGCCTGCAGGGTATACGGGGGGAAGATTTCGTGGCAACTGGCAAGTGACGTTTGATGAAGTACCAATGAAAGAAACGGGACGAATAGATAAAAGTGGCGAAGTAACACAAGCTGAGGGCAATCATGTTATCGGTCAGTTTAAAGTGGGCATGAAGTCAGTCTATTTTTCCAATGTGGTTCCTTATGCTTATCGACTTGAGATGGGGCATTCAAAACAGGCACCGAAAGGTATGGTACGGATCACGGCACAAGAATTTCAGCAGTTTTTTCATCAGGCTATCGCAGAGCGTAAAGGATGAACCCATTAACCATTAATACCGCGATACGGGCACATATTGCCCAATTTGCTGAGTCTGAAAATATCAAGGTTGCCTGGCCAAATTGTGAATTCGATGATATCAATGAACCCTATTTACAACTACACATCATGCCAGCGACAACTAAAAATTTGAGTTTATCGCTCGATATGCCTGTATTTAGCGGTGTCATACAGATAAATGTAGTTGGCAAAGCAGGAACGGGCGACACATTGGTCATGAATGTCGCTAATCGTTTAATAAATTATCTAACAAACGGCTTTTCGTTGACCGATAATCTTTTTTTAAACGGTGAGCCATGTTTATTTCCAGCAATCTGTGATCAGGTTAATTATATTCTCCCCGTCAGCGTTGCTTATCGTTGTCACTCTACAATTTAACATTGCCGCCACATGGTGGTTTTTCAACAGCCAATAATGAGGTTTTATCATGGCATATAATATTCCTAATGGTTCGCGTGTTTATGTAGCTAGTAAATATGCGGATGAGATAACAATTACGGCGGCTACCAATGCGACAGAGGCGGTATTAACTGTCAATTCGATTGGCAGCATTAAAACGGGCAATATTGTCCAGATTGATTGTGGCTGGAAAAAAATGTCAGGCGCTTTTAAAGTGAAAAAAGCAGCTGATACCAGTATTACACTGGAATCAATCGATACCACCGATAAAGCCGTTTTTCCCGTTGGTGGTGCTAAAGGAAGCTTGAAGAAAGTGGAAGAATGGGAGGCGATGCCGCAAGTCATGACATTATCGACGGAGGGCGGTGAGCAGCAAACGCAGGAAATTCAGTTTTTGGAAGATGAACAGGCAGAAACCGTTGATACCTTTAAAAATGGTATCACGCAGGTTTATACCTTTGCACATGATGCAAAATTACCTATTCGTACGTTATTGATGAAACTCGATGACAGCAAGCAAATTACGGCAATGCGTTTTTTCAATAAACGTGCCAGTGAGGATCGTTATTTTACTGCTTCGGTCTCTTTCCAGCGCGTGCCCAATACAGCTATCAACGAGGTTGAAAACGTGGTAGCCCGTTTCTCACTTAAATCTGATATGCAAATCTATGCAGTATAATTAAGGATGTAGCATGGCAAAATTTACATTGATACCCAAGCCAACGTTTAAAGCCAATGTCCTCATTCCGGTGGCAGGCAAAAAAGAGCCAGAGGTGGTGACCTTCACCTTTAATCACAAAGCCATGAGTGAACTGGAAACCATGCGTGAAATGCCGATTGATGAGTTCTACCAGCAGATTATTGCTGACTGGGCGATTGAAGAGCCTTATCACGCTGATAATTTGAAGCTGCTATTTGACAACTATCCCTCAGCTGCCAGCGCCATTAGTACAACGTATTATAGCGAACTATTAGGCCAACGCGAAAAAAACTCCTAGCGGTCGTTGAGGCCATGTATGGCGGCATGACCGAGACTGATATCCGCAACTTTGAAGCCGCCTTTGGTTTTACGCCGGAAGACAGCGAGGTTGAAGTCTGGCCAGATGTCTGGGAGGCTTATCTTACTTTTAATGCCCTGCGTACTCAGTGGCGAATGGGGGCGAATGGCCCCACAGGGTTGGATTACAGCGTTTTATCCCACGTCATCGATTATTTGGGTATTAATCAGGATAAAGGCGCTTTATTTAATGATATACGGGTGATGGAAGCGAAAGCCTTAGCGATAATGCACCAATAAGGCGGATATTTTTATCACAGGCTTTAAATGTTTAGTTGTTCGAAGGAAAATATAATGACTGATATCGCCACGATTTCATTAAAAGTAAACACGGCGGATTTGGAAAGAGGTGAACAGAAGTTAAAGTCATTTCAGGGAACAGCGGAAAAGGTTGAAAAGGCTTCCTCAAATCTGGAGGGCGGATTAAAAAAAGTTAGCTTAGCCTCACTGAGAAATGCAGAAACCATTAAGACGCAAAAAAGTGAACTTAATGACCTGTTAAATCGAATTAATCCCACCAATAAAGCGTTTGATGAACTGGATAAAATTAGCCGTAAGCTCGCCGCTTCACATCAAAAAGGTTTACTCCCCCTTGACCAGTTTATTGATTACAACACGATACTGGAAGAGTCGAGAGATAAGCTAAGCCGGATGAATCTGGCGCTGACCGCAGAAGGGAGAGCGCTACTTGCACAGGAAGAAGCTTCAAAACGAGCGAAGTTAGCCGCTGATAATTTTCTAAACACATTAAAACAGCAATCAGACACGATAGGCAAGACGCGAACTGAAGTTCTTGAACTAAAAGCGGCGCAGATGGGCATTTCTCAACAGGCAGCGCCGATGATTGCCAAATTAAAAGAACAAGAAAAAGCGTTTATGAATGGCGCGGTAACGATGGGGCAATATCGTCATGCAATGCGTATGTTACCTATGCAGATGACCGATGTGGTGACCTCATTGGCTTCCGGTATGCCGGCCTGGATGGTATTGGTGCAGCAAGGTGGACAGATTAAAGACTCGTTTGGTGGTGTTGGTAATGCCTTTAAAGCAATAGGCTCAATATTAACCCCTACCCGATTGTTGATGGGAGGATTGGCAGGTGTTACGGCAGCTGTTGCCATCGCCGCTTATAAAGGCTCACAAGAGTTTAGTGAATTTAACAAGCAACTCATTTTAACGGGTGGGTATGCAGGGAAAACGGCTGGGCAACTTGATAGGTTGGCCAAACAGTTGTCAGCAGATGGCATAACACAAGGTGGAATGGCGGATGTAATAACTAAAGTTGTGGGGTCAGGTTCATTTTCTGGCAATGAAATTGATAATATTGCCAATGTCGCTGCCAGAATGGAAAAATTGGTGGGTCAATCTGTTGATGAAACAATAAAACAGTTCCAGCGCATCAAAGATGACCCAGTTAAAGCGATTAACGAACTTGACAAAAGTCTGCATTTTCTGACTGCAACACAACTAGCGCAAATATCGACATTAGAGGAACAGGGAAGAAAGCACGAAGCCGCTAAAGTTGCCATGGAAGCCTATGCGACTGCAACGAATAATAGAACCCAGCAGATAAAAGCGAATTTAGGTTACCTTGAGTCAGCCTGGGCAGCGGTTAAAGATAAAGCAAGACTTGCTTGGGATAGCATGTTAGATATTGGTCGTGAACACACATTAGACCAGAAGATACGTGATTACGAGGAAAAATTAGTTGCATTCCAGGTAAATCCGGTTGCAAGATTAAATTATTATAATGCCTCAGGGAAAACAGCGACAGATTTAAGGCGTGAACTTGATTTACTGAAAGAGAAAAAATATCAACAGGATATTGAAAATCAGAGAAAACAAGCGGCGGTAAGGGCTCAAGAGGCAGAGAAAGCACGTTTTAGGGTTGACCAGGAGCTCAAACACAAATATGAAAATGCGGAAGAAAAGCATCAAAGTGAGCTTGAAAGAATAAGAAATTCGGGTGGTTCAAAATCCGTTATCGATGAAGCGATAAGGCGTGAAAATGCCCGTTATGCGAAAGAAAAATCAAGTTCAGACTCAAAAGCTGATGCATACCGCCCATCTTTAGGCACACGTTGGGAAGAAGAAGCGCAAGCCAGAAACAGAGCACTGCAGGCAGAATTACGAACATTACAGGATGAAAGTCAATATGTTGGGATTATCAGCCAGCAACGCAGGGAGCTTTTCAAAACAGAAAACCAGCTAGTCATTCTTGAAGAGGCCAAAAGTGGCACAAACAAACGCCGTCTGAGTGAAGATGAGCGGTCATTATTATTAAAAAAAGAAGCCATTCTCTCTGAGAAGCGTGAAGCTGCACAGATAGGCGATAAAATTGAGAAACAAAAACAACTCAATGCCTTGCGGTTATCGAATGATGGATTGCAAGAAGAAATAAGACTCAGGCTGGAGAGTATTGGCAAAACCGAGATTCAAATAGCGAAAGAGCAGGAACTGAAGAAATACCGTGAAGAAATGGCCCGTAAAGGGATTGAGCAAGAAAACCCTGAGTATGGTCGAGGACTTTCACTGATTGATGAGAAATACAAAAATGAGGAGTCATTGCGGAAAAACTGGGAAGCAGGGGTTAAGCAAGGATTTACAAATTTCGAACAACAAGCGACTGATGCTTATGGCAATGTCGCCAATGTTACCAGGTTTGCCTTTGAAGGAATGAGTCAATCACTGACTGATTTTTTGATGACCGGCAAAGCTAATTTTGCTGATTTCACTAAATCATTACTTGAGATGATTGTGAAGATAATGACGCAAATGGCGATGCTTCAGGCGATGAAAGCGGCTTTTGGTGGGCAAACAGAAGGCTGGCGCGGGGCAGTGGCGGGTATTTTAGGTTTTTCATCAGGCGGATATGTGGGTGGTGGGGGTAAATATGACCCGAAAGGTATCGTTCATGGTGGGGAATTTGTATTTACCAAAGAAGCGACTCAGCGGTTAGGTATTGCTAACCTGTATCGCCTGATGGATGGAAGTAAGCGAGGTTATGCGTCTGGTGGATATGTGGGCACCTCTTCAACGCCCATGTACGGCATGCAACCCGTAGCAAGCGGTGTTAATGTCAATTTAGGCGGTATTCATGTTGACGGTCAACCGTCGCAGACAAGCCCTTCCAATGTCGATATGCGCGCAGCCGAGCAATCCTTAACCCAGAAAATCAAATCTGTTTTAGTGGCAGAAAGTCGAGATGGAGGTGATTTAAACAAAATTATCAAGGCAGTCAATGGGCGGGGTTATTAATCGATGAGCGCATTTTTGATAGAAAAAAATTTCACTTTTGTTATGCTTGGCATCAATTTAGATTCAGTCACTATTGGCCAAACGTAAAATCAAAGGAAAAACAATGAAAAAAACGTTACTGTTTTTAATTCCAACACTATTTTCTGGTGCTGTAATCGCAAAGTCTGGTGAAAGTACGCTTTCTTTTGGGTATTTGAATGTAAAGTCTGGTGGAGAGAAAAAATTAACTGAGAAAGCGGATAGAACAAAACCAGATCCTGAGGGAATTGCAACAGTTTATGCTGATGGTTATTCAAAAGCAGGGGGCGCATTTGTGCGTTATCGCTATGAATTTAGTGATGATTGGGGAATTATCAGTTCATTTGCTTATTCGAAAACAGATTATAGCACACCGATTACTTTGAATGTTGATAAAAATACATCTAAACATACTTCGGATATTAAAGGAGACTATATGTCTTTAATGGCTGGCCCAACTTATAGGATCAATGAATACGTAAGTGTTTATGGATTAGTAGGCTTGGGATATAGCAATGTAAACTTTGATTTAGATGTCACCAAATATGGTAAAAAAACGTTTTCAAAAAGCAGCACTAGCTTAGCCTACGGCGTTGGTATGCAAGTGAATGTTTACGAGGGCGTTACCGTTGATGTAGGCTATGAACGCTCAGGCAGTGGCGAATGGAAAACAGACGCATTCACGGTTGGTTTAGGATATAAGTTTTAAGCTGTAGTTAACCTGACAGTTATTCGCTATTACTGTGATAACTGTCAGGTAGACTCATACCTACATTATAAGTTTTGCCCACCGAATTTTTATTTTTTAGCAACAACATTTCATCTTGGTGAATTTTATATGAAATTTGAGGATATTTTAGACACAATTCCATTAAGGGAAAGTGGGAGATGCTCCTTCCGTCATAGCACTACTACATCTTTCTGTGGATTTCCAGATACCATTGAAAACGGTCAGAAGATTTTCCCATGCTTCAGCATCCCCGTTTCCATATGCACGGAAAGTCAGCCTGATTCGGTATCCGTCCTTATTGTTGGTCGCCAAATTGATGAAGTGAGTAGGCGCAAGTTGGATATCGACGATTCCATTGAGGAAATCGGGCCTGTATATTTGCAGATAAAGAGAAAACATTCTAACTAGCCCTTGAGAAACGCCCGCGTAATTACTTTGAATGTTTATTCTGTTTTATTATAATTGATTTTAATTCTTTAATTTCAGTTAATAAATCCATTGCGATATTTGGTATTCCAGAATTTGTACAATTGACCTCCTTATTTCTATTTATAGCTTCCTGAAGAATCATAACTATTTCTGTGTTCATGGAGCGCCCATTTTGTTCAGCAATATCAGCTATCGCTTCTCTTGTCACCGATCATGCAAAACTGATCCACTAACGATCATCTAAAACTGATCCACTTGGTATTATTCGCACATTTTTGTACGGATAATTTATGTTAACCAAGGAGATATTTGTGGATATTCATGTTCGCTTTGCACAAGGACAAAGCCTTCGAAAAATTGCCAGTGAGTTG
>NZ_AUCC01000082.1 GCF_000429565.1 Arsenophonus nasoniae DSM 15247
GCTGACGTTCGCAAAGACTTATCTGCTGAGATAGCTAATGTTCGCAAGGATATGGATCATCGTTTTGAAAAAGTTGAAGCTCAAATACTAGATGTCCGTAAGGATATTAGTATGTTAAGCAAAGATTTGCTTTTTAAACTTGGGGGACTGATGGTTACATTATTTGGACTCACTATAGCAGCCCTGAAATTTCTCTAATTAATCTCATTTAATTACCAAACTGGGGTTAATTTTGTTTCAATTAGAGATAAAAATAGCAAAATTTCTTATTTAAGCTCATATTTTTCTCAAATTGGGTAAAAATTGATATAAATTTATTCTTTTTTTGAGAAGTCAGCCTACCAGCTTTCGTCATCATTATTTGGCTCTTTTAGCTCTTCTAAAGGTGGAATATAGGCCGCTTCTGGTGCTACACGTAACTCGCATAAAGTCCCGTTTTCATCTTGCGTATAAACAACTTCTGCGATAACGAGTTCTCGATTGTTGAAGCCCAAAACTGGATCAAACACAATGACTCGTTGATTAGGTTTCCATAGTTTACCGTCACCTTGCCTCCAGCCTTGTACCGTATAGGTAGTTTCTTCTGTTCTGGCTGCACGTTGTTTCGCTTCAAACTCACTTCTTGCACGACAACTACTAATGGTTGCATTGCCCGATTGTTGAATATGTTGAGGGCGATAGCGTGTTATTTTGCTGTCTTTCGCTCTAGCTCGTATTGCCGTTAATGTAGCCTCTCCAAAATCGTCATCATCACTTGCTCGTTGACCAGAGACTTGATATTCAGAAAAGCGATCACGTATGCTTTGCTCTGTATCACAGCTAAGTATATTTTCACCAAGAACTAGTGCGGTTGTCGCTTTATCATTGCCCACAGTACCGATTAATAGATTTCCTTCATCATCATCCCACGCAAGCGCCTGTTGACTTCCTAGCGCTTTGTTAAGTACTTGATGTACCGTTTCGCATGGATCAGCTTGTAGGGGTTGAAGAGGGTTACTGGGTGCGCCTTTGTCGATTACCTTTATCTCGAAAGGTTTTGCTAATTGTGTAGCGATTTGAACAAGTGTTTTTCCCGTGAATTCAGTCGAAGGGGCGACGCAATCAATCAAATCAGCGGTTTTACTACGTCCACTGATACCAACTTGGATATTCTTTGCGTCATATCGGATAGGTGTTGCTTCAACCCATCCCGTTAACACTTTTTCCTCGCCAATAAGAACTTCTACAAGTTCACCTTTTTTGATTCTTGGCTGCAAGGATGTGTTTTCTGAACTGCTAGGCCACTGACGTGTTATTTCTACATTAAAATCACGCGATAATCGCTCAATTCCAGCGGAAACTTGCACACGAGTCCAGCCACTCCATTCTCTCCCGTTAACACGCAATATCACATAATCAGTCATCTTACGGGTACTCTTAAGGGTTGCACAGGGATAAAGCCGGAATGTTTAATCGTGTTTCTGCTGGTAATATCGCTTTCTCTTGCTGCATTATCATACCAGTTGGCAGCTAAAACTAACGCGGGTTGCACTGTATCAGGTGTACGAGTGATTGTTTTTTCAACCTGAGCTAGCCTTGTTGCAATATCCCGATTAACATCAGTTTTCACTTGTTGCAAAGCAAGAAAAAGTTGATCATCGCTAGTCAACGTCTGTTCACGATCTATAGATTGATTAAGTATCTCACGCATTGACACTAAAACTTCCCACGTGACAGACGTAACAGATGTAATCGATTCGTTGTTTTTTTCTTGTTTCTGGAGAGCCGGATGTGAAGGTTGAGTTGTTGTTTTAGGTGATGGTAGTTGTGTTAATCTACTCGTTGCTTCGTGTATAGCTGTTGTACGGAAAATTGCTGCAATTTGATTGCTTTTTATCCTTTCTGTTTTAACACTCGGTCTATCGCTTTTCCAAACACCACGAGGCGCTAAATTATTATCCATAGTGATACCGGATATCGCTTTAATTTGCTGAGCCAGTGTAGAGGCATTTTGAGAGGTTCGTCGCCCTGATCTCCACATGCGTTGTATCGCCTCGACTAACCATTTTCCAGAAGAGCCAGCCTTTAAAATCCCTGATATGTCACCTTGTAGCAAGTGAGAAGCTCTAGATATTCCGCTATCAATCGTATCAAAGGTTTTTGTCACGTTGCTTATTATTGACTTTGTGCGTTCCAATACTCCTGACTGTGCAAAATCGGGCAAGCCTTTTAATCCAAAATCTGAGAAGGCTTCGCCAATTCGATCATTCAATGCGGAATTTGAAGAGATGAGTGTTTGACTGGTAGCTATACCAGAGGTTGGAAAGGATAGCTCACCAGCCTCAACGACGTTAAAACTGACGCGACACATTCTACCTTCACGTCCGCTATGACTCACTCGTACTTCACCGTCTATACAGACTTTGATTTCACCGTAGTAAGGATGTACCAGTGTGCCTACTCCTGCGGTATCAATAGCGACAATGAGCCTATCTCTGGCCTCAAAAAAATCATCACCAATGAGATAAGCGTTGATAGTAAACCGCCTAGTTGCTCGTCCTAAATCTTCTGTATACGGCTTATCCCGATTCGGGTATTCGTGAACCTGTACGCGCCTCCCAAACGTGCCTTCGTCGTTTTCAACCTGAAATGGCACACCACGAAAAGAGGCTTGTTGTAGCCTATCTTTCCAGTTGTTATACATCAATTATCAATACTCCTTTTTGTTGCAGAGAGTAACCATGTTTCTCTGACAATTCGGGTGATATTCCGCTTCCTCGTCTGTTCGCTCACTTCGTTCGGTCACAGCCTCCGGCGAGCGGTGGGAGTTAAATTTTGAAAAGATTTTTTTTGTTTTTTTTCTTTTCTTGGCTAGCGGTGTTTCTGGTGTTTTGACCTTGGGATTTTGTTGTTGTCTGACAGTCTGCTAGGCGATTCAGTCGCTTCGCTCCTTCACCGCTACTAAATATAATAGATATAGGGAAGCCAGTAATGACAAGGCTTATAGCCTATATTTATCACTGTGAGCGTGACAAACTGTCACTGTGAGAGTGACAAAATATCACTGTGACAGTGACAAACTAGCACTTTATTTATTGACAAAACTGAATATTCAACTAAATTTATTGTCATTAAATCTAGTGACAAAGGCGCATTAAAAATGAGTAATTCTAAAAGAGTTATAACTTCAACAAAAACAGTGCATACAAATTTTGAAACAGGAGAGGTTAAAACTATTGAGGATGTTTCAGTTCTTAGATTTCCTAAAGAGCCTGCATACGTCAAAATGTATATTGATGATTTGTCAAAAATTGTCGGAATAAGCGCTGGTTCTCAAAATGTTTTATATGAGCTTGTAACTAAAATTGATTACGATGGGATTGTTACAATAACAAAAGGAACTAGAGAAAGAATAGCTGTTAAAACTGGATTAAAAGAAACTACTGTCAGAAATAAAATTAGTGATCTAGTAGCCTCTGGCATCATTAAAAAATCGGGGTATTGTGAGTATGAAATGAATCCGAATCTATTTGCTAAAGGTGATTGGCACGATATTTACAAGCGAAGATGTGGCTTTAAACTTGAAATTAATTATTCCAAAAAAGGTGAGAGGACTTTGAAAGGAAAAAGTATAGATTAATTATATTATCTTCGTTTTAACGCTAAATTTTTGTAAATTTACATAGTCACTTTCTAGCGAAGCGATTATAGCCAACATCATAACTCAGCCAAGAAGGGGGATTGCCTTCTGGAGCTAAGCGCATACCCTGTGGTGCGTTTTCAAAGATAAGTCTGACCTCACCATCTATAGGTTCATTTTTGCCTATTGAATCAAAGGTGTTTTGGGGTGTTTTTTGGAATTGCCAATCGCCCTTGTCATCTTTAACTAGGTGGCTATTCCCTATAATAGAACGACCAAATTCACCCCAATCTCTAGCGGTTCTAATGTTCTGAAACCATTCACTACCGCCAAAAAAGGCATTGATCCCTTTGTCGACAAGTGGCTCAACGCCCATTGATATCGCACCAATAACCCCCGCTTTTCCTAGAATGCCTTTGGTTCCCGTGAGTTTCTTCATCTCACTAGTAACATTCCTAATCGATTTCACCATATCGACAGACCATTTTAAGACGACAAAGGCCAAAATACCTTTAAGCACGGTTTCCCAACCACCTATCGCCTCAACGACTCCGTCAATATCGCTCCAAACCGCTTTTACAACGGGGCTGACGGCTTCCCAATTATCGACAATAAGCCCACCTGCAACCACCATCAGAGTGACAAGTTTTCCGAGCGGAGACATTTTCATAACACCATTAAAAATTCTAAATGCACGGGTAACAACCCCTACCGCTGTTGCTGTTCCAAGCAAATAAAGTCCCATCTTGGCAAAAGATTTAATGGCCTCTTTATGCGTCTTAGCCCACTCACTAAAACGATTAATCAATGGCATTAATTTCTCTGTTGTTCTGGTTATTGCTGGTAGAAACTCTGAACCGATGGTAACGCTAGCAACCTGCATTTGGTTTTTAAACAGTTGTATCGCATTTGCGGTTGTGGCTGCACGAGTAGCATATTCTTTTTGCATGGAGCCACTGTATTTCTGCTTGTCAGCCACCTTAGAAAAATTTGACTTAAGTAAATCCAAATTAGTCAGCAGTGGTGCAATTGCCTTGATGGATTCCCTTCCAAATAGCCACTCTAGCCCCTTAGCCTGTTTATCCTTGGGTAATTTACTCAAGCCTTCCAGCACCTTGATCATAGTAGCGCGAGAGTCTTTAACCATACCTTTTGATAGCTGCTTTGGTGTCATGCCTATTGCTTTGAGAACGTTTTTTGCACGAGAAGTGGAGGCATTCGTCAGTGCCAACATAAAATTCTGTATTCCCGTTCCTGCCACCTCAGCTTCAACCCCCATCCCACCAATAGTAGCACCCAGAGCAGCCAGATCGCCTGTAGATACCCCAGCAGTTTCAGCCAATGAACCAACGCGAGTCACGATGTCAGAAATCTTCTGCGCGCTAGCTGGAGTAGTGTTGCTTAGGTAATTAATTTTATCCGCCAATTCAATCACACTATTTTGGGTTAACTTGAATGCGGTACGCCATTCTGCCATCATCTGCCCTGACTGCTTAGCCGTCTGATCAAAGGCAACTCCCATCTTAACGGCGGATTCCGCAAATGACATTAACTCTTCTTTCGCTATTCCAGCCTGCCCCCCTGCTGCTACAATCTGCCCGATTCCATCCGCTGCCATCGGTAATTTTGTAGACAGTTTCAATACCTCTTCTGACATCTGTTTAAACTGCTCCGGCGTATCAAAATCAACCACCTTGCGAACATCCGCCATCGTTGATTCAAAATCTATCGCTTGCTTAATGGGGGCGATCATTGCCGTAACAACACTAGTACCTAATGCCGCTGCGCCAGCCATTCCAGCGCTAAATTCTTTCTTGAATGACTTTATTTGTTTTTTCATCCCCTTAAGTGGGGCGGAGAGTTTATCAACGGCGGTGATAATTGCTTTTAGCTCAATACTGTTAGCCACTATACTGTTCCTTATTGATGCGAACCGCCTCAATTTCTAAATCAAAGAATTTACTCAAAGGATGATGGCGTAATTCGAGAGGATTTAATCGCCAGAACCATGCTACGTTGTAGAATCGTCTTCTGAGACTGACAAGCTCTGGGCACTGGTAAAAAAACCGACGATTGTCATTGTGGCGATAAACAAATCATGGAGTGCTATCTGTTGTGCGGAGGAGCGAGGAATACTCGCTAGTTCAGGAAGATAAGACAGGGCTGAACGAGTATCTAATCGCATATCGCCTCGTTCAGAGTAACTAAAAGGAATGCCGTATTTTTCTACCTGATCAAACGTGGGTTCATTAATTTCCAACACGCTCACTTTTTCACCATGAACATTAATTGCTTTGCTTAGTGTGATTGTTTTCATTGATAGAATCCTTCTTCGCCGTTGAATTCAAGTTCAACCGTACCGTCTTCCGTATTGTGATTGGCTTCACCAACAAGAGAAGCGCTAGCCAAGACATAAACCGTTCCATTAGCAAGTTCTGCGGTGATTGTCATTGATGTATTTGTTGTGATTTTATTAATCGGGAAGTTTTTTGGAAAAATGGCTTTTACTTTGACATAAGGTGCGCGGTGAGTTTCTTTGAAAAAAACTTCGCCAGCTGAGCCGATGATAGACTCTCGAACGACGGTGTTAAGAGGGACTTCGATTCCGCCTTCTACTGCCAACTGCTCACCATCAACCTTAAAATAACATGTTCCTGCGACCATTTGCATTATTGATTATCCTCGTTGTATTGCAGTCTAAATTGATTAATCAGCGTAAATATTCGCAATTGATTCACATAGTCAGGAGGGAATAGCACGTCAAGGCGATTCGGATTATCTTTATTGCGTTCAACTATCAAATGTTTTTTAAATTCCTCAAAATTTTCAACAATTCCCTGATTTTCTAGTTGCAAATACACGGCGCATAATTCTGCTCGAATCACCGCCGGAGTCACAATCGCCTGACCAGCACCAAATTTTGTTCCGTCATTAGCGAGTTTATGTCTTGGGTACTTGCTTGTGATTATCGCCTTCAATTTCCTCACAATCATTGCACTTGTGTATAACGTCTCAACATCCTGATAACTGTTATCCTTTGTGCCATAGTTATTTTTTGTATAAGTAGTGACATCACGCTGAATCAATAGCGAACCATTTTCCGCTTTTGCTGTAGATATGCCGTGAGATAGCAGTGATTCTTGCTCTGTTAATGTAAACCGTTTTCCTGCGGGTGCTGGCAAGGCACCAGATAGTTGTCCTGTTTGTGTTGGTCTTGCTGGATCGCTTCTCAAAAAGACAGAACAACGAGCCAGTCGCATAGCTACCAACTCATCAATTGATGTTTGCGTTTCTTTTTCGTAGCCAGCAATAGATAGGTGAGGGAAATTAAAATCTTTTGTTAAATCAATAAGTTCTGATAATGAACCTTTCTTGCCAGTGAATAAGTGGCCAAACAGTTGTTGAGACGGATCCCATCGAGATTGCATGGCATCAGCCATTTTTTTCACAAAGTTCACATCAAAAAAAGGCGTGCCGATAAAATCAAACGGGCTATCGCTCATACTCTTTAAAACGCTATCGACATCCGGTGAACCTGTTCCCCCTCTCATCTCTTCAATAGTCACGTTCAAACCGTGGGGCGTTTTTTCTCCAGTGAAATAATTGAGGCATAGCGGAATATCATTGCCTGTAGCGCCTTTGTTCTTTGCTGTCAGGGTAATAATTTCTGCCGTCACTCCAGCATTAACGGGTAAGTTTTGTTGTTTGGTTATTGCTGATCCTAATGCGGTGGCAATTTCATTTGCAGAGTCAGATTTGCTGATAGGCGAAGAGATGCGTTGATTGCCGATATACAGATAAATCATACCGCCTTCTTTAGCTTCTCCGCTGATGGTAATTTTTGCACTCGCTGCATTTCCTGCGCCTTCTTGCGTTGCAATAACGTGTAATTCACCTACTGGATCGATTTTCCTGTAGGCTTGTACCATACGAGCAAGTTGGCTCCCAGCTCCGGCTTGTTCTTCTGCAAGTGACGATGAAGGCATTATAACGGGTGTATTAAGTGCTATTTTTGCGTCTGGCAAGGCGTGACCAATAATTAACGTTGGTGCGCTATCTTGCGTTGTATTTGCCGCGCTGTTGTCCATCTCCGCGTAAAACAACGGTACGCTGGTTGACTCTGGAATTTGATTAAAGCTGATACTCATTCTTCACTCACTTTTTTATCCGTTTTATCGGTTGTTTTCGGTTGCTTTCTCACTGGATTATCGGGATCTCTTATATCCAAAATTTTGATATCTCCATCGTCTCTTCTGTTCCGCCAGTATTGATTTTCCTTAATCCACATCCCCTCTTCCGGTAGGAGCATGAGTGGATCATCTGGATAATAAGGGACGGGAACGAGGCGATTATCTTTTGGCTTCACGAACCATAGTCGTTGGTAAGACATATTTGGGTTTCCTGCAATTCTGATTTGATCTTGATTGTGTTCAGTGGGGGTAATTTCGATAACTCAATCGCTTGCCTGGTATCTTCGGGTGATATTTCTGTTTCAACAGAAAACTTGAGCAAATAGTGGCATTCTTCGAGTGTTGAATTAGCTTCCTCAAAGCCAGCGTAAGTAATACCGCCGTAATAGGGTTCTGGTTGCCAGCCAAGTAACGCTTTCCACACTTCGCTCCTTACATGATGAAATTCGTCAAATTCGGGTTGACCGATGTAATCTTTGTTTTCGACGACAACCGCAACGTAAAAATTTTCCTTTAGTCTCTGCCTGTAATCGTTTTGAGATCGCTGTTCTCCTACCTCATCCTCGGCTGGAAGTACATAAGCTGCGGGTAAATCCAATCTGCCAATATCAGGCAAATTTGCATATTGTCCCAATCCGTACACTCGCCTTTCAAAAATGGGGCAGAAGTCTCTTAACGCCTTGATAATAATGCTTAATTTCAATCGTTAATCCTCTTAATCTCAAGAGATGCCTTTAATCCGCTCACCAGTGTTCGCTGAGTCCACGATTCAAGTCGTCTCATCGCTTGATAGATATAGTTTTTACGGGGTGCTAGAACCGTTTTGCCTCCACGTTTCGCCCCGTAATTCAAAAACTGCGGATAAAAGTCCCCTACAATCGGCTTTACTCCTTTTCCTCGCTTTTGATTGGGTGCAATTTTGACTAAAAGTCCGGGTCTTTTTGTGGTTGCTTTTGGCGTGAAATGGCCTATAGAGTGGGCTAATCTACCTGTTTGCCAGTGAGGATATTCGCCAGCCTTAGATCGTCCGCCCCGATGAGCAATGAGATTGCGTGAAAGTTGAGTGTGTTTTTCGCCCACTTCATGAAAATAACGGCGCAATTTTCTTCGATTGAATACAAAACCTTTTGGTTGAGTAAAATCGACATGAACATTATATATTTCATTGATAGCCATAGACTTTTTTCTTTTCCTCTTTATTTTCTTTGATTTCTTTACACGAAAAAGACAAGAATCTTTCTGCTCCGCCGATATCAAGTACACCACGAATCGAATAAGTTACTCCGTCACAAATAGCTTCAGTACAGACGTAGAGATCCCCTCGATATCGAGTAATAATCTGATGCGTTATGTCTTTGTTGAGTTGCGTAGCGGTCAATTTCCAAAAGTCACTGACTTGAACGATCTTCGCCCAGACATGCTTACTATTTTTATTATCCGCCTCTACGGATATATCACCACGAGGTTTATCTCTTCGTTTGTGAAAGAGCACCAGTTTGTTTAACTCGCTCGTCTTTGGGAATTTTTGAGATTTAGTGAGTCGCTTTATCAACATATTGTCACCGCTCTCATTGTAGCGAGTAGCGAAGTCACTGAATTAGGTAAACGTTCAGCTAGCCAAACGTCAGAAATTCCTTCTCGATCTTCGTACATCAGGTTAACCAGTTGTAGTGTAGCGGCCTTCACTAAAAAACTTTCTCTATCTGCTTTAGCATCGATATATTCTGCAATTCGTTCGCTGGCTGCCTTAATTTTGATGAGTAAGTCTTCGTTGTCGTATTCGTGATTGATTCGCAAATGTCTTTTCGCTTCTTCTAGCGATACAAATTGCATACTTGGAACTCCTTTTAACCGCAAAAAAATAAAAACGCTCTGTAAGCGATTTAGAGCGCTTCAAATTTTTAAGCGGTACGAATTTATAGGTTATATTAAGAAAATCGCTCTACGGGCTTTCTAGGCGCCTTAAAATCGATTTATGAATGAGGGTTTAACTGTCATTTGCACTTTTGGATTGATTTTTTACCTCAACAACTTCTGGTTGTGTGTTTTTTGAGCTATATAATCTTTCAAACGGATTTTCTTGTGCATCTCGCTTTGCCAAAGCCGATAAAGAATAGTTTTGTTGCTGCAAATAAGGCGAATCACCGCCAGCAACAGGGGGTAAGTTTTCTTTGGCTCGGGCTTCGTTGATTTTTAACCAACCGCCTCGCACACCCGCGCTTAAGGTTTCATAGCGAGCTTTCGCATCCATTCGCAATAGCGCATTAAGATCAAAATTGACGCAATAATTTTGGTCAAAGCCAAACGCTTGAGCAAGCAACGTCTCAATGGCCTCTAGCCTAGGCTGTAAACACTGCGCGTAGTATTGATTATCCAACTCTGCACTATGACTCGGCGGACTTTCCAACCCAATTTTATATGGTGGTACATGAAAGACTGAACAAACAACTTTAGCACTCATTACCAATTGCTCAATCATTTCAGCATCAGCAGCGTTAATAGAGATTGCCTTATGCTCAATGTTATGCGGAATAACAACGGTTTTACCGATGTTTTGCTTCGT
Organism: Arsenophonus nasoniae DSM 15247; assembly: GCF_000429565.1. GTDB lineage: Bacteria > Pseudomonadota > Gammaproteobacteria > Enterobacterales > Enterobacteriaceae > Arsenophonus > Arsenophonus nasoniae. The sequence continues at coordinate 10,373 of NZ_AUCC01000082.1, forward strand.
TGTTTGCTGCTCCCACATCTCTTTTGCGTCTTGGAGTTGCTGTTTGTTTAATTCACCTTTGAGTTGAAGTATTGCACTCGGGTTGCTTCCATTCTCGAAGAAAGTCTTGGAATCTTCTTGCATACATAAACCTTGTTTTGCTGCAAGACTACCCGAATACAAAGGGGATACCCCCAATAGCGGATTGAATAGACTATTGATTCTGTCGTGAATGATTACAGTATGATCAACGGTAATCGGGGTCTTGATACCAGCTACATGATCAATGTTTAAATCGTAAAGCAATTCACCGTCAGGCGTGATTTTTGGCACAACCAGCTTTGGATCAAGAATTTTCAATGATTGAATATTGTTATTATTCTTCTCAATCAAGACATAGGTGTTGCCATGTAATAGCAAAGAAGACAACCAAGCCTCAAAGAATTGATTGCGAGTTTGTAGCGTATTGGGACGAGACAGCAATTTGCTATATCTTTCGTGTTTTTTTGTGTCAACCAGCACGCCAGAAGGTGAAAGACGTTTTATTTTTAACGGCATCTTGCCAATATCTGAGGCAATCAAACTCACACAAGAAAAAACCGCAAAGAATTTTTGAGGCTCGTGATGACCTAGGGAGCGCCCACCAATGCGCCAGAAGTGAGTTGCAGCTTCAGATCGTGTGAAAGATTTCTTGATCCAGTTCAACATATCTTTGCCTTAATCTGTGGTTTTTGCTGGTTTTTCTGTTTTCATTTCAACAGAAAAAAATGTTGGTTTAAATTTGCTGTAATCAACATCTGTCAGATAGGCAACAGCTTCCGGACGGCGTAATTTCCAGTTTATTTGGCGTTCTGCACGTATTGCAATACTGTTGGTTTGGAACATCGAAACCAGTTGAGGCGAACCACCTTCGCTTGGCGTATCGCTCATTTCCAGTGAAGTATCTCTACTTGCACCAATCAATACGTTTCCGTCATCAGCTAAATAGATTTCCTCAGGTTTAACTAAAATCAAGAGGTTTCCAACGTATTCAGAGGTAATTACTGGGAAGCCATGAAACGTGCCACCTGTTAAGCCTAAACGATCATACATAAACTGGCCTGTAGGTGCTCTGAGAAGTGAAAGCGAAAGCGCCGTCATGGACGACATTATCCAAACTGCGCCGTTTAATGATAAATTTGCCTTCTGGAATTTTCCAATCAATTTAGCTATGTCTTTGTCAGGATCTCCGCTAGATTTTTCTCCTTTTGCTGGATTGGTAATTGAAGCTGGCGAAATATTTAGTATTTCAGCTTTAAGGGGATCGATAAAATCTTTGTCTATTCGTTCAATCAATGCTTTTGCGAGTGAGTCACGTATTAACAACTCAGCACTCGGATCTGAATACTGTGCTAACTCGTCTGTTAAAACGGCAATATTTGCTACTTTTGCAAAGCCAAGTTTTACAGTGTCAAAGCCAGCCGTTGTTAATGGTGTCGGTTTCCCTTCTCCAACCCAATAGCCAGAACTTCCAGCGGTTTGGGCGTTAATGCGAACATTGAAAGGCACTTTGCGAAGCGATGGAATGCCTGACGTGCCGAATTTTCCAATAATAGTTTGAGGTCTTAAAAACTCGATAAAGTCACCAGTGAAGAGTTGGTACTCAACCAGATTACCCGCCCAAGCTGGGTTTAGTGTTGAACCAGCCGATACAGCAGCCTTCAAAACCGTTTGTAAATCGTGATTGTGAGCATAGCTTGACTTCGCTATTTCGCACGCTTGCATTAGATTGCCTTGTGATGCAGCTAGGCATTTTACGTATCGTGCAAACTGCATACCTTTCTCTTTTTCAGATGAGAGGGTCGTTTTTGGCAAGCTGGCTTTTGTTTTCTGCGGAGTTCTTGTCATCGGTTGGATCGGCTCAGCTTCCGTTTTTTTGATTTCTACCAGTCGATTTAATCTAACCAGTTCTTCGTCAATGTCGCTTACCTCTGTTGAAAGTGCGTCAAATTGGCGTTTTTCTTCCTCGTTAAATTTTCGCTCTTCGTTTTTCGTAATAGTGATAATCGATTCCAACATGTTAGATTTTTCACTTCTTGATGCTTTGAGTGATTTGATTTCTTCAAAAATATTCACTGATTTTGGTGCTCCAATAGTTTTAATATTTGTTTCATGTAATGATTTGACGAGTTGTATTGTTGCCTCTGTATTTGCTGGAACAGTCACAACTGATAATTCGTTCCACGCCCACTTGAGGAATTTACAACCTCCGTTGTCAATGCTTTCGTATTTTATAGGCGAAAAGCCGATTGATAAGCCTTTCACTAGTCCTGTCTTGATGTATGTCCAAGCGTCATTCAGGCGTTTAGTAATAGAATTATCATCACTGGCTATGTTTGCGATTTTTGCTTTAACACGTATCCCTTCATCGCATAGTTCAGCTTCAACGACTTCACCGATAGGTTGATTTTTATCGTGCTGCCAGAGCAAAGGGATTGGCAGATTAAAGACTGCGCCTTCTGGTTCAACGATATCGTTATGTTTGTCAGGTGTTGCGCTAGTAGCGATCCCAACAATTTCTCTTAAATCCTCGTCGATAGATTTGATATGCATAATGCCAAATGCTTTTTGCATAGGTTTTGAGTGGCTCCTTAGTTTTTTTCTTCTTGGCTAGGAATTGGTTGTTAGGAAGTGAAAAAAAGTTATCCACAGGCTGGGGCTGTTTTAATAATGTTTTTCTTGTTTTTCTTCTTGTTTTACACCCTAAATTTCCTATGGAATTCAAGGGATTAGATGTTAATAGGTGAACATTTTGGCGGTAATAGGTGAACATTTTGGCGGTAATA
>NZ_AUCC01000083.1 GCF_000429565.1 Arsenophonus nasoniae DSM 15247
CTGAAGCAAATAAGGTTTAAAGGGGGATAATTTAGTCGGTTGTTGACTTCTTTTAGCATAAGTTGGCATTGTCTGTTGTTGTAAATGATGTTTTACGGTGTTACGGGATATACCCAACTCACTGGCAATTTTTCGAAGGCTTTGTCCTTGTGCAAAGCGAACATGAATATCCACAAATATCTCCTTGGTTAACATAAATTATCCGTACAAAAATGTGCGAATAATACAAAGTGGATCAGTTTTAGATGATCGTTAGTGGATCAGTTTTGCATGATCGGTGACAACACTCGATTCACCTGATACCCTTACGACCGGTAACCTGACGGTGCAGAAGCAACTCACTTACCTGGGCGGTATGAGCGGCTCGGGTGGCAAGGGTGCGGCAGCCACCATTAACGGCGATATCAAGGCCAGCGGGGATATCCAGGCCGGGAACGTGTCGCTGAAAAACCATCAGCACAGTCACGGTCATGAAGGCAGGTCGACCGGCAAGCCGATATAAGCGCTTACAGGCTTTAACGCACTTTAATACCCCCTGTTGCCCGCCTGTGTCATGCTGCCCGTATGAAAAATGATTATGCAACGTCCGTTTACTGGCAGCCCGCGCTGAACCGTCCCGGCGAACGTGTTTCCGGGCTGGCCGATATTGCGCAGTCCATGCGTATCATTCTGTGTACGCCCTGTGGTACAGACCTGCATCGGCCCGATTTTGGCAGCAACCTGTACCGCTATCTGGATATGCCTACCGAGCAGGCCATTCCCCATGTCGTCAGAGAGACGGTCGACGCACTGCGGCGCTGGGAGCCACGAATACAACTCCTTGAGGTGAAACCGCGGGTCGATGCCGAACATCTCTGGTTACGGGTACGCTGGCAACCGATAACGGACGGCACACCGCAGATGACGGAGGTCGCATGGCGTTAACGGACAAGAAGCCGGTATTTATCAACACCGATGCGGCGGCGCTGACCGCTGAAATGATAGCCTGGTATGAAAAAGTCAGCGGCAAAACGCTCTATCCGGCGCAGGATGAACGACTGCTGATTAACCTGATGGCTTACCGTGAGGCGCTGGTACGCCTGGCTATCCAGGATACCGCCGAGCAGAATCTGGTGGCCTTTGCCCGCGCCCCGATGCTGGACTATCTGGGCGAACTGGTCGGTGTATACCGCCTGTCGGCTGCGGCAGCGCGTACCCGACTGCGTTTTCAGCTCGAAGAATCCCCCGACACGCCGCTGGTCATTCCGGCGGGCACGCGCGTTAGCGCCCGCGACAGTATTGTTTTTGCCACCGATGAGGCGGTGACCCTGAGCGACACTACCGTCAGCGTGAATGCCACCTGTACCGAGCGCGGCACACTTGGCAACGGCTGGCAACCGGCGCAAATCAGCACCTTGCTCGACGGCATCAACGATGCAGACCTGAGCGTGACGAATACTGAACCCAGTACCGGTGGCGCTGACCCGGAAGAAGATGCGCATCTGCGCGAGCGTATCCGGCTGGCCCCCGCGTCATTTAGCAACGCCGGGTCGCGCGAGGCGTACCGTTTTCATGCCATGAGTGCCCATCAGGATATCCGCGATGTGGCGGTGATGCGCCCGGTACCGGGTACGGTGGCGCTTTATCCGCTGATTAAAACCGGCCTGCCGTCCGACACCTTGCTGGCGCTGGTTAATGGGGCCTGTTCTGACGAAAAGGTGCGCCCGCTGACCGATACCGTCAAGGTGGCTTCGCCGGTTAAGGTAACTTACCGGATTGAAGCGGCTATCCGTGTTTATGCTGGCTACGATAGCGCCGAGGTCATGGTCGCAGTGAAGCAGTCCGCCCAGCGTTATATCGACAAGCAGGCCGCACAACTGGGGCGTGATATCGTTCCCAGCCAGATACAGGCCACCCTCTCGGTCAACGGGGTTTACAGCGTCGAGCTAAAACAACCGACCCTGCAGGGGGTGAAAGAAAACGAATGGCCCTGGTGTGAAAACATCGACCTGACGTTAGTGGGAGTGTAGTGGTTAGCAGAGCGCAACGGGAGGGCGGCATGATAGTAAAAACACGTGAATTGTCAGGACGTCATCTTGATTATGCGGTAGCCAAATCGCTGGGTTATGAAATTGCCTATTTTGACCGTAAAACTTCACCGATTTATATCAATGTGGATAAAAACCATTTTTTTGTTGCCTTTAACCCCTCAAAAAATGGTGAACAATGCGATGAATTTATTAAGCGATATCAAATTAAATTCAGAAAGACAAAAGCGGGTTCTTTCTGTGCCGCTTCAGGTTTGTTTGATAAAGGGATCGGCAAAGGCGCAACTCATTTAGAAGCGGCCTGTCGTTTAATTGTTTCTATTATTCAGGGGAATGAGATTGATATTCCTGACGGGTTAGTGAGGAAGATATGATAGCAACAGGATCGTTAAGTCTTGTTTTACCTTTTCCGCCCAGTGTTAATACCTACTGGCGTCATCCTTCCAGCGGGTTAAATAAAGGACGTCATTTAATCAGTGCTAAAGGACGGCAATATCGCTGCGCAGTAATTGCGAGCGTACTGGAACAAAACAATAACCGAAAACCCAAAACATTGACGACTGCAGTTAGTCTTTCATTAACCTTATTTCCGCCAACAGATCACCGCCGTGATCTGGATAACTTTGTTAAGGCCAAACAGGACAGCTTAACTTACGCAGGTATCTGGCAAGATGATGCACAGGTTAAAAGATTAACCGTGGAATGGGGCGCAAAGATTGCAGGTGGTAGTGCACTGGCTATTATCACGCCTTATTTGCTTAACCATGTAGAAAAGAACACTAAAAAACGTCAACGAAAAAAAGCAAATGCACTCTCTAATATGGATAAGTGGATAGATGGAATTTTAAGTAAAGAATTTATATTGAAATAAAGCGGAGCTTTTTTGATGTGTCATTTACTCACAGCAATACCTGTTCCTGAATTGGGCATTGTCGCCTTTAAGCCAGGTATCAATCAGCTACACCATTTCAGTGGCCGGATGATAGTAATGTCCGCACCGGATGAATTAAGCGATGCAAAAGCAGGCAGAATAGCAGAGCAGGCAGTTTTAAATCTAGTCATTGATGCTAACCCACCAGCAAGTTTAATGAAAATCCAGAAACTGAAACGTTGGGGAAATCAAAAATATCTGCAGTGGGTTAAGTCGCGTCCGTGTTGTCTCTGCCAGAAGCCAGCGGATGATGCCCATCATCTTATCGGTTATGGCTACGGGGGTATAGGCGTAAAAGCACATGATTTATTTAGTATTCCACTATGTAGGGGACATCACAGTGAATTGCATCATGATCCTAAAGCATGGGAAGTAAAGTATGGTAGTCAGTTAGCGCTGCTATTTGGTTTTCTTGATGAATCATTGGGGCTTGGGGCATTGAGTTAAGGAACAGTTTATGACAGAGCATGACTTAGGGTATTTTCGAAGCGTGGCCAAATATGCTTTTAGGGACTGGACAGTAAACACTGGACAACTTGAGGCACTCACGTGTAAGAGTGCAATGGAAACAAAAAGGTATCCAAGAGTGAAAAAGCGGGAAATAAAATTAGCGGGTCATTCCGTTTGTCGAATAACTGATCCGGTAAAAGTCACTGAAACCCGTCGTTCAGGCAGAGAAATCCCGCTTATCGAGTACCCTGCTTATTTTTACTGCCACGAGAGAAGAGTGATCAGACAGTTAGCAGATCATCAACGCTCATGGATACTGTATTGCTATTGTCATGAGATGAATTTTCAACATCAAGTGAATATATGCTCATACCTATGGCGAAAATTTACCTATCAGACTGCAGATATAAAAATCACTAAAAAGGTCAAAGAAAGATTAAAAATATTGGTTTGGTTATGCGTGCAACAATGCGCAGATAGCTTTTCTGGTTTAGCTAATCAGGGGTATAGTCAATCGGATCTTGCCAAGTTAATGGGGATGAAGCGGGACAACTGGAAAAAGAATTATCACCATTTTTGGTTAAGATTGATTTCAATCTGTAAGGCATTGGATAGAGAAGCCTTATGTCAGATAGCTGAAAGTGTGTAATGATATGAAAAAATAACAAAAAGTCATTTCTACATCTTGCAAAAGTCAACAAAATGAGTGATATTTAAGGCTAAATTGATATGTTGCTAGAATTGTATAGAACCTCTTTAGTGAGGTTTTTTGTTATTAAAGGTTGTGATGATAAAGCTAGACGAGAATAACGTCATAAGTTATATTTTATATCAGGTGCTCAAAACACTTCAAACAGCGGTCTCCACACCCGACAGACTTGTGGTTTTTTTATATCCATAAAATTTTGATATGGTCGGGCGTGAGGCTAATAAAATACCCGCAAGGGAAATATGCCCGCCGTCTGTTTGCGGTTTTGAGCGCCTGGCCACCCTACTTTAAAATAGGGTTAATTCAAAATATCAAACAGGATATAAAATATGAATACTCAAATGTCTACTATTCCTAGTGTATTTATTCACGATGGAAAAGTTATAACTACCTCTCGTCAAGTAGCTAATTATTTTGGCAAACAACATTTTCATGTAATTGAAAAAATAAAAAATCTCGAATGTTCAGAACAATTCTTAACCATCAACTTTTCGAGGGTTCCATTTGAACATAATGGGAATGTATACGAAGAGTATAAAATGACCAAAGACGGGTTTGTGTTCTTGGTTATGGGATTTACAGGTAAGAAAGCAGCTCAGTTTAAAGAAGCCTATATTTCTGAGTTCAACCGTATAGAAGCTCAGTTACATAATTCTATTACTGTAACAGGCACAACTAGCAAAATACTGCTGACCCTACTTCCTAATGGTAAAGTGGATAGTGCACGAGTCGTACATGACAATGAGTATGTTTCTTCTCTCGAAACACTATTTGAAATTGGCCGCCGATCTGGTTATGTAATTATTCACAAGGATGAGTTGATTAAAAAACTTTCGGAATAAATGAGTCATATCATTGAAAAATCCAGATAGATAATACCTAGCCTCACTTGTTTAGAGTGGGGTTTTTTAATTGGTAAAAATTGTAATAGATAGTGAGAAACAGTTAATAGGCTACCCTGAGAAAGGAATAGCAATTTTGAAGGTTGGGTGATGGTAATATTATATAAAGATACAATCTTATTTACCCCTGCCGAGTTGAGGAGTATAAGTTATTTGATTACATGGAATAAAACTCCTTGTTTTATTATCATAACAGAGTTCTTTGGCTGTTATAGATTGATCGTTATTATTAATACAAATTCTCTTACTTAGATCATATGTAAATCCCTTAGGACAGATACTCATAACATTACTTGAGAATAGAAGCATAAATATTACTGCTGATAAATTTTTCACTTGATTATCCTATAAAAACCCACAAAATTTTAGAATAGTTGATGTTTTATAAAGTTAATAATAAATATTTATTATTTTTATCAATCTTAAAAGTTGCCCTTTTTGTGAAATTTATTATCTTACTATTGTCCTAGATTATTTAGGCTGAGATAGGGAAGTAGTACTGGAGTGGTCGTTACTACGGCAGGTTTTTGGGGTGAATTGATATTGTTCCAGAGTTTTATAGAAGTTATTTAGTGAAGTTTTTTTATTAAAGGATGTGATGGTAAAGCTAGACCGGAATGAGGTCATAAGTTATATTTTATATCAAGAGCTCAACACACCATAGGCAGTTACCGCGACTGAATCAAGCGGCTTTTTTATGTCCGAAATTTGTTATGGTCGGGTAGCGAACAGTATATACAATACCTTTTGGGAAAAGCTGTTGGCCGTCCTATACGGTGTTGAAGTACCCGACCACCCTAGTTTAATTACTTTAATCTTGTTCTGTCTCTAATTTAACAAACTCATTTCTTTTTGCATTGACGAGAAAGCAAATACATGCGCTATAGTTTACCTGCATCTGATAAATCAGATATCGGGCGTGAGAACCCGAGTTAGTAACCGCGACATGACACACGCCGCGAGCGTGTTTTTTATTGTCGTAATCTAGCCATATTCAATGGTGGGGTGGATGGGGCAACCGAAAGGTTGGCCGGCGGTTACTCCGGTATTCTCACCCCCATTCAGTTCACCACCAGAGAGTGTGAGAACTCCTGATGGTGAGTAAATTTAAGTAACCATCGGAGGTCATCATGACACTTCAATTATCTACCATCACTCCTAAAGTTACTATCAACAATAACAAGGCTATAACAATTTCTAAAGACGTTGCCGATTACTTTGGTAAAGAACATCAAAAAGTTGTTCTAAAAATATCTAACCTTGATTGTTCTGAACAATTTTTAACCCGCAACTTTTGGCGGGTTCAATTCGAACATAAAGGAAACACTTATGATGCATATGAAATGACAAAAAACGGCTTCATTTTCTTAGTAATGGGATTTACAGGAAAAAAGGCCGCTCAGTTTAAAGAAGCCTACATTGCCGAATTTGATAGAATGGAAGCAGAACTTAACAGTGCTATTACCGTAACTGGAACAACTAATAAGATCCTGCTGACTTTACTTCCTAATGGTAAAGTAGATAGCGCAAGAGTCGTTCATGACAATGAGTATGTTTCTTCTCTCGAAACACTATTTGAAATTGGCCACCGATCTGGTTATGTAATTATTCACAAGGATGAGTTGATTAAAAAACTTTCGGAATAAATGAGTCATCTTATTGAAAAATCTGGATAGATAATGCTTAGCCTCACTTGTTTAGAGTGGGGTTTTTAATTTTTAGTGTTTTTCATCATTTTTCTTCTTTACTTGAGGATTAAATAGAAGTTCGCTTAGAAACAAGTAAAACAAGAGTAAAAAATAAGGGTTTTGATTTAGCTTGCAAAAATGAACAAAATAGGAGATATTTAAAAGAAATTTAGTATATTGGTTTATTTTATGTGCAAATTAATTTTTATACTAAATAATTTTATTAATTTATAGATATTAATAATATTGAAAGTAGTTTGTCTTTAGTTTTCTTATGATAGTAAAGTTTAGGATTGAAAATTACGGAAATATTAAAAGGGAAATAAATTAATATGCTTAGTATTAAAATGTTATCTCATGTCGCTATATTTAGGGATAAATATTGAATTCTACTTTAGCAAGACTTGTTTTTAGTTGAGAAATAAGCCGACATGAAAGCTAAAATTGTGTGGAGGTTTATTTGTCTGGCTTATCTCAATCAAAATTGATAGCACGGTTATTGCAATGGATAATTAGCTGTAGTTTGTTAATAATCGCAATCATATTAATTATTTTCCTAATCAAAGAAACTATCGTCTTATCAGCATTGCTATTCAAAAATTCAGAAACTATGCCATCTTATCTTTTACTTGAAGGGATAATTACTTATTTTCTTTATTTTGAATTTATTGCTTTAATAATCAAATACTTTCAATCAGTTTACCATTTCCCGCTACAATACTTTATTTATATAGGTATCACCGCAATCATTAGATTAATTATCGTCGAACATAAAGAACCAATAAGTGTGTTGGTTTATTCAGTATCAATTTTAGTGATGATTTTAGCCTTATATATAGCCAATACTAAACGTTTAATTAAATAAATGTTGTTTAACATTAAAAAGTATGTCTTAATGTACTCCTGGTTTGGAATTATCTCTTGTTATAAAAATTTAAATAAATTCAGAGAGTAATGATATTATCGATACATCTCTATTCTATGGATTCCTTTTAATTTAACTACAATAAGTATTCAAATCTACATTTATTGAAACAAAAAATAAACAATTATAAGGATTCATAATGTCAAATATTATTCACGGATTGGTTAAATGGTTTGATGGTAATAGAGGATTTGGTTTTATTACTCCAAATGATGGTAGTAAAGAAGTTTTTGTACACTATTCTGAAATCAAAAACACTCATTATCAAGTTCTTTATGAAGGACAGGAAGTTAGTTATACACCTTTTCAGGGCATGAAAGGCAATACAGCAACAAATGTTGTTGTCCTAAATAGCTAATAAAATTAGTAACAAGAAATCAAGAATAAAAAACCTTACTCTTTGGGAGTATGGTTTTTAGCTTTGTAATTTCATCATTGTTTTTCATCTCTTATTTTTCTATTCATTTTGTTTATATTGATGTCGTCATTCCAGTTTTGAAAACTAATGCGTTAAGGTAACTCGGTGTGTAAAGCGATTAGCTTAACGCATAACTTTTAACTTATCACACTAAACTCATGGATACACTCTGTAGGGAGTGGATATGCGCATGCCTGAAAAATATTCAAGTCCTATAGCCTATCTATGGGGCATCCTGATCACCATTTTAAGTATTTTCACTTTAGAGCAGTGGGTGGCTATTGTCGGTATTGTCTGCACGATAGGCACTTTTTTAGTTAATTGGTACTACAAGCGTAAGGAATATAAATTGAAGGAATATCATTATGGTGAAGATACCTAAAAAGATTGTAGTAGCGGCGGGTGGAGTGATGTTACTTGCTTCGACCATGATAATGCATTTTGAAGGACTAAAGTTAGCGCCTTATTTTGATGGCGGCGGTGTACTTTCGGTGTGTTTCGGCCATACGGGAAAGGATATTAAACCCAACAGCATTTATAGCAAAGCAGAGTGTGAACAGTGGCTTAATAGTGATTTGCAGACGGTTAAAAAACAGGTCGACCCATTAATCCAGGTCAAAGTCAATACGCTGACACAGGCCGCTATTTACTCTTTTGTTTATAACGTTGGCATTGGCAATTTCCAGCGTTCTACATTACTCAAAAAACTTAATGCGAACGATCTGGATGGTGCATGTGAAGCGATGAAGCAGTGGGTTTATGTTGGTAAGGAAAAGTGGCAGGGTCTGATGACGCGTCGTGAAATTGAATCAGCGATATGTGCAGGCAATATATGAAATTAAATAGTTTGCCATTTTTTATCACTATATTGGCTTCAATATCGCTTGTGATTTTATATAACTACTATGCCCAACTTAAATATCAATATAACCAGCTGGTGGATGAACTCGATAAGCAGACAGAGCTTAAAAACAGCTATTTAAAAGAGGTGAAATTACTACATCAACTGGACACTAAACGAACACAGGAACTTAATCATGCGAAAGCTGAAATCAGTAAGCTTACTGACGATCTGCATAATGGCACTAAGCGGTTGTATGTCAAAGCGGTGTGTGCAAAGTCCGACAATATTACCGCCACCACCACCAGCGTGGATGATGCAAGACCCACCCAACTGGCGCCTGACGCTCGGCGAAATTATCTCCGTCTCAGACGCCAACTTGAAACCTTAGAGGCGCAGTATTTGGGGTTAAGGGAGAGAGTGAGTGAGGTTTATAAATAAAAAGCCCCTAACTTGGGGCCATTGAATTTTTATTTAAATGAAAATTAATTATCTCTTATTAGGATGTATTTTTGCTTGAAGTATTTTAATAAAGGATTGCTTTGAAATCTGATAGTCGTAATTAGAGTCTTTTAACACAGTTGAAAATACTTTTAACATTCTCTGATAGATTTCTATAGAAGGCATATGAGAATTATTAGTTATATTCATTTCAGCATAACATCCCATTTTTTTTAATAATTCTGCTATTGTTGCATATTCAGTTTCGTGGTTAAAATCAAAACCAGGAAAATTCAGTAATTTTTCGGGGTTATTATTTGACAAAGCTTTTTTAATATCGTCTTTATCTTGTTCATTCATTTGATTATATGTACTTGATAATGTTCGGTACATAGTAAGAATTTCGTGAACCAATTCAGGTTTATTTGGGGTGGGTAAGTTACTTAGTTCTCTTAATTGATATTGTTCGCCGATAGCCCAATAATTATTTGTTGAGATTGCAAGCTGGATTAAATCAGGATCATAACTATTGTTTATTTCTAGAGCTCTAAAAATTTCACATAGCATTGATATTTGAAGTTTTTCTGCCGCAGAAAATTCCATATTTATATACCTTATATAAAGTTAAATAACTAAAGTAATAGTAACAATGTTTCATTTGCGAAAAGATCGATCACAATCATAGATTTGCAATTGTTTGTAATTATATTTTTTGAATATCTTCCAATGTTAATTAAAGGTAAACTCCATGCCGCCCCGCATCCCCCGCGCATGCCGCAAACGCGGCTGCGCCAAGACAACCACTGATCGCAGTGGCTATTGTGAAGCACATCGAAGTCAAGGATGGGAAAACCATCAGCAAGGAAAAAATCGTCATCAACGCGGTTATGGCACCAGGTGGGATAAGTTGCGTATGCAGATATTAAAGCGTGATAAATATCTCTGCCAAGCTTGCTTAAAAAACAGTCTGGCTACTACAGCTAAAACTGTTGACCATATCATAGCAAAAGCCCACGGCGGCAGTGATGCAGAAAGTAACTTGCAAAGTCTGTGCTGACCGTGTCACCACAAGAAAACTGCCACGGAAAGAAGCCAATAAAGCAGGGGGAGGGGCGGGTAAAATCTCTACCCCTCTCGCTTTCCAGGACTGCCGCTTTAAGTTTATTTTTACGCAAGCGAAATAAGGAATATTTTTTCGATAGTTTTTAACAATTCAGGAGGGAGTATGGCAACCGGTATTCGGTCATCAGGAGGCGGCCGGAAGCGAAATTTACCGGCGAAAAAACAGAGTAACTTGACTCGTATTGCACCACCTGAGGCGTTAATAGGTGAAAATGCTGTTAAGTTGTGGAAAACCCAGAGCCATATTTTAATTCAGCGTGGTACCTTTGAACTGGAAGATGCGCCTTTGCTAATTGCTTATTGCAATGCCTTTGAATTGATGTTGCGAGCGGAAAAGGTTATCGCCGAACATGCATTACGGGATATTGACAGTGGTGGCATTACCGAAATGGGGGGCAGCGGTGGATTAAAAAAACATCCTGCAGTCGCGGTACGTAATGATTGCGTTTCCCAACTCGCGCGAGTTGGCTCTTTGCTTGGTGATGCGCCGCGCGATATTTGAAGCCAAAACGTGCGATAAATGGTGGGTTACTTTTGTTTCCATCAGTGCAACGAAATTACACTGTTATTTTTCATCAGAGTCATTTTGGCCTGTTCGAGCATTCTGGTTAACTGGACAATATTTGTAGATGCTAGCCAATGACACCCCATACAGTAATGCCAGCTGTGTTCTACTATGGCCTAACTCAAGTAATTTTTTAGCCTGCTCTTGCTGCGCGGAAGATAATGAGCAAGGTCTACCCCCGATACGTCCTCTGCTTCTTGCTGCGGCTAAACCTGCTTTAGTACGCTCAACAATCAGTTCACGCTCCATCTGTGCCAACGCACTCATCACATGAAAGAAAAAACGACCTGCGGACGTAGAAGTGTCAATGGCATCCGTCAAACTATGAAAATGAATACCTTCATCTTCAAGTTTGGATATTAAAGTAATCAAATGTTTAATGCTACGACCCAGCCTGTCCAGCTTCCAGACTACCAAGGTATCGCCCGATTTCAGGCACTTTAATGCACGTTTTAACCCAGGTCTCTGGTCTGTTTTTCCACTGATTTTATCCTCAAAAATCTGTTCGCAATTTGCACAAACGAGCGATTTTCGCTGTAAATCGGTATTTTGGTCATTTTTTGACACCCTCATATAGCCTATTTTTGCCATTCTTAACCTTTTCTCACTCTCTATAAGCCTTTTAATTGCTTGGTTTGGTCAAAATTTTAGCTAAATTCTCGATGTTATAAAACCTTGGTTTAACGGAAACGGTAGATTGTGCAAAAAATGCACTGGATAAACGGACTGGTGGCACGGTCAATGGCGACATTATTTCACAGGGTGGCCAATTCTTATTGAAGGGGGATAACCGCAAGCATCTGGGTTTTCATAATCAGGATGGTAGCGTTCGCATGTGGCTCTACAAAGACAAGGGAGGTGATGGCGTCCGGCTAAATAACGGCAATGACGGTAGTGGAGATTGGGTATTCAATAAAAACGGGCATTTTTATTCCCCGCAGGCACTCCATGCCGCAGGCGCTACCTATCAAGAAGATGGCAATATTCACGGATCGGTCTGGGGCGGCCATCTCAGCGGATGGCTAAATAATACCTTTGTGCGCGATATTCGATTGGGACATATGCAAGAAGTCCAGGTATGGCGTGGGCCTGGTTATCGTGATGAACCGCCTCATGTGATTACCGGCGCGTATAACTGGAACTCTGATGAATATGTTGACCTCATTCAGCGGCGTCCTTTGCAAAAAAATATCAATGGTAACTGGATGAATGTGTGGTGTATGTAATGCAAAACCTTAAAAATTTTCAACGTTATCACCCTGAATCCTCTGACAAAAAAGCGCTAGAAAGCGCTATGGGTGTCATTTTTCTTATATCAGAAGACGGTCAGGACTGGTATGAGTGCCAGAAAAACTTTCAGCTAGATACGATGAAAGTCGAGTATGATGCCGACGGAGTGATACGTTCAATGGGCTATGATATCAGCGGTTTCTGTCCCGAAGGGTGCAGTGTAGCAGAAGTATCCGAATGGCCTAAAGAGGCAGCCCCTAACCGAAAATGGTGTTTTGTCGATGCTCAAGTCGTCCCACGCATCTACACGGCTGATGAACTCAGGGGGAAAACTACTCATAAAAAAAATTATCTACTTGAGCAGGCAACCAAAATGATTGCGCCATTGCAAGATGTAATGGTCAACAAATTCTGTAGAAGATCTAAGCGGCATTTTTTAGTTCATGATATTTTTGATGTGGCGTTAAATAACCAATCGTTGAATGGCGTCGATAATAATTGTAAAACTGAATATAATTTTCAACTTCACAGACAACAGATTGATGATTCATAAACGATAAACGGTTAAGTCTTTCTGTCTTTAAACTCCTAAAAAATCTTTCCATCACGGCATTATCGAGGCAATTACCTCGCGGACTCATGCTTTGAGTTATTTTCCGTTCAAAGAGGTGCGCCCTAAACTCCTCCGATGAATATTGGCAACCTTGATCT
>NZ_AUCC01000084.1 GCF_000429565.1 Arsenophonus nasoniae DSM 15247
ATTAATGCCTTACTGTATTGATTGAGATTCCTAACCATCAAGCAGAAAAGGCGCATTGTTTTATGGAGTCAGGTAATTTGATTGGTAAACTTGTATTAGTTAATGAGCACTTTTGATATTGTTTTTTAGTATCTTTTTCTTCTTACTGAGAGCTATTCTATGATTAAATATTTATTATTAAATTACAAGAATCAACAGTCTAATTACCTAAAATTACTTGTTATATTATTACCTTTACAAGTTTTAGCTTATGATGAACAAACTTCGTTAGAACAGTATCCGACAAAAGATATTCTGGCCTATTTCAAGCAAGCACAACAAGAAGGCTTAACTGGCATTGCGCAAAAAAGCAAGTCGGTCTATGCGCGGCTAGCTACGCCAGGTGAAATTATTAAGACCATCATTAAAGGCGTTGGCACTGAGGGTATATCACAGCCAGCTCAAGAGGGTGATTGGGTGGTGGAAAATATTTGTCCAGCCACAGGTAATGAGCAATATTTGGTTGAAGAAGCAAAATTTCACCAATATTATCATGATCCTGTTACCGTGTTGGGCAAGCCAAATTATTTACGTTTTGTTCCTACTGGTAAAATGATGAATTATTTTGTTGTACCTGAAACCGAATCGGCGTTTACCTTTATTAATAGTTGGGGGAAAAAACAATTATTACGCGCTGGTGATATTCTTATTCAGCCTGTTAGTCAGCCTCAAAGTTTTTATCGAGTGCCAAAGCAATCATTTTTATGTACATACAATATTGTGGTAACTGCACAAAAAACGCCTAACGATCTTGCCAGTAATTAGCAATTGGTGTCGTGATACTGATTATTTTCTAACTGATATCCTTAAAATTAATCAGACACCTGATTTTCAATTGAAAATCGTCTCATTAATCGGTTTTTTTATATCTTATGTTTTCTTATAATAGGTAATACCTATTGAATTAATAGTAGAAAGGAATTAGACGTTATATCTTTATGTTTATACATTAAATACATATCAAATAGAAGGGAGCAGTAAAATGTCTTTGGTTAATACAGAAATTAAACCTTTTCAAAATACCGCGTTTAAAGATGGAAAATTTATCGAGATATCTGAAAAAGATATTAAAGGTAAATGGAGCATTTTTTTCTTTTATCCTGCTGATTTTACCTTTGTTTGCCCAACTGAATTAGGTGACTTAGCTGATCACTATGAAGAGTTCCAGAAATTAGGCGTTGAAATTTATTCTGTTTCAACGGATACCCATTTTACTCATAAAGAGTGGCATAATCACTCAGATACAATTGGTAAAATTAAATATACCATGATTGGTGATCCAAGTTGGACATTAACGCGTAATTTTGAAGTGATGCGTAAGTATCAAGAAAATGATGAACAGAAAGAATTAGGATTAGCGGATCGTGGTACGTTTATTATTGATCCAAAAGGTATTATTCAGGCAGTAGAAATTACTGCTGAGGGTATCGGACGTGATGCATCCGATTTATTACGTAAAATCAAAGCTGCGCAATATGTCGCAAGCCATCCAGGTGAAGTCTGCCCCGCCAAATGGAAAGAAGGCGAAGCTACGTTGTCGCCTTCACTTGATTTGGTAGGAAAAATCTAATTAAAAACTTTGTGAGTAATTTTACTGTATTCGGGTGCATTAGCACCCGTTTTTTTCGGGGATAGAGCAATGCTTGATAATAATATGAGATCTCAACTTAGAGCCTATTTAGAAAAATTAATCCAGCCAGTTGAGTTAATAGCAACATTAGATGAGAGTGAAAAATCTGCCGAGATAAACGCATTATTACAGGATATCAGCACACTGTCAGATAAAATAACTTTTATCACAGACAATAACTTAGCGGTACGTAAACCGTCATTTTTAATTACTAATCCGGGTAAAGATAGCGGATTAAGGTTTGCCGGTTTGCCGTTAGGCCATGAATTTACCTCATTAGTTTTAGCACTATTGCATGTTGGCGGTCATCCTGCGAAAGAAGCGGCAGAAGTATTAGATCAAATTCGTCAATTAACAGGACAGTTTCACTTTGAAACCTATTATTCATTGTCATGTCATAATTGCCCAGATGTTATCCAAGCTTTAAATTTAATGGCGGTTTTAAATCCTAATATTACGCATACTGCTATCGATGGGGCTATTTTTCAGTCAGAAGTACAGCAACGAAATATTATGGCAGTGCCTGCCGTTTTTCTAAACGGTAAAGAGTTTGGGCAAGGGAGAATGACTTTAAGTGACATTGTCACTAAAGTTGATGTTAATGCTGAAAAAAATACTGTCCAAAAACTGAATCAGCAGCCACCTTATGATGTCTTGATTGTGGGTAGCGGTCCGGCCGGCGCTGCAGCCGCTATTTACGCAGCTCGCAAAGGTATTCGTACCGGTATTATTGGCGAGCGTTTTGGTGGCCAAGTTTTAGATACTATTGATATTGAAAATTATATTTCTGTATCGAGAACCGAAGGGCCCAAATTAGCGGCTGCACTACGTAGCCATGTTAATGATTATGATATTGATATTATCGATTCACAAATGGTGGCAAAACTTATTCCTGCCGATACTGTGGGTCAGTTGCATAAGATTGAAACCGTATCGGGCGCTACTTTACGTTCTCGCAGTATTATTATTGCGACAGGAGCTAAGTGGCGTGATATGAATGTGCCAGGCGAAAAAGAATATCGTACCAAAGGGGTAACTTATTGCCCCCATTGTGATGGGCCGTTATTTAAAGGCAAACGAGTCGCTGTGATTGGTGGCGGTAATTCTGGCGTTGAAGCCGCGATTGATCTTGCTGGCGTTGTTGAGCATGTGACTTTATTAGAATTTGCCCCAGAAATGAGAGCAGACGCGGTATTGCAGCAGAAACTAGCGAGTTTAAACAATGTAGATATTATTTTACAAGCTGAAACCCTAGCAGTAAAAGGGGATGGTGTAAAAATGACTGGCTTACAGTATAAAAATCGATTGGATGGTTCGCTAAATGATTTAGCGGTTGCTGGAACTTTTGTCCAAATTGGCTTATTACCTAATACCCAATGGTTAGATGGCGTAATAACCCGTAATGCAATCGGTGAAATTCAGGTTGATGACAAAGGTGAAACCAATATAAAAGGCATTTTTGCTGCCGGCGATTGTACAACTGTTCCCTATAAACAGATTATTATTGCGGCGGGAGAAGGGGCGAAAGCATCACTCAGTGCCAGTCAGTATCTAATGAACAGCATGCAATAAAATAGTTATTGCTATTAATTGCCCTATATCAACTATTTTCAAGCATCAACAACCCCTTGCCAAGGGGTTGTTTTTTTATTCAATTATTATTGAAACACTTACCGGCAAAAACTTTACCGCCAGGCTGGAGGGATAATTTTATGCAAGGTCTCTTTACACTGTTCATTTGCATGAATAATCATAATATCATATAAAAGTGCGGTACAAGTGAAGGCATTTTCTGTTCCAAGTAAGCGATTTTTCCAATTTTTGAACATCTGGTAACCCAACAGTGTTGGATCGAGTTGATGGGCTTTTTCCATTAAGGCATAAGCATAATAGCGCAGCATTAATGGAGAATTCCCATCAGTACCAAAAATGGCATTGGAGGAATAGCGGGTAAAAACCGTTGATAAAGCGAATTCTACCGCTATTTTCGGCTGTTCAGCGGCTTTTTTAGTAAGATGGGGGAGTGGATTTTTAAGGCGAAATTTTTGTTATGGCGGCTATTTTTGTGATCTTTTATTAAGTCAAAGATGAGCTCCCGGTTGCGGTCAACGCGTGATAATTTATAGTTGCCCATTTTTTGCTCTTTTTCCAGGGCATAAAGACGCTCTTCTCGGTTAAACGAACAACTGAGCATATCAATTGCCTCAGGCACAGGAATAATAAGGCCATTGTTAGCAACTAACCCGGCTACGCCGGGTGGCAGAGAATGAATGCTATTGTCTCGGGCATTATATTCAACCTTAACTTGATTTATTTCGGCCTGTTGTAGAAATTGTTGTTCTTCTTCACTCAGTGAATTAAACACTTGGGGTAAAAGAACATAGTAGGTTTGCTTAAAAACATCAGCGATATGTTGATTTTGCTGATTAAAAATCTCATCGATATTGGGTAATAACGTTATCTCTCCTTGATTATTGGGATATTCAACCTCTCTATTTTTATATAAGTAATTATTTAACCAATCTTCAGCAATATCATATTGCTTTAATTGTTGACGGGCAAGCGCTGGCCGGCATTGCCAATCCTGTAATAACTGCCTGAGTTGAACAAAGGGATTATTCTGGCTGAATTGATGTAAGTAATTAACATATTGCTGATAAATAACTTGGCTGTCTTGTTCAGTTATTTGGCCAAACGTTTTTTTATTTTCAGCATCCAACTGGTTGTGGATGAGGGCGGGTAATTTGAAATAACAAGAATATTCAGCCGAGGTGTTTTCTGCCAATAAAAGACTGTCGAGTAACATGCCTGTGGTAATAATATTATCCAGCGACATTTTATTAATTTCATCACCCGTTTCTACCAGTAGCATCGCACCGGCATGCAAATAGCCCCATTGCGCTTGATCTACGGTCATTTTTTGTAGTCTTTCATGTTCAAGCGGCGAGTTAACTTGCAACATCAATGTTGGCATCACTCGTTTTAGCACATGGTGTTGGTAATAATTTTTGGCTTCGGCCGAGAGGTAGCCAAACTCGGTTTTACGGTTTAATTGGTCGAATTGATATTTTTTTAGATCTGCATAATTCAATAATGAAATAGGGTTTGCTTTATTATCAGCGAGTTGCTTCGATAGCCATTGATCGTAGGGCATACCTAATATCGCCAATTGTAGCCAATCTGCAACAATAGTTTGTTGGCGTTGTGGCGAAATTTTCTCTCCTTCATTAGCTCCATATTCATTTAATGGAATTAATAATTGCTTAACAAGGATTGCTATTTTTGCTTCGTCGTTTTTATATTTTGTCAGATAATCAATGACTTAATTAATCAGATTAGGTGGCGGGTGGTTTTTATTATTCTGAGTTACGTTATCACTTTCTTTAGCCAGAAAGCGTTGTAAAAGTCTATTCTGTTCATGATACTACGCGTGAAATATCAACAGCACCATATTGCATACGATAAATAACGACATGTTCTAGTTTTTCTTGAAAGCCTTTCGATTCGATACTATAACGCCAATACCAAATATCACAGCGACATAAAAAATCCTTATCTGGATAAATAATATACTGTTTATATTGATCTTCCGAAGCGGAACCAGAACCTAGCACAGCATCTAAACCATTTGTTGCCAGCTCTTCAATAAATTTGCCTACTTTTTCGCCATTTGGTTCTTGCGAAAGCGAGAATGCCGATTCGATGGTTTTCGCAATTGCACTACCAACTGCATCTTTACTATCTGTTTTGGTCATGACATGCATACGTTCGGTTTGAAAATCTTTGGTGACTCCAGGTGCTAAGCTGTCTTCATCACTTTGATGCCAGGAATTATTCATTTCATGTTTGAAATTCTCTAATTTGGCTTCTCCCAATTTGACTAGGATATTGAGAGTCTCTTTCAACTGCTCTTCCATGTCTTTTCTTGGATCAAGATCACGAATAAATTTACTAACAACCGCCATAGTTAATCTCCTTATCAAATCATAATCATTAAAAAATAGTGTTTAATTGATAAACAATTGTTAACTATTTGATAGGTGCAGGGTGATTATTATTTTTTGGTCTTATTATGTATAGTGATTATTTGTTGTTTGAAATTTAATAAACAAATAATAAGCAGTTACGTGAATTAGTTAGATTGTGTTTTTGATCATTTTATCTGACTAAATTGATAAATAATAATTTCAAGTTAGGTGTATTATTAAACATAATTTATTTTAATTGATGAAAATTACCGGTCATTAATCTTATTATTTAATTTACTACTATTATTAAATTTTATTTTTAGCATTTTTTAATAATTGATCTGTTTCTATATTGGCTAAGGCAAGACATTGTGGCTCAATAGATCACTTCAGCATATTTCACCGCGTTTTTATGATATTGCATTGTTAGACATAACAACGTTATGACCAGCCAAGTCAAATTGAAAACCAATGCAGGATTGCCATCGCTATACTTTACAGGAAATGCGGTGATAATGATAAAAAATAACCAACTTAGCAAATAATAAAATGTTTTAAATATTTTATATTTTATTCTATAACTAATATTATTATTTTTTTAAGTAACGTTATTTTGATTGGATCGAATAACATTAATTTTTTATAAATAGATCTTGATTTATATCAAGATAAAATCAATTTTTCCATAAAAAATAACTTATTGAAAATAAAAAACTTTCGCACGATTTATTACTAAATGAAAATTAAATTAAATTAAATTAAATTAAATTAAATTAAATTAAATTTTATTTATTAATGTAAATTTAATAGCAATAAATAAATTTTTTTGCAATCAATTGTATTATAAATTTAGGCTTATTTTTTATACTCATTGTACAAATATTTTCTTGAATTTTTTAATTAAATAGCTAAGTGAATTTACTTATTTCATTAAAATTAGTGTTATTCATTAATAATGATTTTAACAAATTAGTAAGGTTTGTCGGAGGAGTATATGAAAAAATACCTTGTTCCAATCTGGATCATAGGAGGAATAATATTGTCACTATTATTGATAGGCTGCGCGATGGCGCAATCAGCAAAAATAAACCTAATTAAGCTTGCAGAAACTGGCGATTTAATGGCGATTGAACAGGCATTTAAAAATGGCACCAATCTAGAACAACGTGATTGGCGTTTACGGACACCACTAATGGCGGCTACTCATACTAATCAAATTCAAGTTGCGCGATTTTTGATGGAACACGGGGCAGATGTTAATGCGAAAGATGCTAGTTTGGATTCACCTTATCTCTATGCTGGTGCTAAAGGATTAAAGGAAATTCTAACCATGACGTTGACTCACGGTGCTGATTTAAAAAGTACTAATCGTTATGGCGGAACAGCTTTGATACCGGCGGCAGAGCGGGGCCATGTGCAAGTGGTACAAATGTTAATTGACGCGGGTGTAGATGTTAATCATGTCAATTTTCTAGGTTGGACGGCACTAATTGAAGCTATTATTCTTGGTGATGGCAGTAATAAATACGCTCAGATCGTGCAACAATTAATTACTGGCGGTGCTGATGTTAATTTAACTGATCATTTAGGTAATACACCATTGAAGTTAGCTAAACAAAAAGGTTATCAACAACTTGTGCAGATCCTACAAAATGCAGGAGCTAAAGAATGAGTGACCAACAGTTTTTGGAAAAAGCAATTAATTTAGCAAAAGAAAATGTTAAAGTAAGCGGTAGACTCTTTGGTGTCGTGATTGTCACCAATAATACCCTTATTGCTTCTGGTGTTGATCAAGCATTAGGTAAAATTGATTAGCGGATTGCACAGTTTATACTAGTGGAAAACCTTGTCCAATGTGTTTAGCGGCCATCAGAATGGTAGGGATTAGGTGAGTTTTTATGCTTATTCCAATCAATATGCTGCATCTTTTGGCCTCTCTAGTGAAAAATTAGCTCAACAATTAAGATTACCAGCGCAGCAACAGCAAGAATTTTGCGTTTGTTCAGTTAAAATTAACGTCACAAGTTGAACTTTATCAGCTATGGCAACAGCAGCAGGCAATTAAGCATTAAAATGTTAGCTAAAACTGTCCGGATAATTGCCGGACAGCTAAGTTACCGTTGATTAGCCAATAGACACTATACTAGATATTTAAACATAAATTTGCGTTAATTTCCTGCGCTAACAAATTAGGTACTGCAAACTCAACAGCGAGTTTTTGCCACTCTGAAACTTTTTCTATTGTTTCATCAATAATTCCGTTGATCATTTCTCGAGTAAACAGGGGACTTAACTTTTCTAATGAGTAAAAATCTTGGCGAGAAAAATTGTCACGTTTCCCATTTAAGCTCATCCAATGACTGTTTACCCATTTACTACCGGGCTTGTAGCTATAAGCTAAATCATAGGCGGGGGCTAACATCCACTTATCGCCTTTTAGCATAAAAGAAAAATTTTTAGCGTGATCATCATGATTGCGTGCCACAATATTAAAGGTCATTCTTTTTAGTAGTTGTTCTGCTTCTTTTGCTGAAAGTTTTAATTGTCTAGCAACACCGAATAATTCGGCGTAGGAGAAAGAGCCGGGTTTTTTGTAATCAACGTGAGCAAGGCCATTTAAGGTTTGTACATGGCGTTTTTTATTACCAAAACGATCAAAGCGCTGAGTAATAAAATGGCGTCTATTACCTTCAGCAAGCAGCCGACAAGGCATCATTTCTATGCCACAGCGGGTTGCCAATAAATAATAAACATATTCCATTGCACCAAAACCAACTGGATCACCAAAGGTTTGTTGATTTTTATTATGTTCGCTAACACCATCAAACTTTATTAAATAATGGGTAAAACCGTCCGGAACATTAGTTTGTCCCGAACGAACCTGGGTGAAATCTTGATTAAAAGCTAGAACGGCTTTTGGTCTCGCGCCACCAGCACTCATGCCAACTGAAAGCAGAGCCATCATTGCTTTGCGATCTTCCTGACCATTTTTATGTAGCTCAACGGTAAATTTTTGTCTTGAATCAAGAATTTCTTGAGTAATAGCAACCAGAGAACTGATCTCAACCTGTTGTGAGGCATTGAGACTTTTGATCCTAGTTGCTGGCACGTATTCCAACGCGCCCATCCCTCTTTTACCGGTATATTGTAGTCGCTGTAATGGTGTAATGGTGTAATGGTGTCAGGAGATTTACCCATCGTCGCAACCCAAGCATTAAGTACTGCATTACCAAAGTCATCGGGTAACGAGTCAGCAATTAAACCAGGTAATCCTTTAAAGGTATTAAAATCCAATTCGGGAAAACTATAAATTCGCGTTGCTAATGGCATTTTCAATGGCGATAACTCGATTCCTTGTTTGATAAAGCGAGAATTGTATTCAAAAAAACCTAAACCTTTGCTAGTATCAAAACTTACTGCACCCACTTCATGTTGCTTATAGTTGACATTGATAACTTCCATTACCATTCTGCTAAATCCTCTGTATTATTTTTTCTATGCCCTGATGCGCGTTGTCTTTTTTTACCTTGTAACTTAGCAAGTTGAATCGGTGAGATATCCTGTTTAGGCAAAAATAGATCTAATTGTTCAAGCAAATTCAATGCTGCCATAATAGCGATTAAGTTCTCTAATTGGACGTTACCTTTTTCTGCATTTAGGACCGTTTTTCGGCTGATACCGGACAGTTCAGCTACTTCAGCTTGCGTTAAATCATGATTTAATCGAGCTTGTTTCAAACGTTCGCCCAATTCCGCAGCGATCGCTGAAGCTGATTCTTCAAATATGCTCATAATATCCTCATTTAAGTACATTAAAGCAATAAAGTCACATTTATGGGTATATTTTAGCACATTATAATGATTAAATAATATTGTTGGTTAGTGTCCTAATATAGGGTCTTTATTGACTATAATAGGATTTAAAGTATCTAAATATGGACATTGTGGAAATAGTAAAATGGCAGTTAAAAGACAACTATTGCTTAATCAGCAAAAAATTTGTGTCAATTTGATACTTTATTATTAAGCTTAATTTTCTAACAATAAGGATTCATACATTTAATGTTAAGAGGTTTTTATGTCAGTTCCTGCTTTTGGATTAGGTACTTTTCGCCTTAAAAGTAATATTGTGATTTCATCGATAAAAAATGCACTTGAATTGGGTTATCGTGCTATTGATACGGCGCAAATTTATGATAATGAAGCTGATGTAGGGCAAGCAATAAAAGAGAGTGCTGTACCACGTGAAGATATCTATATTACGACAAAAATATGGACAGAAAATCTGAGTAAAGAAAAGTTAATCGCTAGCCTTAAACAGAGTTTAAGCAAACTAGGCACAGATTATGTTGACTTAACCTTAATTCATTGGCCGTCCCCCAATAACGCGGTAAGTGTTAAAGAAAGTATGGAGGCTTTATTAACAGCCAAAGAAATGGGATTAACACGTGAGATTGGTGTGTCGAACTTTACTATTGATTTGATGCAACAAGCGGTAGCTGCCGTTGGCATAGAACATATTGCGACCAATCAGATTGAACTGTCGCCATATTTGCAAAATCGTCGAGTTACTGCCTGGGCAAAAGAGCAGGGAATACATATTACTTCTTATATGACATTGGCTTATGGTAAAGCACTGCAAGATGAAGTTATCAAGCAGATAGCTAAAAAACATCAGGCGACGCCAGCACAGGTAATATTGTCCTAGGCGATGGCGCTAGGTTATAGTGTGCTCCCCTCTTCAACGAAGCGGGAAAATTTAGCCAGTAATTTAAA
The DNA here is from genome assembly GCF_000429565.1 of Arsenophonus nasoniae DSM 15247. Taxonomy (GTDB): domain Bacteria; phylum Pseudomonadota; class Gammaproteobacteria; order Enterobacterales; family Enterobacteriaceae; genus Arsenophonus; species Arsenophonus nasoniae. Next base: position 10,413 of record NZ_AUCC01000084.1, read on the forward strand.
AGCCGTTGAATTGAAACTGGATAGCGAAGATATGGCCGCAATAGCTACGCTTGATCGTAATAAATCATCAACTCTTCAGAATTTGCTTTCATTAATATTATTCCTACAGCTAGTTACTAATGCTTAGGCACGCTAAAAAATTAAATAACTTTAAAATTAATTTTGACCACAAATAAAAATAATACCATTTGTTTAGTAGTGATTTTAGTCATTGGTCTGATTATTGTTATATAAGCAAATAATTTTATACATTCTCGTCATTTAAGCTTGGTTTTTTACCACCTATTATAATTATAACGAAGTTAATTAGAGGTTATGATGAGTAGTATCTTAATTATTAATGGCGGCAAAAAATTTGGCCACTCAGGGGGGCAATTAAATAATACGCTAACTAATGTAGCAGAAAATTATTTAGCTGAAATCGGTCATGCTGTTGAAGTGGTACACGCTGACAGCCAATATGATATTAACGCTGAAGTACAAAAAATCTTACAGGCTGATGTGATTATTTGGCAGATGCCGGGATGGTGGATGGGGGCGCCATGGACGGTAAAAAAATATATGGACGAAGTTTTTACCCAAGGGCATGGCTTGTTGTATGCCAGTGATGGACGTACCCGCTCAGATGCGAGTAAGAAATATGGCTCAGGTGGATTAATTCAGGGCAAGAAATATATGTTGTCATTAACCTGGAATGCACCTTTAGAGGCTTTTAACGATGAAACGCAATTTTTTAATGCAGCCGGTGTAGATGGGGTTTATTTACCTTTTCATAAGGCTAATCAATTTTTGGGGATGGAACCTTTATCAACATTTATTGTTAACGATGTGATTAAATCACCCGATGTTACAAGTTATATCGAAGAGTATCGTTTACATTTAAGCAATGTGTTTGGTTCCCAGAAATAATTAAGCGTATTCGCGAATACAGTCGCTGAATTTTTTGAGAATCTTATTCCAAGCATCATTGGGGGTGAAGAACCGTTTTGTGGGCGAGGGCGCTACATAGAAGCTAAGTGGGGCTGGTTTAACAGCCCACAACTCACTCCGTGAAGCGTTTTCTGTGAAGTTATTTTGGCCGAACGTTTAGCAATGCAATAAGCAGTATTATTGTTTGCCTAACCTTTCACAATGCAATATTGTCTTTTCAAAAGCCAGTGCAATTGCATCCTTCATAGCCTTTTCACAACCGGTTTCGTTATACATATTGGCGAATAACTGATAATCAGAAACAAAATCTAATGGGGCAGATTTTGGCTCCTTCTTATTTAGTTGTGCGTTGAAGTCAAATCCGACTTCGGGGCCAAATTGGTTTGCCGTCCATAAAACCTCATGCGGTGAGTGTCCGCCATCGTAAGTCATAAACATCATGATGCCAAGCAGAGCAAAATTAGGATTGATGTTCAGGCCTTGCTCACGTAGGTGAGACACAATACCAAGCATGACATTCGTTGAGCCAGATATCCCCGCACTATAAGGGATCCCATTTTGCAGTGCGGTATGGCATTGGCGTTATTTGCTTATTTAGTCGAGGTTTGTAATGCAATGCCGGTCTGTCGGTTATTGTCATCCAACTTTCTGACACTGCGGCTAATTGATGCCTCAGCGTTATACCTGCTGCAGGGGATACAGGATTGTTTGGCGTTGCGCCAGTGCGACCTCGGTGTGGAGTAAGCATAAATTTGTAATTTGAGTTGATCTGTTGGTACCAAGCTGCATTTCTCAAGTTGTCAATTTGAGAAAAGCCATTAAACAACTTCACAGCTAAATAGGGTATGGCAATACTTTCAAACCCATTGGTTATTTCATTTCGTAATAATTTTAGCAGTAAATTTTTTGATTCTGGCCAAGCAGATTCAGAAAATTGGCTAACACCATCCACTTGATTAAACCAAAATCGTATATCACCATCAATACGTTTTTGCAAATACTTGACCAAGGTTCATGGTTAGGAATCTCAATCAATACAGTAAGGCATTAATGGAGGTGTTTTGAACTTAATATTTCTATTAAATTCTGACAGTTTTCTCGTTGATTAACCATGAGAACAGTAATTCGGTTAAATTATCATCTAAAAACCTAATAATAGGCACACTACTCCTAGGCTGCGGTTTGTAACCATCGTTTTTTGACCATTTTATCCCGCCTTTCTGACAGTAAAGTGACGGCGTGTATTCCTTTTTCCGCACTCATAAACCGCAATCGGTTTCCACATAAAATACATTGGTACGGGTCAGTATTTAAAAAACCTTTGATAAGGGTGTCA
>NZ_AUCC01000085.1 GCF_000429565.1 Arsenophonus nasoniae DSM 15247
GAGAAGAAGCAAACCTGTTTTTCAATGTGATTGCCAAGCGTTATGAGCATGGCAGTGTCATATTGACGAGTAACCTATCATTTGGGCAATGGCCAAGTGCTTTTGCTGATGACGCAACATTAACTGCCGCTATGCTTGATCGTTTACTTCATCATTCGCATGTACTGCAATTAAGCGGTGAAAGCTACCGATTGAAAGATAAGCGGCGCTCAGGAGCAATAACTGAGTAAAACAGTGGATCAATTTTGATTGATCGGATTTAGATAAAAAGTGGATCAGTTTTCGGTGATCGTTGACAACAGAGGTCACTCCATTGATTTTTATCTTTTATCACGTCGTAAAACTAAAGCGGTTTATCGGTTTTTTGATAAAATCCTCAATAACGTGAAAAAGTAGCAGCTTCCCCAATTTATTAATATGGACAAAGCGCCTGCATATAGACATGCTCTGGCATTACTGAAGCAAGCGGGCAAATGCCCGCCAGACGTTGAGTACTGACAGATAAAATATCGAAACAACGTGATCGAATGCGATCATGGCAAACTGAAACAGATAAACAATGCCATTTAGGGTTCAAATCGATGAACACGGCTTGCGCGACGATAAAAGGAATTAAAGTGATTAGGGCGCTGCATAGAGGTCAAGCAGAACCCTTTTACTATGGCCATCCCTTAGATGAGGTACATCTGGTGAACAGACTTTTTTAAATGTAATTCTCTGTTATTATATAAAAGCGCTGTACATACCCATGTTTGCAACAGTGCCATATTAGTCATCATGAACCAAATACATTAATTGATAAACTGATCATTGGCGCTTATATCGAAGCGCGCTCTTGCAAGCGTTTTGCTAAACTTGCCCCCATCTCGAAACACCCTTAGCTAAATTCTATATTTCACTACTCAGATCAGAATTTCGCCACTATCAAGATTATTTAGTTTTAGCGCAAGCTATTTCTAATGAAAACATTCAGCAAAAGATCCCATATATTGCTAACATCGAGGCTGAATTAATCCAAACGCCGGATAGCGATTTTAAATTTCATGGCGGCGTGCCTATCTGTTGACAAACAAAAAGGTGGGTTTTCCTCCCACCTTATTAATATTAGCGATATTGAAAAAGATATTAGGTCTTAAATAAAGATTCCATACTAAGGCCTTGATTATGCAGAATATCTTTTAATCGGCGCAAACCTTCAACCTGTATCTGACGAACACGCTCTCGAGTAAGGCCAATCTCTCGCCCTACTTCTTCTAACGTTTCCGATTCATAGCCCAATAAACCAAAGCGTCGCGCTAATACTTCACGCTGTTTTGCATTAAGTTCAAACAGCCATTTAACAATACTCTCTTTCATATTGTTAGCCTGGATAGTTCCTTCTGGCCCTGAATCGTTATCATCAGATAACACATCAAGTAACGCTTTATCTGAATCACCGCCGATTGGCGTATCAACAGAAGAAATACGCTCGTTTAGTCGTAACATCCGACTAACATCATCTACCGGTTTGTCTAAGCGTTCTGCAATTTCTTCAGCACTTGGCTCATGATCAAGTTTCTGAGCCAATTCTCTTGCAATACGCAAATAAACATTTAACTCTTTAACGATATGAATCGGTAAGCGGATAGTTCGCGTCTGATTCATGATTGCTCGTTCAATAGTTTGGCGGATCCACCATGTTGCATAAGTTGAAAAACGAAAACCTTTTTCCGGATCAAATTTTTCAACCGCCCGAATTAATCCAAGATTGCCTTCTTCAATTAAATCCAGTAGGGCAAGACCACGATTACTATAGCGACGAGAAATTTTTACAACCAAACGTAAATTACTCTCAATCATACGCTGAAGTGATGCTGCATCTCCACGTAAAGCGCGCCTTGCATAAAATACTTCTTCTTCCGCTGTCAGAAGAGGTGAATATCCAATTTCACCAAGATAAAGCTGAGTTGCATCTAGAACGCGTTGATTAATATTTTGAAATAAATCTAAATCATCATCTTGCTCTAGATTTAAGTCCTCTTCTTTTAGCAAGCTTTCATCGAAAGCTTCCGCATCCATGCTAGTTTCGTCTAAATCGTCATATAACTCGTTAACTTTTAGCGAATTTTGGCTCATCAGTCACTCCTACCCTTGATAATGCAGACAGCATTGACAAGCAATCTGTCCAAGTTATCGCTGCGAAAGATAACGCAACGGGTTTACTGATTTTCCCTTGTAACGAATTTCAAAATGTAATCTTACCGAACTTGTACCGCTGCTACCCATAGTGGCAATCTTTTGCCCTGCCTGAACCTCCTGTTGATCACGAACTAATATAGTATCATTGTGAGCATAGGCACTCAGATAGTCATCGTTATGTTTTATTATTATAAGATTTCCATATCCACGTAATGCATTTCCAGAATAAACCACTCTTCCTGCTGCAGTTGCAAAAACAGGCTGACCACGCGATCCAGCAATATCAACGCCTTTATTACCGCCTTGCACATCAGAGAAAGATTCAATCACTTTCCCTTCGGCCGGCCAGCGCCACTTACCTACGGAATTCACTACGCTATTACTATTTAAGCCCGAAGATGCTGTTGTTGCAGGCGGCGTAGAAGGTGTTAATGGCTTGGTTGCTCTCGGTAACATCTTACCTGAATTTTGTTCACTGACAGATGAAGCATACGCATTAGTTGGCTGAGAATCAACATTTGTATTCGGAGTACGATTAGCAACCACTATTTCTGCATCGGTAGAACTGTTATCAATATTAAGTACTTGTCCAACATTTAAACTATAAGGTTCTGTAATTTTATTACGTTGCGCTAGATCACGATAATCATTGCCTGTTATCCAAGCAATATAAAACAGGGTATCACCTCTTTTAACGGTGTAAGTGTTACCACTATAGCTTCCTTTTTGGATATTATCATAATTTCGGTTATAAATTATTCGACCATCGGTATTAGTCTTAGGTGCTGGCATCACTGGCTGATATATACTACTATTTTGATTACTAACAGAAATATTTTTAGGAGAAGAGGGTGTTGGCGTACTTTTGGATGATGCATTGACAGCAGGATAAGTATTAGTCGGGCGGCTACTATCATGGACACTACTAATTGGTGCGGCTGGATGATATGGTGTCGAGCACCCTATTAACATTATGCCTGTTATTATACTGATAGTTGCCCAGCGAATCGCAAATTTTGGGCTGTTAAAATTCATACTTCTTCTCCCATGAAGACAAATCTTGAATAAAAATCGATAATGTAAGTCATAATCGACAATTTATTGCGCTAGCTAAATAATAAATTATTATGTTTATTAAAGCAGAGATTAGTAAAACCTTAAATTATCTATCGCTAAAATATTACCTATTTCATGCCAAACTTCCAGGGATTAAAGGAACAAATCGCACCGGTTCTACTGTTGTAGCATGAAAATCATTACCCTGGCGTTTAATTACTTTTAACATCTGTTTTTTCTCACCGACAGGCAATACCATTCGGCCACCATCTTTCAACTGTTCAAGCAACACAAGAGGGAGTTCTGCTGGCGCCGCTGTGACAATGATACCATCAAAAGGCCCCTTAGAAGCCCATCCCAGCCAACCATCTCCATGACGTGTTGAAATATTATGTAGATCAAGTTGTTTTAATCTACGTATCGCATTCCATTGTAATCCCTTGATACGTTCTACCGAAAAAACCCGCGCGACAAGATGCGCTAAAATGGCGGTTTGATAACCCGAACCAGTACCAATCTCTAATACATGGTCCGTGGGAGAAAGCGCAAGTAATTCCGTCATACGAGCAACAATATAAGGTTGCGAAATGGTCTGAGAAAAACCGATAGGTAAAGGAATATTTTCATAAGCTTTATGTGAAAGTGCTTCATCGACAAAACGCTCACGAGGAACTTTTGCAATAGCTGCCAATAGCGCTTCATCTTTAATCCCTTGATGGCGTAGTTGTGTCAATAAATCTCTCATTGACCGTTTTAGCATTCCTCACTTGCCTCTGCTTTTAGTAACCAATCTTTAACAACTTGCTGATCCTTATAAGCGGTTAAGTCCACTTGTAACGGTGTGATAGCAACATATCCCGCTGCTACTGCAGCAAAATCAGTATCTGGGCCAGCATCACATATTTCTCCGACAGGCCCTAACCAATACACCATATCTCCCCTTGGATCTTCAGATGAGTAAACTTTCTGAGCAGCGTGACGACTACCACACCGTGTTACTTTGTAACCTTTAATTTCCGCCATAGGAATATCAGGAACATTAATATTAAGAATATTACCAGCTTTTAATGGCGTTTTTTGTAATAATTTTAATAAATGACAAGTTACCTCTGCCGCTGTTTGGAAATGTGTTTCGCCGTTCAATGAGACCGCAAGTGCCGGTAATCCAAGATGACGACCTTCTGTCGCTGCTGCAACGGTACCAGAATAAATAACATCATCACCCAAGTTAGGTCCATGATTAATACCCGAAACGACGATTTCAGGAGAGGGGCGAATAAGCTGATTAACGCCTAAATAAACGCAATCCGTTGGTGTTCCTTGTACTGAGATATCTCCATTGGCTAACTTGGCTATTCGTAATGGTTTATGAAGTGTTAATGCATTTGATGCTCCACTTCGATTTCTATCAGGTGCAACAACCTGAACGAAATAATATTTACGTAACGCAGTTGCGAGCGTTTGGATGCCAGTTGCTGTTACACCATCATCATTACTTAGCAATATCCTTAGCATTATTGTATCCCATTGATTTATATTGAACGATATATTAAGAACCAGGCTATTTTATCCAACTATTATCATCTATGATAAAAAAAGATTATGGGTTGAAAATAGCGTCAATAATAGATTACAGCAAGAATATCATTAAGTAACAATAAAAATACATCAAATTATGATAGAAAAATGAAGGTCTAATATTAGCGTAAGTGAATGTAATAAAATAACAATATAATTTTGTTTCTTTTAACAACTGACTGAAAAATAATAAAATATCTAATTACAATTATTGTTTTTAAATAACATCAACACGAGAAGTCAAAATAATATCCAGTGAATATCCTATCCTAACCAAATATCTAACTAGCAATACAGTAATCAATAAAAATTTATAATAAATATTAAAAAAGTATAAAGGATGGTTGATTAAATACTATTAACAAGACCAGTCAATAATGGACAAAATAAGTAAATTAACTTTTATAAAAACAGGAATACCATCATCCGAGCTATTAACCGCTAATTTTTTATTAAACTTATTGATTAAATTTTAATATTTTCACTTGCTCTTAATGCCTATTGTGCAAATTTGATCACCTATTTTCAGTCAATTTTGTTTTGACTTCAGTTAATAACAACATTATCTAATTAAGCGTTGTAAGCAAGCCGTAGCATCTAACTGATAATGTCAAAATAGAATTTTTACCTTAATGCAGCTTATTGCAAAAAAATGCAATATCTTTAAAAAAACAACCAGTTAATATAATTATTAAATTTCAAATCTTATTATATAAATATAATAAGAATTATCATTGGCAACATTATTTTTTAATTGAATACTATTCGTCAATATCAATAATATTTTTAGTAGATTGATTAATCAATTCTCTTATTACACTGGTGGCAAAACTACCTTTAGGTAATGAAAAAGACAGTTTTAGGGTTTGCTTTTCTAACCATTCCCAATGCATATTTTGTGGAACAACAATGATCGCTCGCCGGATCAAATTTGTTCGTTCTGCTTGCAGCAATGGCAATAAAACAGAAAAATGGGTTAAACATTGTTGTTCAAACAGTTTCGCTACTGATTGAGTTCCTAATTCTTTTTCACCATAAAGCGGAGCTGTGATTTGGATTGCACCAGCCTGCAATCTCTCTTGTAATTGAGGTAATTCTTCACGCTTAGCAACAAACCAACTGCCACTACCGGTTAATTGCATAACATCACCGTCTATTATCTGATGTATTTTATTATTGAGTATCCGTTCGCTGACGATAAAATTAAATATAACACTCCGAACAGCAGAGAGATAAAAACTACGTTTGTTTCGCTGCTTAACTTCAATTTCACCTTTTGCCCAACGCTCAGCTTGCACAAGATTATTACCCGCTCGACCAAAACGCTGTTCACCAAAATAGTTAGCTACACCCAATATTTTGATTTGTTGCAAACGTGTTTCCACCGCTCGCTGATCACTAATTTGTCGAAGAGTTATCTCAAAATCATTGCCTTTTAATGAACCGATACGTAATTTACGTTTTTGTCGTTTCGCTAGCAAAATTTCACATCCTGCTAGTGAAAACTGATTAATATCGGGGTCTTCCTTACCTGGCAAATGGAGACAAAACCACTGTTCAGTCACTGCTTGCCGATCTTTTAACCCAGCATAGCTGACACTACGTGAAGAGATACCAACAAAACGAGCCAGCTGTTCGGCTACAAATTGAGTATTACAACCCTTTTTTCTAACATAAACCATGAGGTGCTCACCCTCACCTTCAGGCAAAAATCCGAGATTTTCACGCACAATAAAATCTTCAGCGGTTAATTTTATTGCTCCGCTTGCTACTGGTTTACCATGCAGCCACTGAAGTGCTGTCACCGTCATGACTATTATCCTTTACTAATAAAGCCACCGCTTCACAAGCAATGCCTTCTTTTCTACCAATAAATCCAAGTTTTTCCGTCGTGGTGGCTTTAACATTGACATCATCAATATGGCAACCAAGAGCATCTGCTATATTTTTGCGCATATCAGCAATATATGGCAGCATTTTAGGTGCTTGAGCAATAATTGTGATATCAAGATTACTTATACAATATCCTTTTTTTAACACCTGCGAATACGCCTCGCGTAACAAATTGCGGCTATCTGCATCTTTAAAAGCGGGACTGGTATCAGGAAAGTGTTTACCGATATCACCTAATGCTGCTGCACCAAGAATAGCATCTGTTAATGCATGTAAGGCGACATCGCCATCGGAATGCGCTATTAATCCTTGTTCATAGGGAATTTTCACTCCACAAATTGTAATTGGGCCATCTCCACCAAATTTATGCACATCAAATCCATGTCCAATCCGCATGAACGATACTCCTAACAATAGTCTTATAAAGCGCGGGAAAGGTAAAACTCTGCTAACATCAAATCTTCTGGTTGAGTAACCTTCAAATTATCAACTCTACCTTCCAGCAATTGAGGATGGTAACCGCAATATTCAAGCGCAGAAGCCTCATCGGTAATTACTGCTTTTTGCGCTAATGCTTGAGTCAAACAGTTTTTGATTAACGCTAAAGGAAAAAATTGTGGCGTCAGCGCATGCCAAAGTTCACTTCGTTCAACAGTATGACTAATATCTATTTTTCCTTGAATTGAACGTTTCATGGTATCTCTTACTGGCGCAGCCAAAATACCACCATAAGAAGATTGCTGACTATCAATAAAATGAATAATACTATCTAAATCAGCTTGATGTAAGCAAGGTCGAGCTGCATCATGAACTAAAACCCAACAAGGATCTAGCTGTAAATTGTCTGATAAATAATTCAGTCCAGCCAAAACTGAATCAGCCCTTTGACAACCCCCAGTGATGGTTTTAATTTTTGGATTTTTCGCAATAGCTAATTGATGAAAAAAAATATCATCTTTATTCAACGAAACAATAATTTGGCAAATTCTTGGCTGCTTAAGTAAAGCAGATATACTATGCTCAATAATTGTTTTCCCCGCTACTTTCAAATATTGCTTGGGACAATCAGCTTTCATACGACTGCCAATACCAGCGGCAGGTATTAAAGCAGCAACCTGCATTTTATGATTAGATATGAATTTATTCATTGTTGTAGACTATTTTTATGAATCACTACTTTTTCGTCATAATGTTTTTAAATATTTTGGTGGCCCGACAAAATATCATTAATTAAAAATTTTATTTATGTTTGGGAAAAGAATTCTCATTCACTATACGGTAAAAAGACTCTCCAGGTCTAATCATACCAAGTTCAGTTCGAGCTCGCTCCTCAATCGCTTCACGTCCCTCATTCAAATCATCTATTTCAGCAAATAAACGTTCATTGCGTACTTTAAATGTCATGTTCAACGTCTCTAGCGCTGCAACTTCATTTTTCACACGCAAATAGTCATGGACACCATTCTTACCAAACCACAGTGAATACTGTAACCAGCAAAGCACCGCCAACAATATCAACGCTAATTTCCGCATCGAAGCCCTCTGCAAGACTCACTCATCATCCCACAACTTATCCCATGAGGCTACCGATCACAGATAAGTTATTAATAAAAATTGACAAATAAACCTGAAATAGAGTCAAACGGGTATTTTTATTGACAAAGTATAGCTTAGCTATATGTCAAAAAAAAGTTTGTTTTTACCGACTAACAAGTTAATTAATTTAAAATATTTTGTTGGGCAAATGTTTTTCTAATTTGGAGTAAAAATTGTGCTGAAAAATCTTTTCATTTTATTTTATATTCATTAAGTTATAACACAACACCAAGATAATAAGATAATATAACCCTATCTCATTTTTAAAATGATTAAATTATCTTTAATTCACATAATGAGACTAATTAATCAAAAGTTTCTAATATAAAAAATGCATTCATCCAGATAAAATGTTTGCATTAATCCAATTGATAGGTGCCATAATGAGCGCAACAATTTTTAAAGACTTTCAATTTGAGGCTGCCCATCGACTACCCCATGTTCCCGCAGGACATAAATGTGGACGTTTACATGGGCACTCATTTATGGTCAGATTAGAATTAACCGGTGAAATTGATCCACAAACAGGCTGGGTCGTTGACTTCAGCGATATTTCTAAAGCTTTTAAACCTTTATGGCAACAATTAGATCATCATTATCTTAATGATATAGAAGGGTTAGAGAATCCTACCAGTGAAGTTATTGCACGTTGGATTTGGCATAAAATGAAACCGATGTTGCCACAATTAAGTTCGATTATGATTAAAGAAACGTGTAATGCAGGTTGTATTTATCGCGGTAAATAAACGCAACTCTTTATTTTCAGCACCATTTGGTGCTGAATATTATTAAGCGATATCTAAATATTTATGCATTTGAACTGACAAGCGCCAATTACGCTTAATACAGGTTTCAATACAAAGGTTAGTTGCATTTGCGTTTTGACTAATCGGTTGCAAACAAATATGCGGTGCAGGGTGATTGGGCGCAAGCTGGTTAATCAAATATTCTAATGCATCAATATCTCTTTGGCGACCGACAGGATGTTTAATTTCATTGGCCCGATTTAACGCTGCCGGTAATATCTTATAACCCCCACGCATCGCCACTTTTGGCGATACGGTTACCCACGTTTTTTCAGAACAATAAATATTATGTGTTCCACTTGTTTCAATTTGACACTGATAACCTTTTTTTTCTAAGTTAGTAGTTAATTCAGTGAGATCATATAAACAAGGCTCTCCACCCGTAATTACGATATGACGTGCGGTGTAATGATTCTGTTCAAATAAATCAATAATTTGTTCTGAGCTACACGTTGCCCATTCCTCATTGTCGCTCTTTTTAGCTAAAATTATCGATAATGGCCGTTGCTGTTGCTTATTTTTAGCCCAAGTATGCTTAGTATCACACCAACTACATCCGACTGGACAACCTTGTAAACGAACAAAAATTGCTGCTACTCCAGTAAAATAGCCCTCTCCCTGTATTGTTTGAAAAATCTGATTAATTGGATAATCCATAACGTTCTCTAAAATAACTTAATAATTTGCCTATTATTGCAGATATCTATCCCTAGAACACCTTTCTTTATGTTATGGTAAACAACTTGTGCTTTGTAGTTATCAAAACCCTTTAGGTTGTGAACTGGGAGCATATCCAGCACATTAAAAGTAAGATGGAAAGACAACACATGAACAATACAAATCAACTTAAACGGGGATTAACTGGCAGGCATATTCGCTTTATGGCGTTAGGCTCCGCAATTGGTACAGGGCTTTTTTATGGTTCAGCCTCAGCGATTCAGGCTGCAGGACCTGCAGTACTGCTTGCCTATATGATCGGTGGAGCCGCAGTTTTCATGGTCATGCGAGCTCTCGGTGAAATGGCGGTTCATCATCCAGTACCTGGGTCTTTTTCACAATACGCCAGCCACTATATGGGACCATTAGCCGGTTTTCTAACTGGATGGAATTATATTTTTGAGATGTTAATTGTCTGTCTAGCCGACATAACCGCTTTTGGAACTTATATGCGTTTTTGGTTTCCGCATGTTGATCAATGGATATGGGTATTAAGTATTGTTCTTTTTATTGGCGCATTGAATTTGTGTCATGTGAAAATTTTTGGCGAAATGGAATTCTGGTTATCAATTATTAAGGTAATTGCCATTATTGCAATGATCATTGGCGGCGGTGCAATTATGTTATTCGGTTTCGGTCAAGGTACCGAACATCATGAAACAGGTTTATTTAACCTTTGGCAACATGGTGGTTTTATGCCAAATGGCATAGAAGGAATTATTGCTTCGTTAGCAATCGTTATGTTCGCCTTTGGTGGTATTGAAGTAATCGGCATTACGGCCAGCGAAGCTAAGGAACCAGAAAAAACCATCCCTAAGGCCATTAATGCTGTACCATTGCGTATATTACTATTTTATGGTTTAACGCTTTTTATCTTAATGTGCATTTTTCCTTGGAACCAAATTGGGCAGAATGGTAGCCCATTTGTGCAAATTTTTGCCAATTTAAATATCACTTCTGCTGCGAATATGTTAAATATTGTTGTCATTACGGCTGCCATATCTGCTATTAATAGTGATATCTTTGGAGCGGGACGAATGATGTATGGTATGGCTCAAGAAGGACAAGCTCCTCGCTCATTTATGAAAGTTAGCCGCACTGGTGTCCCCTGGATGACCGTGGTTGTTATGTCGGTCATCATGCTAATTGGCGTTTATCTCAATTATATTATTCCACAAGATATTTTTGTAATAATTGCCTCTTTAGCGACATTCGCTACCGTTTGGGTTTGGTTAATGATATTACTTTCTCAAGTTGCTATGCGCCGAAAAATGAGCGCTGAAACAGCAAGCAAACTGAAATTTAAAGTTCCATTTTGGCCGATTGGTCCACTCATCACCATCTTATTTATGATGTTTGTCATCGTGCTGTTAGGCTTTTTTAAAGATACACGCGTTGCACTGATCGTAGGAATGATTTGGATCGTATGCTTGTCAATGACTTACTACTTATTTGTTAAAAAAGAGAATATATCAACAAAATAACATTAATAGCTTCTATCATAATCAGATCGCGAACATAATGTTGAAAATAGAAGTGCTGAATCAGTATTTCTATTTTTTTGTTCTCTTATTAAAACTATTTGATACTAAATTTGACACAAATGGGATTATGATCAGAAGATTCCGTTTTAATCACTTCTGCATCGAGAAGAGTCAGACTACGATAAAAAACATAATCTAATGGGTAACCAAAAATTATAGTGCGCACATCGGGATCAAAATTGACCTCTTTCATTCGTAAACTGCGCGTGAAACGTTTAAGTGCATTAATACGTTGGCGACTCCAAGTATTAAAATCTCCAGCAAAAACCACTGGCCCTTGATGTCTTTTAATATGCTCCCCGATATTGTGTAACTGCCGACTATAAATATCTACACCAAAACTAAAATTAACCGCATGAATATTAATAATCATCAAATTTTGGCCATTATGTAGCGGATAAACGGTAATTAACGCTGATTTCGGTAAACGAAGTAACGGTTCTTTTTCGCGCAAAGGACAACAATAAATGGGATGGGATGTTGCTAGCGTCATTACTCCAGAAGCGTGTTGAGGGAAAACAATTGCCGGTACTTGATCAGCGACTAAATGTTGAGAGACGACAAAATCAATAAGTTGAGGTGAGGTTTGCGCTTCTTGTAATAAAATTAAATGTTTATCTATGACTAATTTATTTAAAACTGAATACCAGTTTGGACGTTGCTGTTTATAAATATTCCATGAAACAATGCTTAACTCATCACTTTCTGAGAATAGTGGCATCCCTATAGGTAAATCATCGTCGAGCGTATATTCAGATACAGGTAAAATACGCTTTGCCGGTTGGCCTGCAATATAGCGCACAGAATAAATTTTTTTTGCCACCTCAAATAGCCCTTAAAAATCGAATATTTATGAACCTAGCTAATACATAGATAATAGATAAAACTCATCATTTAGAAGCATAATTACATCCTAAAGTTCAAGAAAAATAAAAACAAAATACTTTATAAAAAACTATTTATATATTTAACAAGTTGTTTTTAATAAACGACAAAAGCCCTGTGATATTTTCACAGGGCTTACTGTCACCGATCATGCAAAACTGATCCACTAACGATCATCTAAAACTGATCCACTTGGTATTATTCGCACATTTTTGTACGGATAATTTATGTTAACCAAGGAGATATTTGTGGATATTCATGTTCGCTTTGCACAAGGACAAAGCCTTCGAAAAATTGCCAGTGAGTTGGGTATATCCCGTAACACCGTAAAACATCATTTACAACAACAGACAATGCCAACTTATGCTAAAAGAAGTCAACAACCGACTAAATTATCCCCCTTTAAACCTTATT
>NZ_AUCC01000086.1 GCF_000429565.1 Arsenophonus nasoniae DSM 15247
ACATGGCTAGATGTGAGGGTAGAAATGCCCGTTGATTCAATCTGGAATCAGCAACACGCGCAAAAAGAATAGCCCCATCCTATTAGCAGCGTTGGAGAAAGTTGTTAACTATTAACTATTAGTTGTTGGTTGCGGGTAAGTGGCTTTGTACGAGACGGTGGTTTTGTTCTAAGCATTAGGGCGAAGATAGCACGTGAAGGGTGGAAAATAAATTTGTACATATATGTGTATATAAAAATAAATTTAATTGTCAATATGTTAATTAATCAATTGATTATTAATGTTATTTTTAAATGTATTTCATTCTGTTAATGAACTAATTCGTAAGAATAATAATATTTACCATATTCTGAGGTAAAATCGTCGGGAAGGCCCTCAAAAGTTAATGTGCTAAGACCACTTAAGATAATAATATTTTTTATTTTTTTAAACCGATGCTGATTCAGCATAAAAAGAATTGCTTCTTGCACACAATTATATCCACTACCACCAAAATTAAGCCATATTTCTCCTGTCAACTTAGAAAGTCTCGAAGAAATTGTATATGCATCCGAAGTAGCTCCGGTTCCCATTGCAGTCGAACCGCCAATAACAATGTTAACTAATTCATCGGTTGGAAAATTAGTTGGTGAAACCCAGCCAGAAAATGATTTACTTATTCGGAAGCCCATTTCATCGGTATTAATCACGGCTGATCGATAATTCTTTTGGTGAAAAAACATAGTGTAAGGAAGCCAGCGAACGCTTAAGGACATAAATTCATCATATTCACGCAGTTGTGGTGTAAGTTCATAACATCTTTTCACAGCTTCCTGATGGGTCATTTGTTTATATTTCATTATTTACCCCCCTAAAATTTTATGAAAACATGTAATTTAATATTTTCTAACAATCAATTATCCCAAACTAAATAATTTTTAGAACATTCACCTTATACACCTACAAATGCTATATTAAATTCCATTCTTGAAATAAATACCGACTTCATGACTATTAATAAAAATTAATATAATAAAAAATTACACGTTCTAAGTGACATGCAATCTTTAACTTTTATTTACACCGCGAAGTCACAATACTATAAAAACATTTCCTAACGGGATAAAATGAATTTAATTCCTGAAACGATGAAATAACCATTGCGGCATTCGAAATCTACTTAGCAAAAAGATTTATGTCAACAAAAATTTAACATTAATGCCGTTTTAGCTAATTATAAATTAGATTAAAGTTATAAAATTTATGTCGTCAATAGTTTTTAAATACAGCTGATGATAGAATATAAATATATGATAAATAAAAAATTAATATTAAAATAAATTAGATGCTAAATTTTATAGTAATTTTTTCTTTACATTTAAACATCACCATAGGTGATAACAAATAAGCAACAAAAATTCCACTACATAAAACAATTCCAAAACTACTAATGGTTAAGCTATTACTAAAAATTAGTACACTTAAAGTAAAAATTGTTGTCATCATAGCTAAAGTAATCGTAAATAAAGCACTAAGTGGTTCATTTTTTGCATTACTCAGAAAAAATGTATAATTAACACCAATACCCAGCACTAAAACCAAAGCTAATAGTGAAAAAATATTTAGGCAATGTCCAGTAAACGCAAGCATGGCAAGGCTACTAACTAACGACAATATTGAAGGTAATAAACTAATCACCCCATGACATAGACCCAATTTAGCTATCATACAAGCAGCAATCACGCCAAGTGCCGCAAATAATAACCCCGTAATAATCATACGATATAGGGTAAATATTTCATTAAAAACCGCTTTACTATCGATCCATTCTACACCTGGAAGTGCTTCAGCCAAGGCTGAAAGCGCAGCACTATTGTTAACACCATCTACCGGAATTAAAATACCATTTCTACCATCCGCCAAAGTTGTCCATATCAAACGCCAACTTTCATTGACTGAATTTTCAGCATATTGCTCAATTTGACTTAGCATTAAAGCCATTTTTAATTTTTCTAAAACATTTCCTGTACGATGATTGGCTTGGTCTTCTGTTATCGTAAGATTGCGAACAAAGGCCGTATCGCTATATTGATTTTGTTCTGAATCAAATGGAATAAGATGATAATTTGTCAACCAACCACGTTTTTTCGCTATATTAAGTTTCATAATAAAAGCTTTAAGACGCTTGAATGTTTCTTTAGAATTATCACCATAGATCATAAACCATTTTTGATCACTCTTGTTACTGGTTAAACTAATAATAGTTTCCTGAGATAAAATCACTGAAGGCAACACTTGAAGCGAAGAGACATCGTCATTAATTTTAAACATTGCCAATCCAAGTAATGACACGACACCAACAAAAAGTGGTAACCCAATACGTAACATTTTGTATCTTTGCCAAGCTCTAAACCAGAGCAATATAAAAGTTTTAGCGGGTACTGCTCTTACTGGTATACCACGACATAACCATGGAAACCAAAAAACAACCGTTAAATATGAGCCAATAAAACCTACTGTAGCGAAAAATATCATTTGGCAAATTTCAGGAAAAGGCGTAAACATCATAATAATATAAGCAGTTACAGTAGTAATAAGTACTAATAATAATGTCGCTTGTATTTTTCTAAGACTTTGCCAAGGATCTGCTTGATGGCCATAAACCATACGTTCTGTGAGATAGTAAAGAGAATAGTCAACCGATAGCCCTATGATGCTTATATTCATTACTAAAGTAATTAAATATAATTCACCAAAAACGAATAATGTAGTAATACTTGCAACTAACGCACCAATACCAATTGATAAAAAACAAAGTAATAATGAACGAAATGAACGAAAAACAACCAAAATTAGTGAACCCATTGCCAATACGGCAATAATGCCAAAGGTAAAAATATCCTCTTTTATCTGCTGGCTCTTATAATCACTATATAGCATCGTACCACGTGATAAAACTTGTGCCTGTGGATAATCAGCCGTAAATTGTTTCGCTTTGGTTTCTAAATTTGTTACTAGTTGATCGATGCTATGCATATTAAAAGACGAATCTATCAGTTCTCCATAAATCAGATACCAATATTGCCCTTGATAATCTTGTATTATAATCCAGCCATTTTGTAGACATAGCTGACTGGTATTTTGTGCTAATTTTTGCCACGTATTAGGCATTAGTATTAGAGGATCAATAAGAGAATTTTTGTGATTATCAGATAAAACGTCATAAATTTGAGAAAATATCCACTGAGCATGAGCATTATTATGATTTTGTAATACTGGTTCTCTAGGAAGTTGTTCATCTTTACGGCAATGAGAAAGAATGCTTCCTTCTAGTTGTTTTTGTCGTTGAGTATCAATCGGGCCTTTAACAAAACTAATACCAGGTTCTAAACGCAACAATGCTAACCAATGTTCTGCAACCGATGAATCTGGCTGCTTTCCCGGACTTATTAACCATAGTAATTGTCGCTCGTCCGGCTGTATAAAATCATTATTAAGAGAGGGAGATGAATGGTTTAAATTTTTTTGCGGTAACCACGTTAGAATATTGTCACTAAATCGTACATTAGGTAACAATGCCAATAATGCGATTAATAGCAAACAAATTAAGAGCCAGATAACTGCTCCCCAGTGCAAAAATTTAATCGGCAGAACGGGGGTCTTCATCGTTAATCAGTGTAAAAAGCATCCATTGATATTGCCCACCAGCATAATTAACCGGATAATTTTGCTCATCATTTAATAAAAAAGCATCTAGACAAAATAGATTTTCAAAATAATTAATCTGAATAACATTATTTAATAATTTATTTATCAAGAGAAAATATAATAGAAGTTTACGTTTAAATATTGATAAACAAGTTTTCATTACGATGAGAAAACTGTAAAAAACTCTCACAAAATCACTCCCTGACACTAAAATAAAAATTTTCTTGCTATGATTTTTTAACGCTATTTTAATTTACAGCGTAAATCTACTTGCTTTAATTGAATAAAAAACGAGCAATCATATAACGACTCCATTCTAAAGAAATAAGTAAAATTGAAAAATTACCCTATCAAAAATCTATTAATAGTGTAAAGAAATATCCACTCCATAAATGAATAGTTGGTTGTTTATGCTGAAAATAATTATATTTTTAACATATAAAAATAAAAACATTATTCACTAATATTATAATAAAATATTTTTATAATAAACTGGCTAAAAAAGAGGTTACCATTTACTAAGCAATAGCAAAAAAGAACTGGCATATCTTTTGTGCTTGTTAAAAAATTTGTCGTTTATATTCATTAATTACTTAATCGCTATTAGGTGCTCCATTAAACAATGACTCTTTAGTTATCTTTCTTGATTAAAAATGACGATTGAGTTTTATAAAGAGCAGAATAATCAATAATAAACATTAATTATTTAATATATTTATATTTCTTCTAAACCACACAATAAATTTTCATAGTTATGTTTTAATTGCTATTTGTTCAATAACAATCAAAATTTTCTTTGCTGTATACGCGTATAAATCATCTTCTTTCTGCACATTAAACTAAGGCTGTTGCCACAAATTAAAAACATAGCGCGTCACGTATTCTTTGTGCTAGATTTTGACTTATAAGTAACGAACTTGTGGATATTATGTTTACTATCATCAAAAAGCTATTGAGAAAAAAACTCATCATCGTAGCGATTAGCCTAACTATCGTAACGCCCTTATCAACCTTTGCTAAAGAACCGAAAAACTTCATTTATACCAGTTCAGATGATTTCGAATCGGTAGCAGCCATTTTAGAACGTAGCGATATTCACGGCATACAGATTGTTTACAATTGGCGTTTGCTCGAACCAGAAAGAGACAAATACGATTTCTCAAAGATTGAAATGGATCTGTCACGCCTTAAGAAAACTAGAAAAAAATTATTTATCCAGATTCAAGATCGATTTTTCGAACCGAATGCCCGATACGTTCCTGATTATCTATTAAATGATCCAATTTATAACGGTGGAGTGTCACCACAGTTTGATAATCCAGGAGAGGGAGGCATTGTTGGCTCTGGTTGGGTAGCACAGCAATGGGAACCTGCGGTACGTCATCGTTATCAAGCGCTATTAGCTGCACTTGCTAAGCGTTTTGATGGCCAGGTATATGGAGTGAACTTACCTGAAACTGCCATTGATTTGGATGAGAAAGCCCCCCCTAAAGGATTTTCCTGTGATAATTACTTCGCCAGTGAAATAGAAAATCTCGCCTTTGCACGAAAGGTGTTTACCAAATCATATGTAGTGCAATATGTTAATTTCTGGCCATGCGAATGGAACAATGATAAAAATTATATGAGTCGATTATTCGAGTTCGCTAGTACTCATAACATTGGCCTCGGTGGTCCTGATATTGTCCCCAACCGTAAGGCGCAAATGAAAAACTCATATCCCTTCTTCAATCAATACAAAAATAAATTAGCCCTTGTTGCCATGGCAGTGCAGGAGCCAACCTTAACCTACATAAATAAAAAGACGGGTAAGCCATTCAGCAAGGCCGAGTTTGTACAATTTGCTGAAAATTACCTTGGAGCCGATATCATTTTTTGGAGTACAAAATCACCGTGGCTGACTAAAAATAAGTAAAAGTAACCACAAAGCATACGTTTTTTAATCAACAAATCGCTCAAGAAAAAATAGGTTTGAGCGATATACCCATCACAAATTAATAAGCTGAAAAATGATTTTAAAAGCAAAAGGCGTTAAACCAAATCTAGTCTGACAAAGGGATGTGAACAACGGAAAATGATTCAATATGCGATAACTAATATATCTTTCCCTCACAAGGCATTTTAAATAATGTCACTAATTTTTCTTATCCGTGGCGGAAAATATGACTTTACCAATACGAGCAATAGCTTCATTACTTTGGGCTAGGGTAGCTTTTGTTTGTGTAATGTAGATAGCGATGATTAATGGCTGACGGTTTTCTGGCCAAACAAGACTGATAATCGATCTGGAGCCATAATCTCCAGACCCCGTTTTATCGACAATTTTCCACTGTGTTGGCAGAACAGAACGTAATAACGCATTCGCGACTTTGTCATCTTCCATCCACTGCCTTAATTGCTGACGCGATGAAGGCTGCAACACATCACCAAGCACCAATTTTTGTAATGTTTGGCTAATAGCCACTGGCGTTGTAGTATCACGCATATCACCCGGTATAGCACTATTTAATTCAGGTTCGAAGCGATCAAGCCGGGTAATCGAATCACCTATGGTACGTAAGAAACGGGTAAAACTCGCCGGGCCACCTATTTTTTCCGCAATGAGATTAGCCGCCGTATTATCACTGTAACTAATTGCTGCACTGCATAATTGTTGCCAGTTCATCGATAAAGGAGAGGTAAATTTTTCAGTCACAGGAGAGTAAGTAACCAGTTGTTCTTTCTGAAACTGGACACTTTCCGTCAATACGATTTTTCCATTATCCACCTGGTGTAACAACCTACCACATAACAACGCTTTAAAAGTGCTGTTTAGAGGGAATCTTTCATTACCTCGATAACTTATAGTGACATTATCAGTCGTATCAATGATAGCAACACCAATACGAGAATTTAGTTTTTTTTTCTTCTTGCTTAACAATGTTAGCCAACTGAGTGTCATTAATTGTATATGCAGTGGCGTTACTACAGACGGCAATAATAAACAAGATCAACCCAACAGATTTCATTCGATGTTTGAAAAACATAGTATCATCCTATCCTGGTAATTATCTAAAAACTCAAACAAAAACTCACTATTATTATTGATAACATATTACAAAGATTAATTGGTTTATGGATTTATATTGAATAAAATTATTAACGCAAATTTTTATTCCACATTTATGATTATATTTATAGGCACTGTTACATACAGGGTGATAGATTTGCTAAAGTAACTTTTAATCTTCAATTACTTTATTGTTATTCAATTTAAATATAATAAAGTCCCATAAACGCCACCAAATAAATTTTAGTGATATTATCTTGATCAATTGCTTTTCCCGCTTAATCAGGTTCTTCTCTCTATCAATACCGCCTAAAAATTTCTTCTACTTACGCCTAGCGATAAGCGTTATTATGTCCAGATATAACAAGAGATATTTCAGGCAAAGAAAGTAATAACCTGATTGTGACGCAAGACATAATAGCCCGTTATCTGGCTACCTTTTGTACGATACTCGGTCAGTGATTGGGTCAATTCAAGTGTAATTCGTTGATGTAAAATCTCTATTTTACAAACTCTGGCTGCTTCAAAACCAAACAAATATCTGACTTCAGGGTAAAGTGCCTTGAATAAACTTTCTTTGGCGGAAAACGTAATTAATAATGCGATTTCATAATCAATACCACTATCTACCAGCAGAGCTTGTTCATCCAAAGAAGAAAAAAGATTTGCAGTCTCTCTTATTGTTATCGAAGAGAATGTCTCGATATCGACGCCTGGTATCAGGCCTGCTTCCTGTGACGTCACTAACGCGATAGCATATCCATCGGTATGAGAAAGACTACCACACCATCCTGATGGCCAAACTGGTGCACGATCCTGCCCAATACCCGGTGGGTTATTACATCCTTCATTTTGTAGCAGTATTTTAGCTGCATATCGTACTGCAACATATTCCGCGCGACGTTTAACCACCGCCGAACTCAATGATTGAGGAAAAGGAATAGCAAAATAAGCAAACAATTCGTCCTGATAACAGCGAATATCAAAATTGATCAAACAGTAACGTAAGCAAGGTAAATGGATAGCCATCCCAACCTCAAAATAGCGAATAAAAGGCATAGCTGAGCCGGTTGTGATTGAAGTGAACATTTAACTAACCATCGCTAATAACTAACAAAATAAAACACGATAAAACAATTAATTAGGCCAATATCAATCACAGCTTAAAAGTAATTCATTTTTCATATCTCGCGAAAATTTAATCTTGCTCCACCGTTTCTCTTCGGGTCAACTTGCGTAATGTTGCTCTCGTTACGCTTTTTTTTAAAAACAATCGCCTTTCTTTTCTCTGTACGATTTATGAGCCTGCACCTAGCACACACTCTTTGCCACAAAGGTCAAAACTCTTTACATAACCAATCAATGTTGTCAGATTTGTTTTGCACTTTCCCTTCAACATTAATTGGTTTTGCAAGCAAGGCTTATCCCTCGCAAGTTAGGTTAACGCCTGCTCGAGCGTAGGCGAATACGTAGTCACGGCACTATCGTTGATGACATTGGCAATAATTCGATTTAGTTGACTGAATAGTTGTTTCCCGTTGTTGCTGTTCAAAATTGAGTAGTGGTTACCTTCAATACAAATACACTCGGCGGTTTTAAGTTGCTGACGCCAGAATTGCATCGCCTGTTGACTCTGACTAGCATAAATCAGATAGGTAACTACTCGCGGCGGGTAACTCGGAATGAAACTACGCAGGCAAGTGAGGTTACGCCTGAAAGCTTGTAGTAGATTGCCGACATAATTTTGCGTAAAGGGTGATAGATCTAATTCATCACTATCCTCCCCCATCATCAAAAGTTTTACTTGTGGCAGAGTAATGTCTTGCAGTTTGTAATTCAGTTCTTTAGCAAACCCATGCAGTTGTGAGTCATCTGTTGGTGGCGTTTGCCATGCATTGGCAGCAGGCGGATCTAACATGACTAAAACCGGTTTTTTGCTCTGCAGTTCCGACATAGCAGCCATCTGATAGGCTAGCAGTGCACCAAATGACCATCCCATAATAATCAGAGGACAGTTGTCTTTCAGCTGAGGCAATACTTGGTGGCAATAAACAGCAGCTCGTTCAATAAGCGTGTCTTCGGTAAGTATCTGTCCACCTAACATAGGATCTTGGATCTGAATAACGCCGATCCGACTATCCAGCATCTTCAACATTTCCCGATAAGCTAATAGATCTCCGCCAATCGGGTGAAGTAAAACGATCTGAGCCAGTTCTACCTTATTGACCTGCTGTGCTGGTTTGGCCATATCCTCAATAAAACGGTAAAGTGCCTCAGGTGTATCCAGCTGCATAAATTCAGCCAGCGTCAATGGGCGAGGCGATTTGTTATTCAACTCATCCAGTAGTTCTAGCGCCTGAATGCTGTCACCCCCCATACTCTCCCAGGAAGTGTCATTGTTACTCTCAGCAAGACCAAGATGTTCTGCGTACAGTTTTCTAATCAATGGTAATGAAAATTTATCAGTGGTATCAGGGCTGGCGACCACAGATGGACGGGATGGTATATGTTGTTGATAAAACCAGCGGGATTCGGCAAAACCCGTTGTGCAGACTAACTGCTGGATCTGCGGTGAACTCATGACTTGATAGAGCATTTCAGCCCCCTCACGACGAGTGATACCGATACTTAAATGCAGCAGATTATCATGGCGACGCAGTCCAGCCGGAAGTTGATGAATGGACATACCACCATCCTGCCAAATATCCCAGTTGATTGTTCGGTAGCAACAATTTTGCTGGCTTGCAGCTTTAGCTGCTACCCACGCATCCAAATATCCGTTAGCACAAGCATAACTGAGCTGCCCAACACCACCATGAATAGCTGACATAGAGGAGGAGCAGATAATCCAACGCGGCTCCAGTGTCTGGAGGATCTCCAGCGCTGCACAGCTACGAATTTTTTCCTCAACAACAGAGAAATCGTCAACACACTGGTGACGGGCAATAAGCGCGCCCGCTGGCACGCCAGCACAGTGTAAAATCCCCTGTATATGGTTATAACGCGCTTGCAACAAGTTGGTTAGTGATTGCACTTCGGTTATGTTGGTAATATCACAACTCAGCGATTCGTATTCACACTGACCGGCTAAATGCAAACTGATCGGGTCTTTATTTACACGGCGTGAAACAAGAACAAATTGGCTATGTGGTGCAATGGCGGCAATTGCCTGCACTAAAGCCTGGCCGATGCCACCGCTGCCACCGAGTACAACATAAGTGCCTGATGGCAACAGCATGGGTAACTGATGTAGTGGTTGCTCTACCAGCGGTTGATAGCTGAGCTTTAACCATTGCTTGCTGCGCCATGCATGTACGATGCCCTGCTGACTCAGACCATATCCGATAACGACAGTAGGGCTATTAGCACAGCAATCAAAAAGTGCACAATGTATCTGTGGGTGTTCCTGCATAATAACATTCAGTGCACTGGTTAACATCGCCTGTTCAGGTAGAACAACTTCCCCCGCTGCCGTACTTAATGCATTGACGGTAAGTAGATTCAATTCTAGCGTGCGATTCGGCAGGCACTGGCTAGCTACCTGTATGACATGAGTTAGATTTAACAACAGCTCAACAGCGCTTTCGCCAACAGAGGAAATCCACAGAATTTGTACATTTCCTGAGGTGTTTGCTGCCTGCTTTAATAGTTGGTCGGGTTTTTCTTCTGGTGATAATACCAGCACCTGTCGTGCCGTCAGCTTTACATTATTGGGCAATATGCCAATCACCAGGCAGAGATCAGCGACCGCCATCTGAGGTTGAGCTACTACTTGCCAGCAAGGCGTGTAACGCCACTGTTTAGTGGCTAGCTTTGCTGGAACCTCCGCAGGAAGTAACATAAAAGGTGCAAAGGCAAAGTTGGTGATAGAAAACTGCCAGCTTGCAGGATGATTATTGACCCGGTTGACTGGCCAGCTACTTTCTTCGTCCAGCAACCAACCACGGCACTGCTGAGCCTGAGCAGGGGATAGCTGCTGGCTATTTTGCAGTCTATCAATTCGCCGTAATATCTGCTGATTGTTTTGTCCCTGTGTTAACCAACTTTCCATTTCTGCCTGCGCTTTAGCCAAATCGTTCCATATACCGAGATGGCGTATTCGCTGCGGTTTATGCAGTGATAAACGTGCGCAAAGGGTAGATAAATCCAGCGAAGAGGTACGCATGACATTCAACACTTGAACGATAAGCTGTTGTAACGCCTGTGGCGTAGCGGCAGATAAGGGTGCCAGACAGAGCCCTTCTTGCTTAACTGAATGCGAACAGCGCTCTTCTTGGCGCGGCTCACGCAAGATAAGATGCGCGTTAGTTCCCCCCATGCCAAAACTACTGACGCCAGCATAGCGTAGCGCATCACTTTTCCACAAGCGACTGGTGGCACTGGTAGTAAACGGTGTTTTATCTATTTCTAGCAATGGATTAGCCCGCTGAAAGCCTACATTAGCAGGCAGTACCTGATGATAGAGTGCTAAAGCGGCACGAATCAACCCTAAGATACCAGCTGCTGGACCGGCATGACCGAGTTGACTTTTTACTGACGAGATATGGCAGAAACCTGTTTTACGAGTTGTCGATGAGAATGCTCGGCTAAGCGCGGCAATTTCGATCGGATCACCCAGCGGTGTTGCTGTGCCGTGAGCTTCAACATAACCAATTCGATCGGCAGTTATTCCGGCACGGGTTAATGCCGAACTAATCACTTTTGCCTGGCCAACAACAGAAGGCGCGGTATATCCCGCTTTATCCTGCCCATCATTGTTAATTGCACTACCACTGATAACGGCATAAATGCGATCATTGTCACGCCGAGCTGCTGCCAATGGTTTAAGGATCACGACGCCACACGCATTGGTCGCCAGCGTGCCATCCGCATTGTCACTGAACGGATTAGTACTACCTTGTCTAGAGAAGATGTGGCCTGGCGCCCATTTATACCCCTGTACGGCATCCGGATCGATATTCACCCCAGCCACTATCATCATTTCAGCATCACCCATGCTTAATGCATTGCATGCCTGATGCACTGCGACCAGAGAGCTTGAACAGCCAGTTTGAACCGTTAGCGCCGGGCCACGTAAACCAAGATAATAAGCCACTTTTGTCGCCACAAAATCCTTCTGATAAGATAAACCTAAGAAAAAAGGATCGCTATTGCGACTTTCAGTGCAATTTCGCCGCGCTAACCAGCGCTGGTAAAATGCATCGCCAGTGCTGGCCACTATGCCAACCGACGCCAGATCTTCCCTACTACTATAGCCAGCATTTTCTAACGCCTGTACTTGTAGTGGTCTAATAAAACTGTAGAGATTTATAGCTTATAATTAAGCAAAATCTTATAGGTATAAATATGACCCGAAAAGTAAAAGTAACCTTTA
>NZ_AUCC01000087.1 GCF_000429565.1 Arsenophonus nasoniae DSM 15247
AGGCTTTGGATTTACAGGTTTGACAAAAGAAGCGTGAATGAGAGCATTCAGGTGAAGAACAGCAATAACGGCGAACGCCCATAGCGCAGGTGCTGCAGGCGAGCATCTTTTCGACAGAGAGTAGTTGCCATTCATCCACGTGATTATTTTCGATGAAAAGGTTCCATCCGTCATCGTATTGAAATAGCAGTTTTGCAGGTCTGGGGATGTACATAGAGCAGAGTATAAAAGACGAGAAGGGAATTGCCTAGAAATAGAGCGCCTTTGCCGCGATGCTCACGCCAAAGGCGTGCTTATGTTCTTGAAAGAGGAATTAACCGGACAGGGCTATCAGTTTGTTGCAGCCGGTCAAAACGGCCAATCGGAAATAAAAGGCGTACCCACCGATATTTTCTCCAGTCGTCGCAAGGAAATCATTGCAGCGGTTGGGGAAAAGGCAACCGCAAAACAAAAAATGGTAGCCACTTTAGACACCCGCCAGAAAAAAGATTTCTCCAATATTGAAACCGTCCGTCAGGAATGGAAACAAAAGTTACAAGCCACCGGATTTGATAAAAATGCCATCATTAAACCGGTGATACATGAAAAAATCGACCGTCAGCAACACATCACGCTGCAACAAGCCGTTAAAAATGCTATTCAGTCACTGGAAATTCATCACCATAGATTCACCTATGACAAACTCTTAACGCAGGTGATTAATCAGATACCTTATGAATCGGGCATGATAAACCGCTTAAGAGCAGAAATCGGAAAGTTTTTGGATAAGGGCGATTTAATTCCCGTTAATAGAGAAGGTACTGCCTTTACAACCGCCCATCAGTTAAAAGCAGAAAACGCCGTAGCACAGCTAATAACTGGCTTAAACGCCAAAGAAAGTGGATTAAACTCAACACAAACCAACCCATTGATAACCAGTCTGGTAAAAAATAATGCAGCGGTAAATTTTGTCAATGTAAAAGGCGACGCAAATCACCATCTTAGCACGCTTTCCCAGATTCAGACGCTGGCGAAGGAAAATCGACAGCGCCATATTATTGTCGTGCCAAATGTGACAACCAAAAAAAATTTGGTTGCCGAGCTTAAAAATGACATGAATGTAATGACCTTAAAAGACATCGAACAGAATGAAAAGATAGGGCTGGATAAGATGAAAGCCCTGCTGCAAACCGTAAACCACCACGGAGCCACCGCGATTATTTTTGATAGTGGCGTGGGGTCACAGACAGGATTGACGAAAGAGATTGCCAGTAACCTCACTATCCCAACAATTAACTGTCATCAGGTTAATACCAGCAAACAGCTTTATTTTGTCGAAAAAGTGGACAAAAGAGACAGAGCACCGCTCGCGGCAAACTATTATTCTCGGTTACACGCCACCAACAAGGAGGCTATCATTCAGACAGCGAGTAATAAACTGAATGCCGAAATAACGCATAAAGTTCGTAACACATTAATAGAAAAAGGATTGTTGCCATCGGAATCTGTCACCATCTCAACGCGAAAATCGGTGTTTCTCGATGCCTCAAACAGTAACAACCGCAATACCTATCAGGTCGGCAATCAATTAGAAAAAATAAACGGCGAGCAGAAGAAAACCTTTTTAATTAAGGACATCGACAAAAAGACCAACACCCTTGTTTTATTAAATAGTGATGGCTGTTATACGCAACTCCCTATCAATAAAATATCAAATCACTATCAGCTGTATAAGACCGAAACCCTAGAACTGCGGATGGGCGATAAAGTAAAATCAGAGGGGCGATTTGGTGACAATATTCCTGCTGGCAAAGCTTTTACCGTTAGCCAGATAAGAAAAGGAAATTTTTTGTTTCGGGATAAAGTCATCCTTGAAGATAATAACGGCAAGACCTTTTCCTTTTCACCGAAAACCGAAGTCCCATTAGCGTACCATTATTGCGAATCGTTAGGAAAGAGCTTATCAAAAACCAAAACGGTGATTGCTATCACCAATGACCGAGAACTCAACGATAGCAAGATTAATCAGATTAAGCGCAGTGGGAAAACAGTTATTGCCATCACCGGACACGATAAAGCCACCATTGATAAAAAAATGGCCTTTAACGATGTAAAAATGGAAACCATCAGTGCAGAAAAAATCGACTTTTATAAGGTAATAAATACCCAGACCGCAAAACAAAATCCGCAATCTGATATACAAAAAGCCATCGAGATTGCTATCGATAAAGTAACCGGTTCAAAGGTCTTTTTTAATGGTGCAGCAGCCATCACAAAAGCGGTTCAGTTATTACCTCATACACCCATTGAACAGATTGCCGCTCAGTTTGAAAAACAGTTAAAACAAGGCGATTTTATCGCTATTGATGGCAGTTTTAACACACTGATGGGGAATTTTATTGAAAAATCAACCTTTGAGAGAGAATCACTCATACTTAAACAGATTTTAAAAGGTAAAAATACCCAGTTACCCCTGATTAAACAAAATTTGCCTATTGATACCACTGGACTCACACAAGGACAACAAAAAGCCGCAGAGAAAGTCTTGCGTTCCTCTGACCAGATTATCGCCATTCAGGGTTATGCGGGAGTGGGGAAAACCACCCAGTTTAAAACCGTGGCAAAATCCCTCAAACAGAATCGACCCGACATCACGCTAATGGGACTCGCACCCACCCACAAAGCAGTGGTAGAACTTAAAGAAGCCGGTATTCCATCACAAACCATTGCCAGTTTTCTGAATGAAAATAATACCGAAACCAACTTTAAAAATACCCTGTTTATCATTGATGAAAGCTCAATGATAGGCAATAAAACTTATGCTAATTTACTAAAAACCATTACTGAAAAATCAGGGCGTATTGTACTGTCAGGCGACCGGCAACAACTTAAGTCTTTTGAAAGTGGCGTACCATTTAAAGTAACGCTAGAGCGCAGTGCCGCAGACACCGTAGTGATGCGGGAAATTGTTCGACAAAATCCGGAATTAAAACCGGCAATCGAAGCGGTAATAGCGGGCAACATCAAACAATCGCTAGCCGTCATTAACAGCGTACCGCCAGATACCATTACGCGGATAAAAAGTAGCGATACCCCCACCCATTCAGTGGTTGACCTTAAAGGGAAAACGCAGGAGAAAAAAATAACCACAATTGTAAAAGATTTCACTAGTAGAACAAAAGACGCACAGGATAATACCCTGATTGTCACGCCATTAAACCGTGACCGAGCCGCGATTAATGAAGCGATTCACCAAACACTTTATCCGGATGACAAGCAAAGCCTGACTATCCCCACCTTGCAACGCATTAATCACGCTGCCGCTGACCTCAAAACCGTGGATTTTTGGCAAATAAACACCGGAAACATTGCTAAAATCAATCAAACCTATTATCACATTAACGAAACGTCATCAGATGGCACCCTTTCACTTTATCAGTCCGACAATCAGCAGGAGCATTATCTGTCAGTTATGACCCTTAATCCGGATACCGTTACACTGTATCAAGCGAATACGATAACCGTCAGTCCAGGTGAAAAAATCAGGCTAACCGTTACCGATAAAGAACGCATGGCGGCAAATAATGAGATAGGGATAGTGAAAAAAATTGAAGGCGATACCTTGTTACTTGATTTTAATGGCAAGACATTAACCTATCAACCCAATCAAGAGATGAGCGACCGGCATCTTGATTATACCTATGCCGTTACCGCTTATGCTTCACAAGGTGCATCCGTGCCTTATGTGATTGTGTATGATGGGGCGAGTGACAACAAAGCGAAACTGGCCGCGCTGGATAATACCTATGTCGAATTCTCACGTAGTAAAGCCCATGTTCAGGTTTATCTGGACGATGCCGAAAAATGGATAAAGCACATTGAAACCCATAGCGGTGAGCGCTTTTCAGCTCATGATTTTATCAAACGTCAGGATGACCAACGCGCAGTGAGTGAAAAAACCTTGTGGGAACAGAGTAAAGTTATCACCCAAACCGCATTAGCGAAAAAAGTAGACACCATAATCGCAGAGGCAGGAAGATTAAGCACACTCAATAAACCCCCTGAAATATTATTGCCGGTTGTTAATGAAAATGGTATTCACCGCGGCAACTACCATTTGCCGGTGGGGATTTATACGGGCAATATTGATTTTGAAAGAGCCCGCTATCAGGGTGCTAAAGAGGGTAAGTACATTATCCTCCAGAAGGGCGATGAAAGTGTCGAACCCAAAACCTATCAGACTAATCAGTTACCAGGCGTACTACAACAAAAAGAAACTGATACTACCATCGTAGTAGAAATTACGCAGGAAAAAGAGAAATTTAACGAATTGGCAACTACAGTAGAAGAAAGTCTTTCCATTGATATGGACAAAGCGTTAAACCTTGACATCAATGATACATTACTTAAAGATGAAGAGAGCAAATTACCTGAGAATGTTGATGCTGAAAGATTGATGAATGCCGATGAATTTTCCTTGCCAACCGAAGACAATCTATCGATAGATGAGGTAGACTCCGATAAAGAATCTAAACGATTAGATAACGATGAAGTCAATATTTTGCATCATGAAGAAAAACAAAAAATTAAAGAAAAAGAGTACGGTGATTAACTCATTGCGTTAATGTGTAGTAGCTAAAAGCTGATTTGACAGATATTGTATAAATGATCGATAGTTAACTAATAATACAGTCCTTTGCTCGCATAATATTGAGGTTACTAAAACCTAATTTCTAAACAAATGAAGTCTGCATCTTCGGGAGAAAAGAGATGCTAAAAACATTATTAACCTCTGATGTTGTTCAAGTGCTCCAAAATACAAAAGATTGGGGTGATGCAGTAATCAAATCCTGTCAGCCATTAATTGATAATGGTTCAATTGAACCCCAATACGTGGAAGCAATTATTCAATCTCACAAATCTATTGGGCCATATTATGTTGTAGGACCTGGCATCGCTATGCCTCATGCCAGACCGGAAGATGGCGTAAATAAACTTTCTTTAGGACTAACTGTAATCAAAAATGGGGTTAATTTCGATGTAAATGAAAATGATCCCATCAAATTACTTTTTGTTCTTGCAGCAACAGACAGCAATAGTCATATTGACGCTATCGCTCAACTTTCAGAGCTTTTTGATAATCAACATGACGTAGAGAAGTTAATGAATGCAGATAATATAGAGGATATTTTATCTGTCATCAGCAAATACTAACTAATAGACTAAAAATAAGGATAGTATGATGAAAATCACCGTAGTTTGTGGAAATGGCTTAGGTACTAGTCTGATGATGGAAATGAGCATTAAAACGATCCTGAAAGACCTTGGCATCGAAGCTAATGTTGATCATGTTGATTTAGGATCAGCAAAAGGAACTCAAAGCGATATTTTTGTCGGTACGGCTGATATTGCAGAACAATTGGTTGCACAAGATGTGAATGGAAAAATTGTCTCGTTAAACAATATGATAGATAAAACTGCAATGAAAGAACGTATATCAGCTGCATTGATTGAACTAGGGGTGCTGTAGGGGGCAATATGACATTTTTTCGTTTCCTGATGCAAGATGTGTTATCTGAACCAGCTATTCTGGTCGGTTCTATCGCATTAATTGGATTAATCATACAAAAAAAACCGTCACTGAATGTATTAAAGGTACCGTAAAAACCATTATGGGGTTTGTTATTCTGGGTGCTGGGGCAGGGTTAGTTGTTAATTCATTAGGTTATTTTTCAGCAATATTCCAACTTGCATTTAATATTCATGGCGTTGTACCGAATAATGAAGCCATTGTTTCTATCGCACAAAAATCTTTTGGTAAAGAAATGGCGATGATCATGTTTTTCTCTATGGTTATTAATATTTTCATTGCTCGTTTTACGCCTTGGAAATTTATTTTCTTAACGGGTCACCATACCTTATTCATGTCAATGATGGTTGCGGTTATTCTGGCGACGGCTGGTTTTGAAGGGTCTATGTTGGTGATGATTGGTTCCTTAGTAGTCGGTTTTTGTATGGTGTTCTTCCCTGCCATCGCTTATTCATATGTGAAAAAAATCACAGGATCCGATGATGTTGCTATTGGTCACTTTTCAACTATTTCTTATGTATTAGCGGGTTTTATTGGTAGTAAATTTGGGAATAAAGCCCATTCTACAGAAGAAATGAATGTACCTAAAAGTCTACTATTTTTACGCGATACACCCGTTGCCATATCTTTTACTATGGCCATTATTTTTCTTATTACCTGTTTATTTGCCGGAGATGAACAGGTCAGAGAAATAAGCGAAGGGAAAAGTGGATTTATGTTATCACTAATGCAATCTATTACGTTCGCTGCCGGGGTTTATATTATTCTACAAGGTGTTCGTATGCTGATAGCTGAAATTGTGCCAGCATTTAAAGGGATCTCAGATAAACTAGTACCAAATGCAAAACCTGCATTAGACTGTCCGGTTGTTTTCCCTTATGCGCCAAACGCTGTTCTTATTGGATTCTTAAGTAGTTTCACAGCAGGTGTTATTGGTATGTTCATCTTGTATACACTTAATATGACTGTGATTATTCCAGGGGTCGTTCCTCATTTTTTTGTTGGCGCAGCAGCGGGAGTATTCGGGAATGCAACTGGTGGACGTCGAGGGGCTATTTTAGGCGCTTTTGCTCAAGGTTTATTAATTACCTTCCTGCCTGTATTCTTATTACCTATACTTGGAAATGTTGGTATTGCCAACACAACATTTAGTGATGCTGATTTTAGTGCTGTTGGAATATTATTAGGAATAATTGTCAGATAATCCAGCATCCCTCTATATCGGCGGCATTTTTTCTAAATGAGGGGTAATACGATTTTATTAAAGAATCTTCTTTGAAAACAGTACTATGATTCATTGAACGCGATTTTTAACCGTGCTAATAACCATGTTTTTCGTTTAATCGAGTTCTGTTTGTTGATAGCGAGACTAAGTGCTTTCTTTTGTCCAATGATAACCACCATTTTTTTACCTCTGGTGACCCCGGTATAAATCAAATTCCGTTCAAGCATAAGATAGTTCTGCATGGCTATCGGAATCACAACACAAGGATATTCAGAGCCCTGGCTCTTATGAATGGTTGTTGCATAAGCTAAGGATATCTCATCAAGCTCATTAAAATCATACCGGATTGTTCTGCCATCAAAATCGATGATCATTTCCGATTCAACCGTATCAATTAACGTAATAATTCCGATATCACCATTAAAAACATCTTTATCATAATTATTCACTAATTGAATAACTTTATCACCCAAAGAAAGCGTCCGGCCATAACGTGTCACCTTCGAGGAAATGTCATTATTATTAAGCTGAGATTGTAACATGTCATTAATACTATGCGTACCAATTCCGCCCCTATTCATTGCAGTTAATACTTGGATATCCCTGACAGGATCAAATCCAAACCGCATCGGTAATCGATGTAAGATAATATTTAGAAGTTTATTTTTGATATCTTCAATATCTTCAGAATGAATAAAGAAAAAATCACTTTCCTCACCTTTTTTTACAATTTCAGGGAAACGTCCCATATTAATAGCATGAGCACTGGTGATAATCTTAGAACAAGCTGATTGCCGGAATATTTCGGTTAATCGACTAACAGGGATTTGCTGACTGTGAATAACATCAGATAAGACATTCCCTGGTCCTACCGATGGTAGCTGATCGATATCCCCCACCAACAGCAACGCTGAATGGTCAGGTAATGCCCGTAACAATTTATTCATCAATACAATGTCAATCATTGAGGATTCGTCAACAACCAGTAATTCAGTATCAATAGGGTTATCAGCATTGTGTTTAAAATCAAATTGTGAGGGATCAAAATCCAGAAGACGATGAATCGTAGTGGCATTTTCTCTGGTTGATTCACTCAATCGTTTAGCAGCCCGTCCAGTTGGCGCACAAAGCGTCGGTTTTATTCCTTTAGTTTTTATAATATCTAGGATACTGTTAATCACTGTAGTCTTACCAACGCCAGGCCCGCCTGTTATGACACTCACCTTGCTGTTTAAGGTTTTTTCGATAGCGGTCTTTTGCGAGTCGGATAGCATTATCTTATTTTTTTTCTCAACCCAAGGAATGGTTTTTTCAAGGGCGATATTATCCCAAGGAAGTTTTCCAGAAATCAAGCGCTTTAAATGACCCGCAACGCCTTGTTCAGCAAAAGCCAATGACGACAGAAATACCCAGATTTCATTTTCAACTGATTGTAAAACCAGCCGGCGTTCTGTTAATTCAATCTCAATGGCCTGGCGTATAATGTCTTCATGAATATTCAGTAGGCGATGGGTTTTATTAATTAATGCTTCTTGTTCTTCTGCACAATGTCCCTGATTAGACAATTCCTGTAAAACATGCCGGATACCGGCTTGAGCACGGATCAGAGATTGTGTATCAACGCCTAGGTTTTGTGCGATTTGATCTGCTGTTTTAAACCCAATACCATAGATATCAATCGAGAGTTGATAAGGATTCTCGCGTACTTTAGAAATTGCCGATTCACCGTAGGTTTTATATATACGAACGGCTCTTGAAGTTCCGACCCCATGAGATTGTAAGAAAACCATAATTTCCCTGATTACTTTTTGTTCTGCCCAGGCAGAACTAATCTTTTGCTGGCGTTTTTTTCCAATGCCTTCAACTTCAAGTAATTTATCAGGGTGGTGTTCAATAATATCAAAAACATCGGCACCAAAGGACTTGATAAGTTGTTTGGCAAAAACGGGGCCTATCCCTTTGACCATCCCTGAACCTAAATATTTTTCCATGCCTTCCAGAGTGGTAGGAATAATAGTTTTTATATGATTGGTTTTAAATTGTAGACCATAATTAACGTCGTTAAGCCAGATACCCATACATTCAATATATTCCCCTGCAGTAATAGAAGCAGTATTACCCGTTACAGTAATTAAATCTTTATGTCCGGAAACCTTAGCTCTAATGACAAAAAAACCAGAAGCTTCACTATGAAAAGTGACGCGTTCAACAACACCTTCAAGGGATTGCGGTGATTGAAATTGACTATTTTGCATGAACTATCTCAAGGGGAATTGTAATTAAAAATTAGCCTTTAGAATTTTTACTCATTCTATCAATATAAGCCATACCAAATGCAGAGACAACAAAAGCTAAATGGATAATAACACACCACATTATTTTATTATCCGCCACTTTTTCTGCTTCCATAAAAAGTCGTAAAAGATGAACTGAAGAAATGGCGACAATCGATGAGGCCACTTTATTTTTAATGGAATTAACATCCATTTTTCCCATCCAACTTAATTTTTGATGTTTATCATCGATGGTCATTTTTAAAATAAAGTTTTCATAACCTGAAAACATAACCATAACTAAAAGCCCACCAACTAACGCAATATCAATCAGTGATAAAACT
This sequence comes from Arsenophonus nasoniae DSM 15247, assembly GCF_000429565.1. Classification (GTDB taxonomy): domain Bacteria; phylum Pseudomonadota; class Gammaproteobacteria; order Enterobacterales; family Enterobacteriaceae; genus Arsenophonus; species Arsenophonus nasoniae. The sequence goes on from NZ_AUCC01000087.1 coordinate 9,412, forward strand.
TTTAATATTAATCCAGATTCGGAAATAGTAAAAAGTTCTGGGATGACATCACTTATCTGCTGAAAAAATTTTAAAGTGAGTAAAATAAATCCAAATGACAACCCAATATAGACAGGAAATAATAACCATCTTGATGCATAGATGATTTTTTCAATAGATTTTTCCATTCTTTTACCCCTCCCTTATTTTAAATTTTTATCCAAATTATCAAAGATATTATTTCCGTTTAAAAAAATAACTCAGCTTATATTCTATCTCTTCCAGATACTTTTTATGATTTTCATCTGACATATATAATGAAGTTTTTTCTTGATTTTTCTTCGTTGCATAAAACAAAAGATTTTCCATAAATTCTATCTTTAAAACGGATTGAGCAATTAAAGCAAGTTTATCATCTAGCGTAATTTGTGGTTCTTCATTGTCTTTATTCGCCTTTCTTTTTTGCATAACAAGGCAACCAATTTTTAACATCTCCATCGCAATAACAGTGCGATTTGAAGTAGAATTAGGTTCACCATCGGTGCGTTTATCTTCAACGAATTCGTCTATTTGCTTCAGAATAGAATCAGGTATGGGTAAAGATAAGCGATATTTGTTTTTAACTTTTTCCATGAAAAAGAACCTTAATGATTATATAATGAATATTATTTTACATTAAAATACAATTTAATAAAGAATCTTTTAAGATTCTAATAAGAGTCTATATAGAATCTATCTTTTTAAATAAATTAATTATGCGGTAAAATCAGTATATTAATTAAAAAAACAAAAGAATCATTTAAGAATCTCAAGGGACTCTTATTAGAGTCTTTTAATATAATATTTATATAAAACATAAGGATGCTATAAAGATTCTTATTGGAATCTATATAGATTCTATATTTAATAAATAAAAATATATAATTCAATAAAAAAATAATATATTTCATATAATTAAAACAAAATATATATTTTGCGTGTGGTATGTAAGTTAGTGGTAGAAAAAGCGGATTGAGGGAGATAAAGTTGAAAATGATAATTGGAATATCTTTAAAAAATCTTTTTGCTTTATAGGGGCGACAATATGCCGAATTGTTCTGTTTTTGAATAAAGAGCGACGTGATGAAAATTAAAAATTTACTGTGGCTATTTTGTCTTGTTATCTCAAAATTATCGCTTGCCGATTGCTTTGATAAAGCAGGAAGTTATTATCAAATTGACCCCGATTATTTAAGAGCGATTGCCAGACAAAAATCAAACTTTAATCCCCAGGCAAAAAACAAAAATAAAGATGGCTCGTTTGATTTAGGGGTGATGCAAATTAATAGCAAAACCTTCAACGCCATTAAAAAAGAATATCCTACATTATCTGAAAATGACTTAATCAATCATCCTTGTTTAAATATTCATATTGGGGTAATGATTTTAAGTCGTAACTTTGCTACTTACGGTAAAAATTGGTTAGCCGTTGGTATGTATAACGCGGGAATGCGAAATACCAATACCTCAATTAAAAATCGTTTCCACTATGCCAGAAAAATTTATCGACATTATCAGAAAATAAAATCGGTAAAAATGAATGAGGATAAAATTTACGGGTCGTTGGAATAAACAAAGTCTTAAGAAGGCAATTTGTGAGGCGATTGAAGAATTGCAATTTTATGACATTGAATTTCTTTCAGGCGTTAATCTTTATTTTCATGGGGAAAATATTCATTTTGAGAAGATTGAAATTAAGAATAAAAATGATGATCCTGTTATGTTTATTTATGATAATAATATTCCGGTTATAAAACCACGCAAAAAGAAAAGAAGGAAAGCACCCGTTATCAGCCTTGCGGATTTTAAAAAAGATAAATAATAAAATAACTGGGCGGATAGACCGCCCTTTATTTTCTCTTTAAGCAACACGACGAGTACGCAAAGCAGCAATACGTTGTTGACCAATGGCATGATATTCAGCAAGAAGCTCAATACCAATATAACGCCGTCCGGAAAGCGCAGCAGCAATACAGGTAGAGCCAGAACCCGCAAACGGATCGAGTACAATTGCGTGAGGTTGCGTAAAAGATTCTATGAGTGGCTGTAAACTACTGACAGGCTTTTGAGTTGGATGATAAAGATTGCCTGTATATTGCCATGACTGTACGTCTCTCATTGGCTTGACGGGCATCACAGGACGGCCTTTCGCCAGCAGATAAGCATTTTCGTGGCTGTGCCCTAAAAAACCAGTTTTTGACGTATAACGTTTCTTGAAAACGAGATGACCAACAATACGGAAGCCGGATTTTTTCCACGCATCAACAAATTTTTCAACCCGATTCCAGCTGTAGTGGTCTAATAAAACTGTAGAGATTTATAGCTTATAATTAAGC
>NZ_AUCC01000088.1 GCF_000429565.1 Arsenophonus nasoniae DSM 15247
CGTGTCGAGAAAAAATTGGGGGCCGAGTCGGACGCAGTGGCGTATGGCTTCTTTTAGGGTGTCATAAAAAAATTCAGGCGGTCTGTCATCATCATTTTCGGGTGGGAGAGAGATCATAAAACGTTTCGGATAAACAGGCGCTGTGGCACGTGAAGTGACGGGCAGCCTGCCTGATTTAACCGGTTTACGCTTTCTGGGAGATTTATTGCGAGCCATCGAGATGAATCCCTGAAAAAAATTAACCTACTGCAGAGTATAAAACAGTACTCAACTCATTAACATCCCCGAAGCAGCACCGCTGCGCCGCTCACGCGTAGCGTGCTACGTTCTATGATGAAGCGGCACTTTCATTGTTTAAGGAATAGTAAAATGAAAACGAAAATGAAAATCAGCTTTCTGGTACTAGCCTTCGGTGTTTCCTGCTCTTGTTCAGCCTTCGCACTACCTAATATTACTGTCCTGGCAACCGGCGGCACTATCGCAGGCAGCGGTGAGTCACCGGTCAAAGCCAGTTATACACCCGGGACAATTAAAATCGATCAGCTAGTGTCGCTGGTGCCGCAAATAAAGCAGATCGCCAATGTTAAAGGTGAATAGGTGGTTACTGTTCGCTCACAGGATATGGATACGACGGTATGGCTCAAGCTGGCGCAAAAAATAAACGCGCAGTGTTCTGGCACCGACGGTTTTGTTATTACTCACGGTACCGATACCATTGAGGAAACTGCCTATTTTCTAAACCTGACAGTGAAGTGTGAGAAACCTGTAGTGCTGGTAGGTGCGATGCGTCCGGTGACTGCACTTAGCTCTGACGCACCGGCAAATTTGTACGACGCAATCGTGACGGCAGCGTCACCGGACAGCGCCGGGCGGGGTGTGATGCTAGTGATGAATGGCAAGGTACTTGATGCACGGGATGTAACGAAATTAAATACTGAGAATTTGGGAGCCTTCCAGTCAATCAATTATGGCGCTTTGGGGTCTGTCTCCGACAGCAAAGTCACTTATACCCGGACGCCTGCGCAAAAGCACACTAAACAAACACCGTTTGACGTCAGCAAGCTGACCCAACTGCCAGAGGTGGGTATTGTCTACAATTACGCTAATGCGTCTGATATTCCAGCCAAGGCCTTTATTGATAACGGCTATCAGGGCATTGTTAGCGCGGGCGTAGGCAATGGCAATATCTCCCATGCCTTATTAAATACGCTATCCGATGCCGCCCAAAAAGGGCTGGTCGTGGTGCGTTCCTCCCGTGTTTCTTCCGGGCCAACCACACGTAACGGTGAAATTGATGATGACAAACACGGTTTCATTGCGTCTGGAACGCTTAGCCCCTATAAATCCCGAGTGCTACTTATGTTGGCACTGACACAAACAAAAGATCCGAAGAAAATCCAGCAATATTTCACGCAGTATTAATGACGAACTGGGGCGTATAGCCCCAGTTTAGTTGCTGCCGCTGTAGTCATTGTTTATTGTTAAACTCTTATTACAAAAAAACTTCTTACTTTTCCTAAAACTTATTCTTTTAAACCTTACCTGTAGTTTTTGGGCTGAGTTAAAAAGTCGTGGATTTTCAATAGATAATAAATTAAATTTTTAATTTAATAATTTATAAAACGTGGGGTTATCAACGCATTGTGTTAGCCCACACTCCAGTATGGTGGATATAAGGTTAGCGAATATTAAAAACATAAATAAATTGCTATTTCTCTAGCAGGGGATTTTGCGACTTGTATTTCAGCGGTATTGAATAACATTAATACTGAAATGAATAGAATAATAGCTAAAGAGAAAAGTAACGACCAAGTATAAAGATGCAAACCGAAGACGGTGGAGTAATATCCAGGATCACCTGGCAGAATATGAATTAACACTTGTCGGGTTGCCGTCATACATGTGGTGATAGAACTAAAAATAATTATGCTATAATGGCGCTGATTAATGCCAAGGATAAGATTAAATAGAAAACCGATGCCTATCATTATAATGCCCACTCGTTGTAATAAGCATAGTGGACATGGTATTTCATGTAATATAATTTGATAATAGAACGCAACAATTAATATCGCACATATTCCTAATAATCCTAGGATATTTAGGTTAGAAATGATTTTTGTTGAAGATAGTGTTTTCATCATAATTCTCTAACTAAAAAGATAGATTAATATTGTCGGTTGCATGATATTTAAATAATAAAATAGTTATAATAAACAGCATTAATAAAAGTAGATAACTTAGTTTTCTCTGTTTGAAAATAAGTGAAATAGTAACCAGAAAAGCGATGAGGAAAGGTAAAAACATTATAAGATCCTATTAATACAAAATTAACTATTCGATTTTATATACATGATAATATTATCAAAGCACCTGATATATTTTATAATATTATATCAGATATTATCTTTAATTATAAATTATAGATGTTAACTAAACGATGTCAAAATTTGTTAATAATTTAAATTTAATGGCAAAATAGACTACTCAAAATTATTGTTTTTATTAAACTGAAGTTTAATATAATAAATAATTATAAAGTTATATGATTAGTGATATAAAAAGTAAATAGAAAATTAACATTAAATAGGATAATGAAACAAATTTTATTAGTTAACATTACCCTCAAATTTTCATTCTTTATAAAAAATATTAATATTTCATTACGTTAAATTATATAGTCGCTTTAATATTACCAAAACAGAGATATTTTATTTCTAAAAACTCATCGATGCCATAATGGGAACCTTCGCGCCCAAGTCCTGATTGTTTAATACCACCAAAAGGCGCCATTTCGTGAGAGATAAGTCCTTCATTGATACCAATCATACCTGTCTCTAATGCTTCAGCAACACGATAGATGCGACTAATATCGCGTGAATAAAAATAGGCGGCTAAGCCAAATTCGGTTTCATTAGCTAACTGAATCGCTTCTGATTCATCAGTAAATTTAAATAGTGGTGCTAATGGACCAAATGTCTCTTCTTTAGCGACTTTCATTTGATTATTTACATTAATCAATACTGTTGGTTCAAAGAATAACTTTCCTTGTGAAGCAACATTGCCACCGGTTAATAGCTGTGCACCTAGCTCGATAGCATCTGTAATATGTTGTTTTACTTTATCGATTGCTTGCTGATTAATTAACGGGCCGAGTTGTGCATCTTTTTGACTTGCCGGCCCGATGCGCAGAGTTTTTACTGCTGCACTAAGCCGTTTTGCAAACTCATCATAAATATTAGCTTGAACCAGGATACGATTAGCGCAAACACAAGTCTGTCCACTATTACGAAATTTTGCTGCTAATACACCTTGAACCGCGGCTTCTAAATCCGCATCATCAAAAACAATAAAAGGTGCATTACCGCCTAACTCTAATGAGACCTTTTTGACGGTATTAGCACACTGTGCCATTAATAATTTACCCACCTGTGTTGAGCCAGTGAAAGTTAATTTGCGGACAATGGGGCTTTCTGTCATAACCGAACCAATCGTTTTTGCATCGGTACTAGGTACAATATTCAAAACACCGGCTGGAATACCTGCTTTTTCAGCAAGTACGGCTAATGCTAAAGCCGACAGCGGTGTTTCAGCGGCGGGTTTTAGAATAACGGTACAGCCGGCTGCCAGGGCAGGTGCAACTTTTCTGGTGATCATGGCATTGGGAAAATTCCACGGCGTAATAGCAGCTACAACACCAACAGCTTGTTTAATGGTCATTATTCGGCAATCAGTGACAGGAGCAGGGATCGTTTCACCATAGGTTCGCTTTGCTTCTTCCGCAAACCATTGGATAAAACTAGCGCCATAAGTTATTTCACCTATTGCCTCGCTATGGCATTTACCTTGCTCTAGACTTAATATTTCTGCTAAGGCGGACTGATTCTCCATAATCAGATAAAACCATTTATTTAAAATTTGACTGCGTTGTTTTGCGCTCATCGCTCGCCAGGTGGGTAATGCCTTGTCAGCGGCAGCAATTGCATTTTGTGTTTCGATTTTGCCTAAATCACTGACTTTAGCAATTACATCACCATTAGCAGGATTGATAACATTAAATGTTGAATGTTTGTCAGCATCGACCCATTGACCGTTGATAAAGGCTTGTTGACGGAAAAGGGGAGAATTAATAAGATTATTTTCCATTGATTTTTCTCCAGAATTTAGGGGTGGTATACCATTAGATATTTTATCTTTAATTTTATTTTCAATTATGGTTAAAAACTGCAAAATAGAACATGCAACAATTGCTAACTAATTTAAAACTAGGTTAATGATAGTTATCATCATTGCTAGGTTAGGTTTTTATGCTAATTTTGAAAATACAATAATAACCCAAGCACAAATAACACCAATTTTATTGCACTAAACAATGATCACCGGTTAATAATTTTGCATTAGGTGATCATTTTGTCATGTTAGTATCATATTGCTAGGTGGAATACCTTGTTCATCATAAATATCACCAATTATATTATAGCGAAGGAAGCAATAAATTTGGCGCACTACATTGGAGTGTTAAAATAATAGTTGCTATCGTTGCTGGCGAACATACTTGTATTTTCAAAAAGGGAAGACTTGCTAGTGGCAGTCCAAATTTATCTGTTAGCTGACTAAAAAAACAGCAGAGTAGTCTTTGCTGGTCTACTAATGTTAATGAAAAATAATAAATTTATCATACCCTATTGATACAATATAATAACGAAACTTAATTAAGAGGAATAAAAATAAACGCTACCATATCTTAATATTATTCATGTTTATTAAATAAAATTTTCACAGAAAATAAAGTATAGGTGTTATTACTACTCTATTCATTATTATTATGGTTTTTTCATAAAATAGCCCTTAAAATTATTCGGTTTTTATTGTTAATGAAGTAAATAATAATTCAATTAGAATAATTATTATTCATCCATTTCATGTAATTAAAGGTACAATAAAAGTCGAAAAAATTATTATTTTATCTATTAAGGCGTTTTTTTATTATTTTATTTTGCTAAAAAATTTTTTTATGCTTTTGTTGTCTAAAAAAACATTCTATTCTAGCCAAATTAAATTTTTTACAATTAATGTGATAAAACTAAAAGTTACCAATAAAAAGCTACCATTAGGATAAAAAAAATTGATATGATAAATGATATTGGTAATCAGTATCATTTACATTTATGAGATATTAATATGCTTTCTCCTTCTACTGTCTTTTTTGCAAATTCGAATAACCCAACTAATTCTTTGGAAAAGATTCCAGAAGCTAAATATAATATAGAACAATCAACTTTTTCTTCTATGATAAATAATGTCAGTAATTCTAATCAAAATATAGATAACGAATCTACACCTTCTATCTTTATCCAGCCAAATGCAGTAGATAAACAAAAAAATATATTAAATAGTGCAAAAACTTCTTGTAAAAAAATAGCAAGTTCAGCATATCATTACTTACGTTCTATTGATGGTATTGATGAATTTACTGGGGCGACAGGACAAATCTTACCACAATTTCAACAAGCATTATTATCGTTAGGTATATTACTACCCGCTATACCTTTGGTTGGAATAGGTGCTAAAGGTGCTATTGATGAATCAATAGAAAATTTTCAGGATATTTATCCCTCATTTATAAAAGAAATTAAGGAAAAAAAACAGGAAATATTAAAAGCACTACAGCAAATTAATGTTGCAAATAATATCGACAAGAAACTCATTGAAAGAGAAGTTGAACAGTTTTTTGATGCTTGGATTGATTGGTTACAAGGTGAAAATCAACAAGAAAATAGCGAACATATCCAGCAAATGTGTGCTGCTTGGAAGTACTTGCAAGAACAGGATTATTGCACAGCTAAGATACGGTATATAACTAACGAGTATCAACGTATAAAACAAGAACTTCCTGCCGTTAGAATTGAACGCAATTCTTCTCCATTACAAGCTGCGGCGATGAGTTTGATGACGGCTGGAATGGTTGGCTTGTCTGCAAAATCAATTGCAGATCTATTGTTATCACAAGGGATCCAGGCAGCAGAAGTAGCTAGTGATTCGGCAGCAATGGTAAGCAATATTCTACTTTTGCCAGCCCAAATAATGATGACAACCTATGGAATTTCTCAAACCATTGCTGGATATAAACGGGATAAGTTACTGCAAGAAAATCGTACTTTATTAGAAAACAACCAACAACAAGAGATTATTAAAGAAAATATTGCTCAATTAAAAGAGATAGCAGATCGCAAAATACATTATAATTCTAAGCAAAGATTGGAGTATGGAGTTGTAACGGCTATTGGGCAGTCAGCGATGGCATTAAGTTCTTTAAGTGCAATGACTGGCGTTGGTGCGCCGGTAGGCTTTGTACCTGCCGTAATTGGGGCTCCAGCGACTATCTATGGAGCCTTTATCCGCATAAGAAGTAAGGTGCAAGAAGTAAAATTTTTAGGTGCTAAAGAAGCTAAAAATTCATCTGATAAACGTTTAAATTTTGATGAGTTAACGAAAAATATAGCTAAAAAAACCGCTACTGACACCAATCAAGCAACACCATCAACAACAACGACTAATACACTTAATACTATTGTTAAAGTAGCTACTAATACTATGCTACAACAACAAAAAATCTTAGCAGAAGCAAAATTACTGTCAATAATTCTAGAGATTCTTAATAAAGCATATCAGAATGAAACTCTACTAACGGCACAAACATTACATAAAAAGGTTTTCGATAAAGTAAATCAATTATTTGACAGAGTAGAAAAGAGCCAAAAACGATTTATAGAACAACCAAATAAACATTTTATCCGCCAATCTACTAGTTTATTATTAGATGATCTAAAAATAATAAAAGATATGCTTACCTTAGGTGAATATAGGGTTGACTATCTTGAAATTAAATTAATAAACCAACAAGGATACTATGATTTAATACCTAGGTTAGAGCAGATACAAAAAGAGCATAAAATATTACTATCAACAACTACCAAAGAAAAAATATTAAAATCTTGTGCACACGATTTTTTACAGCTAACAACAGAAAACAAAACAATCAAAGAAGCTTTACAACATCAAGATGGTACATCTAATAAATTATTTAGTTGGAATGACTTGCAACAATTAATCCAGCTTGATAAACAAGCCAAAGCTATTTATACACAACATTATAACCATTATGTTATTAAGCAAATAAAAAATGAAGCTAAATTTCTAAGAGATAATGCTTATGAGCATATAATAAATGGATTAGCAACTGAATCGACGTCTGAACAAAATACCAATAAATCTGTATAATAAGACACTATGAATTATATCTATTTCAAATATTATATTAATAGTAACAAATTAAATAGTAAACTTAATGTTAATATATCACTATGCTACACAAATTAAGTTAAGTTAAGTTAAGTTAAGTTAAGTTAATTGATGTGATTTTTTGAAAATTTCAACTAACTTCTATTATAAAAATTAGTTAAATAATTGCGAATGAAAATGAGCATTATACTACTATCTTATTATCAAATGGAAAGTTTTAGTTGATTGTCGTTATAGCTATAGATTTACCTTATGTTAAATAGATTCTATTTGGAAAATTTAATAAAGGAAAAGAGTAAAATAATGTTATAAATATAATTTAATAGCATCGGGTTACGTTATATTGTGTTAGTCTGTAACAAAAAATAAATGGCAAAAAATAACGACATTAAAGATGAATAATATTTCGTCGAGTGCCGGTAAATTATTTACTTTATTAAATACCAGGATAGCTTATTAAATAATCGACATTGGTTTGAAAGTACTTATCGTTAAAAAACGGTGAAACATGAAATTTACGAAAAATATTATTTATGTAACCATACAGGTTTAACAACAGGTGTCGTATATCTGTCTGATAAAAAATTATCAAAATACAGAGATGGTATATAAACTCAATCATTTTTTAAATAGAAAAACATATTGTTAATATGTCAGCGGTTGGAAGTGAGCTGCTCTCTTCTTAATTTACGCTAAAGGGTGAATAGCTATTATTGATATTGTATATATAAAGGTTTTGGTTCTAAATTAAGAATTTCTTGCTTGGAAAGCAGTCTGTGAGGAGGAGAGATTAAATCATTTTTATAAAATATTTTTATCCCGGTATAAATAGCATTAGGTTCTGAAGATATTACTTGGCTATACTTGGTTTTTTTTAAAACTGGAGCGCCAAAACCATCCATATTTAACACCACTTGCACATTTTTCGATTTTTTCACCTTGTCAAAATCAATTACCATTCTCTTTGTGAATCGATGAATGATTAAAACTTTAGGTGGTAGATTAAACTCTTCAACCAAGTTTGATAAATAATCAATAATATAATTGATCTCTACAGAAGATATCGAACCTATTACCTTCCCAGGTATATTGCCATTATGCATCATAAACTCAGGATCTACGCCTAAATGAACATTTGGCATTTTTAAATAAGAATGAAGTTTTGCCACCTCGTATCTTAAATCACTCAATCCGGGTTGGATGTCTAAAAATAAAATGGTGTCTTTTTCCATACCAGCGATTGAAATTGCATTTTGTATCTGGTATTTGTTCATTCTGTTAATGTATTGACCATCGTTACCTGGATAATTACTTGCAACGATGGCGACATAGTGCAAGGCCATTATCGCTGGGGTTGTTGGATCCGCTGCATTCCACTGTGCAGCTTCAGTTTTTAATTTATTCCACATCTGTAAGGGAGAATACTCGCCTAATACGCCCATTTTTCTTGAGTCAAAATTACCATAATAAGCAACGATTCTTCGATCAGGAAGTATATATTTATCTGAGTCATTAACTTTTTTATTTAATTTATTTTTAGGAAAAGGAACCTCATTTGTATTTTCTAAACAATAGCTTTTTGCGCTCGCTCCAGAATAGAACAGCGCGACAAATATAATAATATTGTACAAATATGTTCTAATCCCCATATTCCTTTTCTTCTCATTGATATTGCAAGTGTTCATCGTATTATTGCCAAATCGTTTACTCTCATTATCAGTCTCATCCATTGACAGATTATTTGCGACTAATAACCCCTTTTCCTCTGTTGCAATAATTTTTTCATTAGTGGCTACATTAAATGGTTACCTATATTCATCTTTGAGCACTGATTGGTAGATGTCAAGATTTAACGCTTTAATGATATTAATGGAAATGATTTTTTTGTTGATGCGGTCAATTTATTGTGCTTTTTTGCTTAATAATTAATTTCAATCTCAAAAACCTAAGTAGATTGTCTTTGGTAGAGTATTTTGGAACTGATTAGCTTGAAGGGTTTTTGCTCTTTTCGTTTTTTCTACACAATGCTCTATTTACTATTATTTACTTTTAGACATATTGGATTGTTAAAATTGATAAAGGATTGCTGAACTTTATAGCGCAGATACAGGATGATAAAAGCGCCATGGTTATATTTCTCAAGTTAACTAGCCAATGAATAGAGCTTTATACAAAAATATTTTCAATATATTAAAAAATTTAAAATAATAAGCTATTAATTATCGATAAATAGGATTAACTGCTTAATGTAGCTGTTGATGAAAAATTATGTCAATGCTTAAATTTTGCGCAAGAAAATAAATATTTCATACAACAGCATTAAATTTGTTGCGCAGTTGTTAAAATTTTCTATATTTAAAACTTTAAATACAAATTATTTTTTAGGATATATTGATGATAAATAAACTTGCTGATCTTTGTTACTCCCATAACTATCTGAGCTACCAAAAAGAAAATAAACTACTGCAACAGGAAGATATAAAAATAAAAGATCAATTATTGACTTTAGATAATTCAATAAACATGAATGATGAAATTAAAAACAATAACCTCGCTAAAAAGAGAAGTATTAGAGATGTGACTTTAGCGAAAAATAAAGCAGATGTAACTGTTAATATGCTAATTGACCTTATGGACACTTCAATTAAAAATATAAAACAATTCTATGATATCAAAAAAAGTATCCATTATATTGAGTTAAAAGATAAAATAAATGAAATTAACTTTGATATAAAAAAGGATAAGGTTTTATATTCATCTTTATCTAAAATAAGTAACGAATATGAATTTTTAAAAAAAGATATTATTAATCAAGAAAAAGATATTGAAATTTATCGCAGCATATTACTGTTATCTGAACAGTGTAATCATATTTATCATATTTATATTACTGGTTTTAGTTTGGAATCTAAAACATTAGAAGAAGTTGTTGATAAAATTAATTCTTTTAAAGAAAAGGTTTATAATATAAATAATTCAATGAGTGATAAAGAATCATTATTATCTGAAGTCAATGATTTTAATTTATTAATAGATGAGGAATACAAAAAAGTTGAAGAACATTATTCCATTATTATGGAAAATTATATTGATAAAAAATTATCCGATATAAAAAATCCACCTTTACATTTTAAAAAAGAAGAAATTTATCAAGAGCTAATTGATTCTTTATTAAACCAGAATTTAAGCAATGAAAATGTAGGAAAGACATTGGAGGTTGTTAATTTAATTAATCATATTACAAAGTTATTTTACGAAAAAAACAAATTAAATTATAATGGAACAAATGACCTAATAAATATTTACGTAATATATAATATAATTAAATCTATTAATGATACCGATAAACATGCTTTTGGTGATTTATCAATAAACGATATTATTGATACTGAGTTGATTTATAGTTACATAGATGAAAATGATAAAATAAAATATGATACAACAACTATTTTTGATTGCTTAACTAGATATATTAAAGAAAGTCAGTCACCTTTATCAATAAGAAATAAAGTTAATATAAAATACCCCAAAGAATATAATATTGCATTAATTAACTATTTAGATGAGGAAGCAAAACAATTAAAAAAAGATTTTGACTTAATAAAAAATATTGATTTATTAAAAGAAAAAAAAGATGCATTGAGAGATGAAATACCAGACTTAGAAAAATATTTAACAATATTTTTATTAAATTTAAGTGAAAAAAATAATATAACTAATGTTGATTTAAAGGATAAAGTAATTTTTAGATATAACTCTGATTCTTTTAATCCTGAAGTTAATGCAGCTAGTAAAAATTTTTACCCGCCAATTGAGATGAAATATACAATACGGGATATTTTATTAGGAAAAGAAAGAAAGTGGTTATCTGAAAACATACAATATAAGCGTGATGATAATTATAAAAATGGAATTTTTCCTTTTCAATATACAGAAAAAATAAAAAGTGAAATAAATAATACTGATATTCAAAATATCTACATCTCCAAAATAGAAAATTTAAAAAATAATAATGAAATGAAAGAGAAGTTTTATATTTTTTTAAAAGAGCTGTTAGCAACTTATAACAAAAAAGAACAATCCTATTACTTACTTGAAACTAGGCTGTGTCCCTTAATTGCTTGAGCTATAGTATCCATCTGTTTCTACGATACTTTGAATTATGGCTCGCTACGATCTTTCTGATGAAGCATGGGCAATCATTGAGCCCTTGTTGCCAACCGTTTTGACATCTTCGCGGGTCGGTCGGCCGTGGGCAGAACATCGCAAAATCGTCAACGGCATGTTCTGGATACTGTGTTCAGGCGCCCCATGGCGTGATTTACCTGAACGTTACGGCCCATGGAAAACCGTTTATAACCGTTTCAACAGATGGTCAAAGGATGGAACTATTAACATTATT
>NZ_AUCC01000089.1 GCF_000429565.1 Arsenophonus nasoniae DSM 15247
CGAGAAGAAGCAAACCTGTTTTTCAATGTGATTGCCAAGCGTTATGAGCATGGCAGTGTCATATTGACGAGTAACCTATCATTTGGGCAATGGCCAAGTGCTTTTGCTGATGACGCAACATTAACTGCCGCTATGCTTGATCGTTTACTTCATCATTCGTATGTACTGCAATTAAGCGGTGAAAGCTACCGATTGAAAGATAAGCGGCGCTCAGGAGCAATAACTGAGTAAAACAGTGGATCAATTTTGATTGATCGGATTTAGATAAAAAGTGGATCAGTTTTCGGTGATCGTTGACAATTAACACTAAAGAACTTATTACTCGTCCTGTTTGTGGCTTTTCAAATGCCATAGGAATTTCTTTATCATCGTCAGAATTCTGGCTAGCTACTGGTGTTTTCATATTACGAACCAAGAAGCGCGCTATCGGACCTCCAATTAATCCACCAAATACTAAACCAAAAGTTGCACAAGCCATTGCTACTTCAGTCGCACTCTTAAAACCATAATATTCGGTAAAAACTTTCCCCCAAGCACCACCGGTACCGTGGCCACCCGACAATGTAATGGAACCGGCTAATAATCCCATCAATGGATCGAGCCCCAATAACTTTGCCAAAGCAATACCGACAGTATTTTGCACTAGCAGTAAACCCATAACTACGAAGATGAAGATAAGTAGCGTTTTACCACCCGCTTTTAAGCTAAGTAAATTAGCATTAAGTCCAATTGTGGCAAAAAAAGCTAACATCATGGGCTCTTGTAAAGATAAGTCAAAGCTTACCCCCCAATCTAACGTTGTCTTCAATAACAAAAGAATAAGAGCAACAAGTAACCCACCGGCAACGGGTTCAGGAATAGTATATCTTTTTAGAATAGCAACTGATTGTACAAGTTTACGTCCAAGTAATAATACTAAAGTGGCAGCAACAAAGGTGCCATAGACATCAAGATGATACATTTACGTACCTCATTTTATTGTTAATTTTTATGAAAAAACAAAAAGGATGTAGTGAATGTTATATAACAATACAAAAAGCAGGCTCACTGATTAAAGTTAATTTTTCATTTGAACACAAGTGAAAAACCAAAATTTTAATAGGATTGAGCATTTTTAAGAGTATATTCTAACCAATAAATAACTATTCTTAAATTTAACCATTAAAATGTGCTCTTTTTCCGTTAAAATCCATTTATTAATTAAGCTGTTAGCTATTCAAATCCTAGGGATAAATTTTGAGAATAGGTTTGTCTTCTCAACTACCATTTTTATTGACGATATTATAAATTTCATTAGCCAAATAATTTCTTTTTAATTTAATATTAATCTAAATAGTTCATCACAGCATAAAGCAAGATTGTAACTAAACAATGATGATAAAGAGGGCATACGATTGCGCTGGCTAAAAAACCTGATTCTTACGCTTGTTGTACTGATTATATTTATTTATCTGATCATACAAACCCAGTGGGGAGCAAAACAGTTAAGTGACATACTAAGCAAATATACCCTATACGATGTAAAAATAGGCGTTATCAGTCATCATCTCACTAAGCCAGGCGAAATTGTATTACAAGATATTGCTATTCATAATAAACAAAATAACTTTAAGCTAAATGCCAAACAAATTATCTTTGAATTGCAGTGGCAAAAAATAGTTACAGGCTCATGGTTGCATCGATTAATTGTTACTGAAGGTGAATTAACGCTACCTTCGTCTCGCCAAACTTTTCCTTTCAATAGCAAAATATTGCAGCTAGAAAACATGAATGTTAGCTATCGAATCGGCAATATTGGTCTGTCGGCAAGCAATATGACGGGTGGAATAACGCCCTGGCAACCAACTGCTCATAACCCATTTGGAGAGGGAAATTTTCAATTTACTACCGATCAGTTCGAAATTAATAATGTTCACTTAACAACCCTGCTTGTAAAAGGAAACTATAAAACTAATTTTCTTTTCATCGATGAGCTTTCTGCTTATCTCAATAATGGCGTTATTAATGCAAACACTATTCAATACACCGATCAAGCACTTACTTTAGCAAAGCTGATGTTAACCAATACGGGTTGGCAATTTTCTTCATCACTTTCCCAAATAGCCCATAAGCTACAAGATATTAAAAAATTAAACATAAAAGAGCTAAATTTGGCTGGTACCCACTTCGAAGGTAAAAATTGGGCCATTGCCGGTTTATCAGGTAAAGTAAATAACATCGTTCTTTCAGCAGGCCATTGGAACAGTTCCAACAGTGAAATCAGTCTAAATATCGATGAATTAATATATAAAAATCAGCAAATTAGTCAACTAATGGCCGATATAACATTTACCAATGATATTCTGCATTTCAACCGCCTCGCTGGCTATTATGATAAAGGTCTTTTTAACATCGAAGCAAATTGGCATACCAAACAGCAATCTATTAATATTATTAACGCACAATTAGCCGGTATACGTTATCAATTAGCGGATGATTGGTTTAATTTTTTTCAAACCCCCGTCCCCAATTGGCTGACTTCATTACATATTACTAATTTTAAATTAACTAATTCCTTACTTATGGATGTTAACGTTAATTTTCCCTTTGAATTGACCAATGTTAACGGTTATTTGACTAATATGGATTTGATCAAACAGAAAAAATGGCGATTATGGCAAGGAAAGGGAAATTTTACGGCCAGTAGTGGCACCTTAAACCGAATTACGTTACGACAACCATATATACAAATTCTACCTAACAGTGACCTCTCTCTTAAGGTCGAGCTCAATACCAATATTGAAAATGGCTTAGTAAAATTGACCACTAATATTCAACAGCAGGCCAATGATGGTGCTTTTTCATTATCATCCAATGGAATAAATGTTGATTTAGCAATATTAAATCAATGGGGATGGAAAAATTTACCCATACAAACACTAGCGGATTTCAATTTTATACTTACAGGCAAGTTGTTGGCTAAACCGATTACTCAAACTTTAACAGGAGAACTATCCTATCAAACCCTAAGCGGCGAAAAAAAGGCTTATTCTATGATTAAAGGTGAAATAACGGCACAAAGCGATAATCAAATACCATTGACTACTGCTAACGAAGAAAAATCTTAGTTGCATCGTTTAGCGGTCAATTTTAGTATTATGGTCAGCAAGCCAGATCATTTCTGTTTTTTACGATCAGCTAATACCATGTAAGTGCCGGTAAATAGTGAGGCGTGAGTGCTTTTTTCACTACCAATATCTACATCTAACTCAATTACCGCCTGGCATCCTCTTGCAAGCCGATCTAAAGCACCGCGGATATTACAAAGATCAGCCACTGCATTTGGACGACCAACAATCGGTTTATGATAACGAATATGCCCATCAACCAAAATAATATTCCCACCCAGATGTCTTTCCTGTAGTAATAACCATATTAGCCCCCAACCAGTTAAAGTGGCTAACGAAAACTGACTACCCGCAAAAATGCTATGGTGAGGATTTTGATTTCTTCCTTCAGACATACTGGTGATAAAACTCTGACCGGTATACTGCACGATCTTTATTCCCATCTTTTCACTTAAAGGAATTTTTTCATGCCAAATTTTTTGTAATTGATTACACCAATCAGGTCTACGCAAAATTTTATCCAGGGTTTGCACCTTTTTTATCATCAAAAAATGCTTCACTGGCGTAAGAAGCTGACTTGCAATAGGCCCCCGATTTTTAAATCCTAAACAACGAAAAAAAGGCACTGCCTCCTCACGGACACTAGAAACAATTCTTTTTACCCCTTCCTGACGTGCAACAGATTCCAATGCCATGGCGATCAGTTTTCCTAATCCTTTGCCTCGCATACTAGGATGGACAGATAAAAAACGGATAGCACCTTCATCATCTGCATTTATATACAAGCGACCAATGGCAAGTATTTGGCCTGCTTCATTCACTATCATCTGATGATGAGCAGTGGAATCATAACCGTCTTTTTCAGAGCCGGGCGGTTGATGGAAAGGTTTACGCAACATCTCCCAACGAAACTGATAATAATTTTTAAAATCGGCTTCTGTTTTTGGTACTCGCAGATGATACATAAAGTTCCCTCCTTTTAATAAATAATGGCAGAGTTTATAAACTAAACCTGCAAGTAAAATGTTACTGGGCCATTATTTGTTAAATTAATTTGCATATCAGCAGCAAACTGCCCTGTTTCTGCTTTTATTCCTTTCGATCGACACTGCTCAATAAAATAATGATAGAGTAGATTGGCTTTATCAGCAGACGCACTATTTGAAAAACTAGGTCTCATTCCTTTTTTGGTATCAGCAGCTAAAGTAAATTGGGAAACAACCAGCAAACTTCCGCCTACTTGCTGAATACTCAAATTCATTTTATTGTGCTCATCATTAAAAATACGATAACCAATAATTTTTTCACACAACCGTTTAGCTTTCTGCTCACTATCCTCTTTTTCAATCGCTAAAAAAACTAATAAACCTTCGGCAATATGACCAACACATTTTTCTTTAACTATCACATTAGCCTGAGTCACACGTTGAATTAAGGCAATCATACAAATCCTGTATAAGAACAAAGATAACATTAAACTAGGTATTATTTATGCAATATCGGTAGCTAATCTTTAGCGGGGATGCTGAAATCATAGTTAGCAAAATATTTTGCGACACTATTTTTATCAGTAACATGCCAGCTTTTAATACCCAACTGTGCGGCTGCAGTAACATTTTCTTCGATATCATCAAAAAAAATAGCCTTTTCAGCAGCAAATCCCTCTGATTGTAAAACATATTTATAGATTTCCAGATCAGGTTTACGCATTCCGAGATCTTGGGATAAGTAGAGAAAATCTGAAGAAGCTGCGATTTCAGGATAATGTGAAGGCCAATAATTTTGATGTAAACGATTTGTGTTCGATAAAATAACAACCCGATGGCCTTGCTCTCGTAAGCGCGCCATAATTTCAATGACATCATAACGTAATGAAACAAAGATAGCATTCCATCCTAGAGCAAACTCTTCAAAACTTAACGACAAACCTAATTTTTCACTGGTAAATTCAGCAAATTCAAAATCAGAAATTTTATCACATTCATGGAGTTTTACTGTTTCATCTAGTTCAAATTTTTGCGCTAAACTATTAATTGGAATCTTACTCAATTCACTCCAGACCTGCAGAGCTCGATTAAAATCGATATTAATAATTACATTACCCATATCGAAAATATACAGCATAAATTCTCTCCATAGTGATTAATATAACTTTACTATATCATTATTAAACAGATCAAACAGAAGAAAATAATCATTTATGATAAATAAAAAATTTTTATAATAATTATTAAATTCATTAATAAACTATAAGCTAAAATTAATGTAATGAAAATAAATTTAAAGTTTATTATCAATCCTATTAAAAATATATAAGTGTATATTAATTTTAAAATCAGAATATAATTTTCATGCCAATAACAATTAATTTATTGTATATAAGAGGGTTATCACTACTTGTTTTAAATAAGCATGTTCTAAAATGATAGTTATTATTGGCTAGATTTGAAAAACAATACGCTCAGTTAATCGATATAGTAGAATGATAACTGTGATTTTTTGCTATTTAATCTATTACTCTATAACCAAAATATCTAATTTTAAGATTATTCATAATAATATAATTTTTTGTTAATTTAATAACTATAAAAATATTGAAATTCTATAAATTATTTAAATGAAATTTTTATTATTAATTAGATATAAAATCAAAATTATATAAAAATTATCCATTAAAAAATTTATTAATTATTAAAGTAGCTAACTAAGTAGCGGGTTTTACTTAATAACATTTGCCATCGCTCCAGATTTAACCGCGAATAAAGTAGAAAGAACATGATTAAATAAAGATATCGGCTCTGTTCGTGAGGGAAAATCACCATTGTAAAAATAGAAGCCATTCACTATACAAAGTACAGTTATTTAAGCAAAAAATAAAAAGTCTCAATTACCATGCACCGCTAGACAAGAAAAAAGGATTAATCTACTAATTCTAATAATGTAGTCGCTTTATATTATTCTGCTACCAACTATAAAAATGGATACGGCGTCAAAAAAGATATTTTAAAAGCAATAGATTATTATGATAAAGCTTATCGTATTGGCGGAAATAAAATCTTTGCCGCTATTGACTCACTCTTTGTTATTTACTTTTATGGGAAACGTGGTGTCCAACAAGATCTCAATAAAGCTAAACACTATATAGAAATAGCGGCAAAAAATGGTAGTCAGAAACACCAACATTTTTTAACTAACTGGGATACTCATGTTTTTCTTTTAAAGACACAGCAAGGATCAGATAAATGTTTAGAAAAAAATAGGGACGATCCGAAGTGGGTAAATAAGTGTATTCAACGTTCTGAAAAGGAAATAGCTGAGTACATTGAAAAAAACAAAGCAACTCAATCTGAAAAATGGCAAGAAAATTCCTACCAAGATCTATCTGATTGACAACGCATTAGGATCAGATTAAGCACACCCACTGCTAATGAAATTAATTATAATAATTGATTTAATTCCACAAAATTGCTAATAACACGCTATAGAATCAATTGAAACATAAACAATAAGCCACATTCTTTACGGTCATTTTATATAACCAATAAGAATCAAACAAAGGTGTTATATAACACCTTTGTTTGCATCAAAAAGCCAATAATCTTAATTTAGACTTCTTTATTGCGGTGGGCACGACGGCGATCATTTTCTGTCAAATAGCGTTTTCTTAAACGAATTGATTGTGGCGTAACTTCCACTAATTCATCATCATCAATAAATTCTAACGCCTGTTCTAATGTTTTCTTGACCGGCGGTGATAAAGTTGTTGCTTCATCGGTCCCTGAAGCACGCACATTGGTTAATTTTTTACCGGTTAAACAGTTAACAGTCAAATCATTAGAGCGGGAATGGATACCAATAATTTGTCCTTCATAGACTTCAGCACCATGACCAAGGAATAACTTACCCCGATCTTGTAAACTATAAAGCGCATAAGCTACTGATTTACCTTGACCATTTGAGATCATGACACCATTTTGTCGGCGACCGATTTCACCAGGGCGTACATCATCATAGTGACTAAAGGTTGCATACAGCAAACCTGTCCCTGATGTCATGGTCATAAACTCGGTTCGAAAACCAATGAGTCCACGACTTGGAATAATATAATCAAGCCGTACCCGTCCTTTACCATCAGGCAACATATCGCGCAGTTCACCTTTACGTTCACCTAATGCCATCATAACATCGCCTTGGTGCCGCTCTTCAATATCAAGGGTAACTTGTTCAAAAGGTTCTTGTTTACGACCTTCAAATTGACGGAAAATAACTTTGGGTCGAGAAACGGCTAATTCAAAACCTTCACGGCGCATGTTTTCAATTAATACTGAAAGGTGCAGCTCACCACGACCGGAAACACGGAAAGCGTCGGGGTCTTCAGTTTCTTCTACCCGTAATGCAACGTTATGCACTAACTCTTTTTTCAGCCGATCTAAAATTTGACGGGAAGTTACATATTTTCCTTCACGGCCACAAAAAGGTGAGGTATTAACACAAAAATACATACTTACCGTTGGCTCATCAACGGCCAGTGCTGGTAATGCTTCAATATTATTTGGATCACATAAGGTATCTGATATATTTAATTCACCCAGACCTGTTAAGGCAATAATATCACCGGCTTGCGCAATTTCAGAATCGATACGCTCTAATCCTAAATGCGTTAATACCTTACCCACTTTAGCACTACGTGTTTTACCATCACTATTGATAATAGCAATGGTTTGATTTGGTTTCACCGCGCCACGTTTAATGCGACCAATACCAATAACCCCCAGATAATTATTGTAATCAAGTTGGGATATTTGCATTTGGAAAGCACCTGCCAGATCTACCTGCGGCGGAGCAACATATTTTACTATTGCTTCATACAGTGGCGTCATATCTGCCGCCATTTCATTATAATCGGTTCCAGCAATACCATTTAAGGCTGAGGCGTAAATGATCGGAAAATCAAGCTGCTCATCAGTCGCTCCTAAGTTGACAAACAGATCAAAAACTTGATCAACTACCCAATCAGGCCTAGCACCCGGACGATCGATTTTATTGACCACCACAATCGGTTTTAAACCGTGGGCAAAAGCTTTTTGCGTAACGAAGCGGGTTTGTGGCATCGGGCCATCCATCGCATCAACCAATAGCAACACACTATCAACCATTGACATAACCCGTTCAACTTCACCACCAAAATCAGCATGGCCCGGGGTATCAACAATATTAATTCGATAATCATGCCATTTAATGGCGGTATTTTTTGCCAAAATCGTGATGCCACGCTCTTTTTCCAAGTCATTGGAATCCATCACACGCTC
Organism: Arsenophonus nasoniae DSM 15247; assembly: GCF_000429565.1. Lineage (GTDB taxonomy): Bacteria > Pseudomonadota > Gammaproteobacteria > Enterobacterales > Enterobacteriaceae > Arsenophonus > Arsenophonus nasoniae. Next base: position 8,417 of record NZ_AUCC01000089.1, read on the forward strand.
ATCGAGGTTATTACGTTCACCAAAGGTTCCGGATTGTTGTAATAATTTATCGACCAGTGTCGTTTTTCCATGATCGACGTGGGCGATGATGGCGATATTTCTTAAATTTTCAATAGACACAAATTGTTACCATATTATCTAACTGGAAAGGATTAAATGACTCTGGCCAAGCAGTGGCTTGCCGGTAGGCATCTACACATATGCTGTTATTTTACACATAATATTGGCGGAGTGAAATAAATGTGAACTGTATCAAGTTAAATAATTCGCCTAAATGGGCAGATTATTGCTTGAAAAGCATTTTAAACAATTGAATAAAATTATCCCTCTGTTAGTTGGCAAATGCATTTCTTACATTATAAATTACTCTGCTTGCAACCGTTAATGACAATAAATTTTCCTCTTTGAGAAGATGTTTAGAGTAACTTTTTTGACACCAGTCATTGTTAAATATATTAAGAGAATTATTATGTTCAAGGCTACTGAAGTAAGCTTGATAACTATTAAAATAACTTTCTATTGTACAATAAATATCTTGCTGCTGGTGGGTGGTTAAAAATTTATTTTCTCTATTTATTACTATATCAATAACATCCTCAATAATTTTCTTTTTATTATCCACTTGAAAATAAAATTCAGCTAATGGCTCAATACAATGTTCAATAATGATGTTTTTTTCTTGTCTAATAAAAGAATGAAGTGGAAAATGAAGCAGAGAATAATAAAAAGAATCTTTTTTTAATTGAATAAAATTATCTGCCGCCTTAGACAAACTATTTGAATATAATATCGATTCGGGTGTGACCATATTTGTTAACACCATAACTAATAAATCAGATTGACGTACGTTAAAATTCATACCTAAAAAAACTTTGTCAGCAATTTGTTTTTGCAAAATAGCTTGCTTATCTTGGTCTAACTGATGATAAAGATAGGAAAACGTGTGCATTGCTTTAGCAAAATTGATTTCATTATTATTAAGCAACAAGAAACCATTATTTCTTAACTCAATCAAATAATTAGCTTTACCCTCTATTTCGTAAAGTAAAGTTTCAATCATTCTTGCTGGCGATTCCAAGTTAAAATCTCGCGGTTTATTTAAATCAATACTTTTTTCTATTTCAGAAAGATTGATAGAAATTTTATTTTCAATATCTAATCTGGCTTTAATAAAATGGCAAAGATTATCAAAATTTTTATTATAAATTTCAGATCGTTTCGCTGTTGCAAAAGGGAATAAAAGGGTATTACGAATATCATTCATTTTCTTGATAATATCGTAGCTCTTTCTGACAGCAAACTTTTCGTTGGCACTCTCTGTTTTTCCTATAAAGACATCACCGCTAATAATCCTCTGATGATAATTTCCAATATTTGGCATGCAAAATCCTTTCACTTGTAAGTATGCTTATTTCCATGATCATAATGATTTTTTCATACTCAATGAGATAAGCAAATTGCTCATAGCAAAAATAGCTGCTAACGCAGCTAATTTGGCTGTTTTTTGCTAAAGTTGGTTAAGATAAATAAAATCTTTCACTTAAAAATTTTCTAAACTATCAATAAAATCAGATTGTTAGCTTGTTAAGATATTTGCTATTTTCATATTAGAAAAGTTATCATAATTTTCATGGCACCAGGCATTTTTAAAAATATCAATAACATTACGATTAATCGAGTCACATGGATAATTGCTGAAATAATTTTCTGCTATTTGACTAAACTCTTCATCTTGCTGCAATATTAACTTTTTCACATCAGCAATAATTTTCTTTTTACCATCATCATTAGCTAAAAGATAGAATTCGATAAAGGGTTTAATACAATTGTTAATATCTGCACTTTGGTCCAATTTTTCTTTGCATAAAGAAAAATTTTCAAGGTTTTTTTGTATAAAGATATCTTTCAATAGAGGATCAGATTGAGATTGATTTAACTGATTTAGATATAGTATAAACTTAGGTTCTACTACTTTTACCATAGCCTCAGCTAATAGATTAAAATTTTCATCATTTTGGGAAAAAATGCTAGTGACTATTTTTTCTTTTAAAATATTACTATTCTCTGGGCTTAATCGTTGATAAAGATAAGATAATGTATGCATTGCTTTGGCAAAATTTTTCGCACTATATTCAGATAATTCAAAATTATTCTTTTTTAAGACAGTTAACTCAGCTGAATTATTTTTTATTTCGGCAAGTAAGGTATTGAAAAGAACCGCTGTTCTTTCTGACTTTAAACAACAATTCTTACCTAAATCGAGGATTTTTTTCTGGTCACTAAAATTGGTCGCAATTTTGTTTTTAATATCAATATTACTCTTTATAATATTGCATAGAAGAGCAAAATTCTTATCATATCTTGCCGATGCTGAAAGCTGTAAACTTGATGGAGTGATAGTATTACGAATATCTTTAACCACATTGATAACATTACATTTCAGTTGTTTTAATCGGCTACCTGTCGTAGCCATCCGCTCTATAAATGGATTATGATCATTTACCCTCTGATAACCGCTAATACTATTTGGCATAATGAACATAAGCACGCCTTTGGCGTGAGCATCGCGGCAAAGGCGCTCTATTTCTAGGCAATTCCCTTCTCGTCTTTTATACTCTGCTCTATGTACATCCCCAGACCTGCAAAACTGCTATTTCAATACGATGACGGATGGAACCTTTTCATCGAAAATAATCACGTAGATGAATGGCAACTACTCTCTGTCGAAAAGATGCTCGCCTGCAGCACCTGCGCTATGGGCGTTCGCCGTTATTGCTGTTCTTCACCTGAATGCTCTCATTCACGCTTCTTTTGTCAAACCTGTAAATCCAAAGCCTGCAGTGCGTGTGGCCTCAAAGGCACCGAA
>NZ_AUCC01000090.1 GCF_000429565.1 Arsenophonus nasoniae DSM 15247
AATATCCGTTGCATTGGAAATATTTGAAACACTGTCCGCTTTTGATTTCACCGTTAACATGACACTGTCACCATTTAACACTACCGGTGTGACATCAAGCGAAATCCCTACATCACGTCGCTCTATGGTCTGAAAAGGATTTTTAACATCAACACCCTGACCAATAATTTTACCCGTCACAATCGGCACATTCTGACCGGATAAAGTCAAAATACGTGGCACAGATAATAACTTGCTGTGCTTATCACCTTGCACCGCCGTTAATGCCAAACCTAAAACATTGCCTGAAAAAATACCAAATGACCCACCGCTACTGGACAAAATATCGCCAAGCGTAGTCGTATTTACGCCCCCTACCACCGTTGACCCTGATTTTTTCCCTACGCCAAAAGAAAAATTAAAATTACTGCCGTCAGTGGTTTCAAACATAATGCTTTCAATTAACACTTGCGTTCGTTGTATATCAATAGACGGCACAAAAGATTGTATCTGCTTATGATTCTCTACCGTTGTCGTCACAATCAAACGATTATTACCCTCATCAATCGCCACCTGGCCGCCTGAATAAGGTGACGATTTCAGAAAGATATCAATAACGGAAAAAATATCTTTCACCAGAACATGATGAAAAGAATAGGTTTGCGTTTTTTGCGTAAAAAAATGTCCCGTTTTGGTTCGGGATAATCCGGCAAATAATTCAGGCTTGACCCTTCCGGCAATGGATTCTCTAACGCCTTATCCAACGCAGAAATGCCATAATTGCCTTGGTGACTTTTGGTAATAATCACCGGATTACCGGGACTAACTTCATAACCTCTTGAAGCCATCACTGAAACAAAAAAAGCGGGTAAATTTTCAGGGGAAATATCAGAATTATAAACGGTAATTTTTTCATTAAAATCATTAGGAACAATCACCCCTTTACCCGTTTTTCTCGAATACCAATCCACAAATTCAGAGATTGGCACATTGGTCATGGCAATTTTTTCAGCAAACGTATTTAATGAAAATATCAGGATAAAACTAACAAGACACCAGCGCATTTTTTCCCCTCCCGTATATTCTCATTTTACAGGCACTCATCACTTCAATATTGTAACCTTGTTGAATAAGTTCACCGGATTCAATCATTTCATTATCCATTAAAAATAAAATCCGTGTTTCATCACCTAATAATTTAAATGATTTTATTTTTAATTTATTTATTTCAAATTGCTTAACTAGCTGTGTTTCTAATATTTCTTTTTGAGGATGATGAATAAAAAAATAACCGATAGAAATACCCAATAAACCGCCTAAAATTAATAATCTTAATTTTGAAAAACGTTTTAAATAAATACGTGTTAATCGCATAATTTTACTTAACGTTAAAGGTTGTTGATAGCGACCATAAATAGAATAAGGCGGTAAAAGACAATAAACACCCTTATTATAAAAAGAAGAAAACTGTTGTTTGGTATCATAAGCATCATATAAATCTGTACCACGATATATCCAACGTTCAACAACGGGCGATTGAATATTATCGCCATATTTAACTATGCCTAAATGAATTTTTGGCGCGGATACTTTGGCTCCAAAAATAATACTCAATAGTGACCCAATCAATGGAATAGTAAAGCGGTCAAGCCGTCGACAATAAACCACATGCTCGGCTAACGCTTCTCTAGCCTGTTTATCCACTAATGAAATATTTTGCACTAAAAAAATAATATCCCAGCCTAATTTACGGGCATGTAAAAACCAGTCTAAAACAGGCTGACGGCTTTTATCATTCCAGCTGCGGGTATTTAACCAAGTGCCACATTCATCAAGCACTAATAACCCATTTAATTTTTCATCATACGTCTTATTACCACGACCAATAACATTTAAATCAAATAAGGTCGGTTTATCGGGTAAACGATAAATCATTATTTTCTTCGCCATTTTGCCAACAGCGGGCATATTATGGGGTTTTAAATCGATATTTGTTGTCACCGGACAACCCTTTATTAATTTATCCTGAATCTTCGCCACGGAAATTAATGATTTTCCGGAGCCTAATGCCCCTGTAACAAAATAAACCGCCATTTATAAAATCCTATGGGCATAATTTAAAAGCCTTTCTTTTAAATCAAATAAAAAAACCACAATTCGGGTTGACATAATAGCAATAATATAAGCATGAAAATTATCGGGTAAAATCGATGTCATTAAATGGGAAAAATCAGTCGGTAAGTACGTCACTGCAATTTCAATAAAATAACCATACGCAGTTATCATTGTAGTGAGAATAAGCGAAACTAAAGCAGTAACAATTAATCCCGTTCTCGTAATTAATTTAGTCAATAATAATGCGATATAACTTAATGCGAGAGGAATAAAACCCGTTAAATAGCGTAATACTGCCGCAAGTCCTAATAATACTGGCATTAATCACCTCCCTTACGTAACAAAGAGGTCAACGAAGAAAAAACATACCAAAATGTTAATGCCGTCATTACCCACGAAAGTAATGATTTTATTGCGGTTAACTTATCGCACCCAATTCTGATTTCATAAACGTCATCCTCAAAAAGAATAAAATCAGAACACCCCTGACCATTAGGAAAAATAGACACATGACTAAAAATTGAACGCCAAAAAGACCCCTCTTTAATTTCTAACGGACTGGCAATCTTAACCGCTGTATCAAATACCGATTCTCCCTGACCGTATAAAGTCGTATCAGGATCAGCAAAATTACCCGCCCCTCTTAATAAATTATCAAACGACCCAGAAATACTTTTTAATGATTCATCGGTTTTTTTAGTCGCCTCTGAAGTATCCTTACCACTATCATATTCTTCAATTAACGATTTTTTTAACGCTATTTCTACCGCAGAAGCGATATCATCCTCGTCATCTGAACCATTACCACCCGAACCACCGCCGATACTACCGCTTCCTTCATTCCCGCCGGAACCGCCACCCGAACTACTGCCGCCCTCATTCCCACCAGAACCCTCACCCGGATTACCTCCATGACTGCCAGAGCCATTACCTGCACCTTCTTCAACAACTTTACCCGTCGGTTTCCAATCCGCTGCAATAGTACCGTCACCACCACCAACAATTACACCCTTGGCAATATACTGACAACCCTCAAAATTGACATAATAATCACTACCAATTTTATAAGTATTAGAATAAGTCTTTGCTTCTATCGGTTTTGCCAAACAATCCTTTTCATCATCCTTACCCCAATAAAACGTAATACCCCATTTAACATACACAAGCTCTTTACTCGCAGAAGGCACCTTACAACTCTTATCTAACTCATATTTAGTTTGATACCCTTGATTTACAAAACAATCTTTAACACTCTCATAAAAATCTAAAGCCGCATCTTTCGCTTCCGCACATAGCCTGACAGCGCTTTCTTTTTTAGGATCCCAAATAACTTCTAACTCATGATAAGATGTTTCCCACTCAGCATGAGCAAAAAAGGAAATTGAAAATAATAAAAAAATATAAGGCCAGTTGTTCATAAATAACCCCTAAAAGTGGGGGCATTACCCCCCAACAGGCTATTAAACTGCTTTAGAAGAAAATTTCTTAAATAACCGAATTGCCAGCCCTGCGCCAACAACCGCAACGACAACAGGCCAAACCTTACCAATTAAAGTATTCGCCTGAGTGAGCAATGAATCCATCGCCTGACCCGCATAATCCGGTGTCGTAGCTGCACCACCTTCCGCTAACGCCATTCCTGAAAAAAGGAAAAGTGATACCGCGAGATATTTATTTAAAATAAATTCCTTTACGTTAGATAAGAATTTCATACTGAAACCTCCGCTAATTTTTTAAAGACTAAAATGGAGTAAGAAAACCCCCACCCAATAGCAAAAGCCGAGAATAAATAAACGATTTCCATTACCTCTGTCCTCCTGCTATAAATCCAAGACCGAAACATAAAACAATTCCAATCTCGAAAATCAGGTTATATATTTCAGGTAACCCTACTGTTGCCATAGCCATTACCTATTCTGCTAAATCGAGAAACATTTCAACGTTATGACCCGTCGAAGGTTGCCCTGTCTGCTTATCGTGATATCTAAACGAACGCTCAAAACCGGAAATACGGCAAACCAATTCATTCGCTTCTGAATCAATCGCCCCCACACGCCGTTTAGAACGAATTTTTACAACAGGCGGTTTAGAATAAGGGTCAGGAGCGGGTAAAATAACGGTGGTATAAACATGTCCATCATTAGACGTACTGACACGGGTCACTTTTCCACTAATCACCGTTTGATATAAGGGCAATGCAGCCATAATGGTTCACCTTTCTTGATTTAAGCGTTTGCAACTTGTTTAAATGGATAAATATTATTTTGACGTTCAAAAACACTGATTGGCTCGACATACCAGTCAGGACGTTGTTGAGAAAAATCGATATGGATAACTTTATAAAAAGGAATGACGTTAGATTTATCGCCCGTAAGATTTTGTAATTGTGATTTACTGATGCCAATATCAGTTAATAAAGTTAAGTAACGCCAAAAAGTCATTCGACTCATGGAATTAAGAACATTGTAAAATCCTTCATTGACTAAACGGCGATAAAAACCAAATATCCGTTGGGCTTTGGCATAGGAGATATTACCTTTTGGCGTAGTGGAATAATAATGTAATTTTAATCGTTCAAAAATATGTTCATCATCATAAATATTCATTTCCATTCCCCTCAGTGCCGTCAGCAAATCATCAAAACTTTTCATCCACAGATCGTAAATTAAATTAGCCCCACCACGTTCATAGTGTTGTTGATAAAGACAAAGCGCCGAAAAATTAACCGGGATCTGATTATCTTTTAAAAACCGTTTTTTTAATCGCCCTTCTAATCTCAACAGATTATTGGCAAAATCCGTCAGGCGTTTATCATTTAAAATGGCAAACTGATTAAGCAAAACCTCATCATTAGGATTAACCCGTAATTTTCTTTGTATTTCACCTAATCGTTTTGCCAATTCAAACGCTTTATAATAAATACACAATTCCCTGTGTTTAGAGCCACGGTTAAAATAGACGGTGGATTCATAATCGTTTGATTTCGTGGCTTTGGTTTGTCCATGACTAATATTTTTGAAATAGGCAATCACCTGTTTACAAATACTTTCCGTCGGTAATCTTACTGATAAGGTTGTATGAAGCTCAGAAACTTCGGTATTTGCCACATCTAACAAATTAAAAAGATGTGGCATGGAAGCCGCCAGATTGGTGATTAATTCCAAACCACATAATGCAATATTGGTTGAACCAAATACGTTATGCCCTGTAAAAGTTTGGCAGGTGAAGCTTTAAGATTGACACGCGGAAAAATCAAATGGGTTCCCTGATAAATCTTCATGCCCAAACTGGCAAAATGCGTTGGTAACGATTCAAAAGGATGCGCTAATCCCTGAACAGATAAATCCCCTTTTATTTCAAATTCCACATCACGAGCAGACAGGCGAATACCACTTAATTTAGCAATCTGAATAAAATCGATAGAGCCCCCTCCGTGCTCTCTATCACGGGATGTTCTCATCACATACTCGTCTTTAAATGGAATCTGCAATTCAAGGGAATCTATCATTTACAAATCTCAATATTTACATCATGCACACATGATATAAGAAACATTTGCATATTGTAAATACGCATGCGTGAAATGTTGAATAAAAAAAAGATATGATTAGTAACTAAAAGGGGAAATTTGTTATGACATCCAAGAGAGCAGATACAACAGTAAGAATAAACGAAGAAAGAAAGCTAGAACTAAAAAGGAAAATACTAGAAATAGGAAATAAAACAGGAGATATACTAAAACAATCAGAATTAGTAAGTTATCTTATAGATAATTATCTTGATGATGCAGTAAAAGATATAATAGCTAAAAAAACTGTCAGGAAAGCATAGATAAAATAACAATATCATTGTTATTAAATGTGGAAATAAAAGTTAAGTTTAAGTAAAAGTATATCAAAATGATACAAGAGTACATAATTAGAGTACATAATTAAAGAGTCATGCACTCTTAATTACGTAACATTTAATTAACAAATGGCTGATGTAAATGGAACAGAAAAAAATAATAAAACGACTAAAAGAAATAGAAATTGAATTTAGAAAAAATAACCCTGACGTCATCGGTTATACCCTGTTTAATATCGTTAATCGACGTTTTGTGACAATGAAAGAAAATGGATTTGGAATGCCTATCTATACGGATAATCTTGAAATAGCTTATTTTGAAGATACAAAATTTCCCGCATTGATAAGTAGAGAATTGTTACCAGAACCTGATAAATTCGATATTGCGGTTGTTCCACTAATCAAAAACCCCCTATTTGGGCTTAGCGTCAAGTCAGGCTACCTAGATCGACATAACCGCAGGTTCGCACAATAGCGTTATGTGTAAATGGCCGCCGTCTGCGAGGAGCTATTTTCGCAGACGGCTATTCAACATAACGGCATTGTACATATAGCGACCTGCTTTCATGTTTGTCCTCTGATTATTTTTCTCTATACTTCATTGCAGTCATTCAATATACTCATTGTCATGGTTTTTTACTTTAAAAATTTAACTTGTTGAAATAAAACATAAAATAACAATTTAAAAATATTTTAATTAAATATAAATTAATTAAGCTGAATTTATTACTTTAAGAAAAAATTATTAATGTTTAGACTATATTTAGATTGTAGAAAGTAAATTAATTTTGCTATTGTCTGATTATCCAGTTCGTTTATATATAATAAATTATGATATCTGTGTATTCATGATTATTATTATACTGTACATCAGATTTCCAAAAGGAGTAATCATGTTAAAGCAAGTTCTCGTCGGTATTTTTACAGTTACAGCTTTATCTGGCTGTATAAATACAGGTAGTCTTTCTGGGGACACTTATACCGCTTCGCAAGCTAAACAAGTACAAAGCGTAACCTATGGTACAGTTACTCGCATAACCCCGGTTAATATTCAGGCCGGCGGTGACGAAAACATCATAGGTGCACTGGGTGGTGCTGTTCTTGGTGGACTATTGGGTAATACAGTTGGCGGGGGCACAGGAAAAACCCTGGCAACGGCAGCGGGCGCGATTGCAGGTGGTGTTGCCGGTCAAAATGTTCAAGGGGCACTTAACAAAACAAAAGGTGTTCAATTAGAAATTAGGCTGGATAATGGCCGCATTATCTCTGTGGTACAAAAAGGTGATCCAAATAGTTTCCGTAATGGGCAACGTGTATCTATTATAGGTAGTGGAAATAACATAACTGTTTCACCTCGTTAACTCAACTAAAATAGCATACCGCGGCTAAATTTAAATAATTAGCCGCGTATGAATTAAATTATAATGCCATTTATTCTTTTTATTATTCTATCATATCTTACGAATGATTATGTAACCGAATAATATTTTGCTCGAGTTTTAATATCAATGAATAAAGTGTATTTAATTCATCATGTGTAATACCTCCTAATATCTCCTTTCGTGTTTTTTCAATTACATCATCAACCTGTTTAATAAATGGCATCGATTCTTCTGTTAATTTAATTCTTTTTGCTCGTCTGTCGTTGACACAGGTGTGACGCGTAATCAATTTCTTTTCTTCTAATTGATCGAGGGTTCTAACTAGCGATGGCTGTTCAATACCTATTGCTTTGGCCAATTGAATTTGTGATTGATCAGGCGGTAGCTGGCTAATGTTATATAAGGTTACCCAATGAGTTTGGGTGAGTTTTAATGGTTTCAGACGATGATCAATCAATGCTCGCCAGACTCGAACTAAACGCGCAAGATCAGTTCCTATTTTTGATTCCAATTGTTCCTCCTTAAAAATAGAATACCATCAATATCTATAATTATTAAATTGCCAATTAATATTCTAGAAATATATATCCATTTCTATTCACTAAGATATTAATATAGAAATGAGTAAAGGTTTATATTTAGCATTGTAATATATAAATTTATATTTCATTATTAGTATATTAATTTGACTTAATTAGTGCTCTAATCATTACCCACTTATTTACTATATAAAACAAAAGGCTATTAGTTAAATATCCTTATAAGAATAGCCTTCATCTAAATTCTATTCTATATGTTTTTATATTAATATTATTTTTAATTTGCAAAAAATAGACAATAAAAAATAAAAATCATTATAAAACAAGTTATTATAAATATTCTTAAAAGCATTTATTCAGCTATACTTAGATACTAAGTCTATATTGATTTTTAATAAATTACCTGAAAGTTGAAAAAAACTAATAAAAACTTATTATATCTTAAATAAATAATACCAAATAAAATAAGCTAATAAGTTAACAAATTATTTGAAAATAAAAAATATAGCTAAGCAATAAATTAATGTCTTACTCGTTGGTAATAATAAACAAGTAATTGTTATGCATTACTGATGCATACTTAGCAAATAAATTTAATCGTTCAGTTTACAATATTATGATTACAAATAGCTTATAACAACATCATCAATTAGTTATAATGAATAGCAATTATAAAGTTAGTATAAAGACATTCTTAAATAGTCAATGTTCAACACTAAAACAACACAATCAATTATATTGTAAATTTTAATTAATCAACAAACTATATAAATTGAAATAATAGTAAAGTTCACGTTATATTAATATCAGTAATGAATGGTTTTAAACTTACAAAAGAGGTTTATATGCGCTTACTTCATACCATGTTACGTGTTGGCTCTCTGCAACGCTCAATTCACTTTTATACTGAAATATTAGGTATGCGTCTATTACGCACAAGTGAAAATCCTGAATACAAATACTCACTTGCCTTCGTTGGCTATGATGATGAAAGTAAAGGAGCCGTGATAGAATTAACCTATAATTGGAATGTTGAGCATTACGAAATGGGCACCGCCTTTGGTCACATTGCACTAGGGGTTGATAACGTTGCAGATACATGTAATAGCATACGTCAAGCAGGTGGCAAGGTGACGCGCGAAGCTGGACCAGTTAAAGGCGGCTCAACGATTATTGCATTTGTGGAAGATCCAGATGGCTATAAAATTGAACTGATTGAAAATAAAAATGCCTGTAATGCTTTAGGTAGCTAATCCTTTACGTCATGGAATGAGCATATATCCATACATTTTCTATACTTAAGCCAATTTAATGCATTTTAACCAAAATTTGGCATAATATTTTTATTCTCAAGTATAAAGTCTTAAGCAAATGTCTAATAAAAAAAATGATGTTAACACGCTAGCAAAGCGTTTTCGAGGTTATTATCCTGTTGTTATCGATGTAGAAACTGGTGGGTTTAATGCACAACAAGACGCGCTTTTAGAAGTTGCGGCAATGACGCTAAAAATGGATCAAGAGGGTTGGTTACAGATTGATGAAAAACGCCATTTCCATGTTGCACCTTTTGTGGGAGCAAATATAGAAGCAACTGCACTCGCTTTTACGGGTATTGACCCAAATAATCCTTTACGTAACGCTGTCGATGAATATACGGCTTTACATGCCATTTTTAAGATGGTTAGAAAAGGCATCAAAAATAACGATTGCAATCGCGCAATTATCGTAGCCCACAATGCCAATTTTGATCATAGTTTTATTATGGCCGCCGCTCAACGAGCAAATTTAAAACGTAATCCATTCCACCCCTTTGCCACTTTCGATACGGCTACACTCAGCGGGCTGGTTTTTGGTCAAACAATTTTAGCCAAAGCTTGTTATACCGCCGGGATCCCATTTGACGGCAAACAAGCACATGGTGCACTATACGATACCGATAGAACAGCATTGCTGTTTTGTGAAATTGTTAATAAATGGAAAAAATTAGGTGGCTGGCCACTAACAACCGATTGATAACCAAAGGCAGTGGTAACACATAATTACACTGCCTTCTAACTAGTTAGTTATATTATAAAATTATTTATCTATTCAGCACCTGGTTGTTCTGAAGTGCGATATTTATCGGCAGTTGCAGTGATCAATTTCTGCAATTCACCCTGCTGATACATTTCAATAATAATATCACAACCGCCAATTAGCTCACCTTCAATCCATAACTGAGGAAATGTTGGCCAATTGGCATACTTAGGTAACTCACTGCGAATATCAGGGTTTTGCAAAATATCTACATAAGCAAAACGCTCACCACAAGCAGAAAGGGCTTGAACCGCCTGAGCTGAAAAACCACAGCTTGGAAATTTAGGTGAGCCTTTCATGTATAAAAGAATTGGATTCTCTTTTATCTGGCGTTCAATTTTTTCTATTGTCGTCATTGTCACTTCCTTAAAAAACTAAATTTATTATTTTGCACTACGCGAACATAACATTGATTAAGAATACCATTTTCTATCAATACTTGATAACCCTTCGCTGCTATCTTTATTATGTTTCAAACATATTTAATAAAACGTCTTAGTATAATTAGTATGTTATCTATATAAAAATGATAATTTCAATACGGTTATATTTTGTATTTTCAACTGGTTGCGCAAGATAAAAAAAGGAGTCTGCAATGTCTTTCCAATTACCGTCATTACCTTATGCTAAAAATGCCTTAGAGCCCCATATTTCTCAGGAAACGTTAGAATACCATTATGGCAAACACCATAGCACTTATGTCAATAATCTAAATAATTTAATTAAAGACACTAACTTTGCGGGGAAAACATTAGAAGAAATTATAAAAACTGCACAAGGAGGAATTTTTAATAATGCTGCCCAAGTTTGGAATCATACCTTTTATTGGCATTGTTTAGCGCCTAATGCCGGTGGCGAACCAACAGGTAAAATAGCTGAGGCCATTAATCAAAATTTTGAGGAATTTGAAAAATTTAAGAAACAATTTACCGATGCGGCGATTAAAAACTTTGGTTCAGGCTGGACGTGGTTAGTCAAAGAACATAAGCACGCCTTTGGCGTGAGCATCGCGGCAAAGGCGCTCTATTTCTAGGCAATTCCCTTCTCGTCTTTTATACTCTGCTCTATGTACATCCCCAGACCTGCAAAACTGCTATTTCAATACGATGACGGATGGAACCTTTTCATCGAAAATAATCACATAGATGAATGGCAACTACTCTCTGTCGAAAAGATGCTCGCCTGCAGCACCTGCGCTATGGGCGTTCGCCGTTATTGCTGTTCTTCACCTGAATGCTCTCATTCACGCTTCTTTTGTCAAACCTGTAAATCCAAAGCCTGCAGTGCGTGTGGCCTCAAAGGCAC
>NZ_AUCC01000091.1 GCF_000429565.1 Arsenophonus nasoniae DSM 15247
ATGAAAGCAACTTATTGAAAATAATGTTAATAGTTCCATCCTTTGACCATCTGTTGAAACGGTTATAAACGGTTTTCCATGGGCCGTAACGTTCAGGTAAATCACGCCATGGGGCGCCTGAACACAGTATCCAGAACATGCCGTTGACGATTTTGCGATGTTCTGCCCACGGCCGACCGACCCGCGAAGATGTCAAAACGGTTGGCAACAAGGGCTCAATGATTGCCCATGCTTCATCAGAAAGATCGTAGCGAGCCATAATTCAAAGTATCGTAGAAACAGATGGATACTATAGCTCAAGCAATTAAGGGACACAGCCTAGAGGTGATTTAAAAAAACTGCATGATCGCTTAAGGGGTTAAAACTAAGATAGCAGACCATAAAATGGTTTTTTTAAAAGATAAAAAATAATAATTAGCTAATGTTAGTGATATTTTTTATCTAATAATAAATAGCGAATAAATGAATAAGCGTTTATAAAAAGTGAGTCAATGCGGCTAAAGAAATAGTAGCAAAGTCTCTTACGCTAAATTAATTATTTTTTTGTAAAAAGTTAACTGTTTGTTTATGATGGTCATCGACTCTGCTTGGCAAACAGAGAGCGTAGTTTTTGTAATTTGGCTGGGATTATGGCTAAACAATAACTGTTTTGTTGACCTTCATTCTGCCAATAATTTTGATGATATTTTTCTGCTGGATACCATTTTTCAAAAAGCTCCACTGTCGTTACTATTGGTGCGGCATGGTTTTTTTGAGCATCTGTTATCGCTATTTTGGCAGTCTGCCTTTGTTGCTCAGAGGTGAAGAAAATAGCGGAACGATATTGGCTACCAATATCATTGCCTTGTCGGTTTAACTGAGTTGGATCATGGGTAGCGAAATGGATAGCCAGCAATTCATCATAGCTTACTTGTTGTGGATCAAAAGTGACGCGAATCGCTTCTGCATGCCCTGTTTTACCGGAACAAACCTGTGCATAAGTAGGATTTTCTACAGTTCCACCGGTATAACCGCTTTCAACCGATTTGACACCAATTACTTCTTTAAATATTGCTTCGGTACACCAAAAACATCCACCACTGATCACTGCATATTCAATTGTCATCGTGATTGCCTTTTAAACTTGTAAATAGCGTCAGCATCAATAAATACGATTTATTTAAAAAAGATGATAGCTGTTTTATCATGTTATATAAGCCGTTTGAGGCTTATTTATACTGTAATATAACTTGATATTGTTAGCTATCAAATGATTAGTTTATTATTTTGATGCTGAAAAATAGGTTAAATTTTGCTTCTTGTTTGATATTAATAGCATTGTATTGAATAAGTTACTTTTGTAAGAATATTTTACTAATAGATGCCCTTAATTTTTACTAAGGGGAAGAAAATAATTATTTAAGTTAACTTGTTTGTTGATTGGCGTTCTGGAGCATTTTCTTGATTGGAATAATTAAGATTGCCAATACTGCAGCGCAAATCATTAATGCAATAGCAACCTGGGAAAAGAGGGCTGGCATAGACTGTAATTGTTCTTTATTGATATTTCCGGCCATAATTCCTGCAACCAGATTACCTAACGCACTAGCACAAAACCAAAGACCCATCACTTGTCCGCGCATTTTTTTAGGTGCCAGTAATGTCATTGTTGCTAACCCAATCGGACTTAAACATAATTCACCTAAAGTTAATAGTAACATACTGCTAATCAACCAAATGGGAGAAACATTGATATTATGCGTAATAACTATGTTTGCGGCTACCATCATAATGGCAAATCCAGCAGCAGCAAATAAGATACCAATAACAAATTTAGTGGTACTAGTCGGATTTATATTGCGCTTAGCCATAGTTGGCCATAACCAACTGAATAGAGGGGCAAGAATGATGATGAACAGCGGATTAATTGCTTGAAACCATATGGTTGGAATTTCAAAGCCATTAGTAAGATAGCGATCAGTATAATCACGAGCAAAAATGTTGAATGAGGTCGGTTTTTGCTCAAAAGCTGACCAGAAAAATGTCGCTGAAATAAGTAAAATAAGGCAGACTAATAAACGCATACGCTCATTTTTATTTAATCCCGTTAGGAAAAACATATAAATAAAATAGAGGCTAACAAAGGTGGCAATGATATAAGCAAAACTTTTGGCCACAATGGTAGCATTAAATGGCACGATATCTGTCGCAATAAGTATCACGATAGCAGCCAATAATACCATTATTAATGTGATCCATTTACCGACGTTTTTACGCTTAACGGTTGGTTGTTCCCAACTCGCCGCAATACCTGTTTCTTTATTGTAGCGACGCATTTGTGGAACGGCATAAAATCGGAAGATAAGTAGGGCTATCAGCATACCAATTCCACCGAGGCCAAAGCCGATATGCCAACCGTATTTTTCATATAGTGGTCCAATAATTAACGGTGCAATAAATGAGCCCATGTTAATTCCCATATAGAACAGTGAAAATCCGCCGTCACGCCGCGTATCATCTTTTCTATACAAAGTGCCAACCATAACAGTAATACAAGTTTTAAATAAACCGGTTCCCAGTACAATGAATAATAATCCGATAAAAAATAGACTATTACCCCAGATTGCAGAAAACGCGATGGATAGATGGCCTAATGCAATAATCAGTGATCCATACCAAACCGCTTTACGTTGCCCAAGCCAGTTATCAGCTAACCATCCGCCAGGAAGTGAAGTGATATAAACACCACCGGCAAAAATACCGACAATAGCTGATGCTTGCTCGATTGTTAATCCCATTCCTCCTTGTAATAAGGTTGCGCTCATAAATAGGATCAATAGTGGCCGCACGCCGTAAAATGAAAAACGCTCCCACATCTCAGTTAAGAAGAGAGAACTCAGTGGATAGGGATGTCCAAAGAAAGTTTTAGTTTTTATTACAGTGCGTTGCATCTAAATATTCCCCATCAATAAATCTACCAGTAAAATTTTAAAAGTTAAAAAATAGTTTTCGGTTATAAATATTATCTTTTTCAGTTCAAATATCGCTGCTAATCTAATATCGTGCAATATTATTTTTTATCATATTATTAGAAAATTATGATTACTTGTATTTAAACCATTTTTTATACAAAAGTCGACAAAAATATTCTTTTTCCTACCTTATATCGACTAAAAACCAGAAGATGTAATTAAAATAATTTTATAAATTAAATTATTGTTAAATATAAAAACTATTCAAATCAATAAGATAAAAACTTATTTTCTGATTGTTATCATATTTTGGCTAATAAATATAATTTGAGATTAAAAATTAAGAAAATTATCATTTAATTACATGTTTAGTTGATTTTTTAGCATTTAATTGATAGTTAATATAATAATAGCTGATTAGTGAAAAAGATTGTCTCATAACTCTAGTGACTGGTTTGACAATACAGTCACTGGTAGTTATTAATCGTGTATGTTATCGAGATCGCCATAAAGCGATGGCATACCTGCGGGTCTTGTTTTAAATCGACGATGCAACCACATATATTGCTCAGGTGCTTGCATAATCTCTTTTTCAATTAGTTTATTCATAAAAGTTGCGGTAGAAATTTCATCTTGCTGTGGAAAATGGGTTATTGCTGGCTGAATGATTAATTCATAACCTTTAGCGTTTGCTAATCGTCTGGGAGTAAAAGGTATCATAGCTGGATTAGCAAGCTTTGCTAGAATATGGGTGCCTATGGTGGTAGCGGCATGTTTAACAGTAAAAAAAGGCACAAAAACACTCTTTCTTGGGCCATAATCGTGATCTGGTGCATACCATAAAATTTCTCCTTGTTTAAGATTGCGTATCATGCCTTTTATATCTTTGCGATCAAGCATGAATTTATTAGAACGCAATCGTCCCCGAATTTGCAACCAATCCATTACCGGATTGTCGTTAGGTCGATAAACACCAATACCAGGATTTAAGATACCAAAGATACGCGCGCCTAATTCGAGGGTTAGAAAATGAATGCCTATTACGATGATCCCTTGCCCTGTCAACTGAACTTTTTCAATATTATGCTGACCCTTAATTGTAAACCAGCGTTGTACTCTTTTATCAGACCAGAACCACGCCATACCCGTTTCAAATATACCCATACCCACTGATTCAAAATTTTTATTGATTATTTGTTGGCGTTGCTGTGCACTCATGGTAAGGAAGCAGAGTTCCAAATTACGTTTTGCAATCAGTAGGCGTTTTTTTAGAAAGTATTTTGATAAGCGTCCAAGGCGAGTTCCTAGCCAATAGATAACAGGATAAGGTAGTAGAACCAGTAAATAAAGCAGACCAATTCCTAGCCATGTTAACCAATATTGGGGATGTAAATATGAAATTTTAAAAGGCGATTCTTTTATCATCTGTGTTATGTTTAGTCAGTATTAATATCAATATTATCTATTGTGACACTTTTTTTAGCAAAGCTAAAACTTTAACTGGATATTTAATTACCCTTCAATACTTATCACTGGCTTGCTCTAGCGTGGTTTGTTATACATTTTTTGCTGAGGAAGGTGAAGTATTGCTATTTTATATGGTCTTGCTTGTTAACAGTTGGTGGTAACTTATTGAAGATCATATATCGAGGTATGCTATCAGTGATATCTGGTGTAAATGAAATAAAAAGGTAGTGAGCACGAGAATGATTGGTCGTACTCATTTTAAATCAATACAAAGCAAAAAAATTGATATGAGTTATGAATAAAATTAATTCTATTATAAATAATATAATTAAATTAAATTCTTTTTGTAAATAGGAAATATTTTAATCATTTGAATAAATATATTTAAAAATATTATAAACAAAAAAAAGTTCAATTCGATTATTAACAAAAATTTTTTCAGTAATGTGTCTTTTATGGGAATAAACCGTACTATTACTAATCCCAAGCTTTCTGGCAATGACATGATTAGGCACTGCATTCATCCAATTTTTGATAATTTTTTGCTCTTGATAACTAAAAATTGATGCATTGTCATTTGATAAATAAGTGATGTTTTTTAATATGCTATTAGTTTCTATTAATCGCTCTAATACGTAATTTAATATTTTTTTTGACATAATAAAACATTGGTTTTTTAGCAATATAGGCCGATTTGTGAAGGGGTAAGGAGAATCAAGATAAATATAGAAACGTACATTATGTAGTTTTTCAATAAATGTTTGTAGTTGATTACAATATTCTGCATGGTGACAATAATGTGTTAAATTGGCTAAAACAACATCAGGAGAAAAATTATTAATATGATTTATGGCAGATTTAATACTATCTTGACTAATAAACTGAAGTTTATTGATTTTTGATAAATATTCACTGATGCCTAATCTTGTATAATAACATTCGTCAATAATTAAAACTTTCATTACAAAACATCCTTGTCTAAATAATAGATAAACAATAAATTTCTTATGGGTTACTTACCATAAGTGCAATAAAAAATAGCGATAAAAATTTGTAAATATCTTACTGTTATATAATTAAAATATCATAGTAAGTATTTAATTGAATACCCATATTAGCTTAATATTCTTTATTAATTGATTTGGTTTATTTATATAATTTAGTTTTATTAATAACACTTTTCAGAAAGTATATTCATTGTCTTTCTGGATTTTTATTGGTTTTATTGTTTATTTTTTATAGAAATTTTGGCTAAAAGATTAACGAATGCATGATGTCATATTGTTCATAAATAATAGATTATTAGCAAAATAAACCTAGATAACAGTGTTATTTTAAATGAAATAATGGTTTTTTACGTACAAATCATAAGATGGCTGTGGTTGATTGATTAATAATAGACCACAGCCATGATAACTTTATAGTAGATAATTATAGAACATTGATTTCCCAATTAGCGTCTTCATTTGCTAAAAAAGGAATTAAATGATTTTCACCTTGGGAAATTTTGTCAGCAATAATATTTTTTTTACGTTTAAGCTCAATAAAGCCTTCATTAACGGGTAAGCCATAAAATTTGGCGCCATTTAATGAACAAAATGCTTCAAATTTTTCCAGAGCATTCATTTCATCAAAAACGCTAGCATAGGCTGCAAGGGCAGTAGGTGCATTAAAAACACCAGCGCAGCCACAAGCAGACTCTTTTCTATTTTGGGTATGGGGGGCACTATCTGTGCCAAGGAAAAAGCGTTGACAGTCCGTTGTTATTGCCTCACGTAATGCTTTTTGATGGATGTCGCGCTTCAGAACAGGTAAACAATATAAGTGAGGTTTGATGCCACCAACTAACATATGATTTCTATTAAACATTAAATGTTGTGGTGTGATGGTAGCAGCCAGCTTGTCGTTTCCAGCCAGTACATATTGAACGGCCTCTTTAGTGGTAATGTGTTCAAACACAATTTTTAGACTAGGAAAATCTTTTCTAATAGGCTCTAATGTTTGATCAATAAAATAGGCTTCACGATCAAAAATATCAATGTCACTGCTTGTGACTTCGCCGTGCACTAATAGTGGCATACCTACTTTTTCCATTATGGCAAAAACGGAATAGATATTTTCTATCTTTGATATCCCATATTTAGAGTTAGTTGTTGCGTAGGCTGGGTAAAGTTTACAGGCAGTAAATACCTCTTGCTTAAAGCCTTCTTCAACTATTTTTGCATCAGTGGTATCCGTTAGATAGCAGGTCATTAATGGTGTAAATGGATGTTCTACAGGAGTCGCATTCAGGATCCTTTCTCGATAAGATTTTGCTTGATTAATTTCAGTAATTGGAGGTACCAAGTTTGGCATAACTATTGCTCGGCCAAAAAATCGGCTAGTATAAGGCACAACAAGTTTTAATATATCATCATCTCTAAAATGAACATGCCAGTCGTCTGGGCGGCGAATTTTAATAGTTGTCGTAATTTGGGTCATGAAATTGACTCCATCTTAAAGGTAGATAATGAATAAAGATGAGTTGTGAGCATGTCAGATAGGAATGATAAAGTGAAAAAAACAAAATAGCTATACTAAAAAGCAGATTAATCCGCTATCAAAGGAAGAAGTTATAAAATTGATGACAGAAGTATAGTTAAGAGGGTTTGGCTCCTCCAACTGGGCTCGAACCAGTGACATACGGATTAACAGTCCGCCGTTCTACCAACTGAACTATGGAGGAATAACATGAGATGTGCAGTGAATGTTATCGACAGAAAGTCAATTTGTCAAAGACCAAAAAGAGTTATTTAAATCTTTGCATGTAGCAATATGATTGCTAGCGAGATGTTGCTTGATAGTCAGCATAGAGGTTGGATTTTTAATATATTTAATTTACTACTGAAGGCAAAAAAACGGTCTATTAGACAGGTTTGCTAAAATTTGGCTCCTCCAACTGGGCTCGAACCAGTGACATACGGATTAACAGTCCGCCGTTCTACCAACTGAACTATGGAGGAATTGGTCATGTGCTTCACAACGAGCGGAATAATAGCGGTGCTTATCTTAGTTGTAAAGTATAAAAATGAAAATAATCACTGTTTGGTTATAAGGTAATCAAGAAAGAGGGTTACTAATTTAAAAATTCAAATCCTATATTGTAAAAGTTCTAAAATTGACCCAAAGAGAAGCTCATTTTGTATTGGTTACAAAGAAGTGGACAAAAAAGCAAATTTTGTTATGGCGGCATAATTGATGCGCATATTAAACTAAAAGCAAAAGCCCGCATAATTGCGGGCTTTTAGTATTTGGCTCCTCCAACTGGGCTCGAACCAGTGACATACGGATTAACAGTCCGCCGTTCTACCAACTGAACTATGGAGGAATTGAGCAAGCTAAAAAGCTGGCTGCATACTAACGATGTCCTCGACCACTGTCAATGTTAAAAATATAATATTTTTACTGTTTGTTTGTACTGTAATCATATTGAATTAAAAATGAGCTATTTATCTGATATTATATGATTTATATATGAATTATGAGTGGTTCTTTATTGAATTAGGCGAGTAGGCAAGTAGATATATATCATAAAATGTTATTTTGCTTTTTTGTTTGATAAGACGTTTTAGTTCGGTTTTGATGGCATCATTGATAGTTGGTTCAGTAAGTATTTTGTTAATAGCTGCATCTGATACTTCTTCAGTAACAAACCATTCACCATTGTAACATACCCGTAAATCCAGTATTCCAATATCCTTAAAACGATATGTTGGTTTGATATCAAACAGCAATGCTGCGGCCAATAGCAGGAAAAATAGTGTGAAGCCGATTGTCCAGTATAACCCAAAGTAGGGTGTATAATAGATTAGAATAGCTGTCAGCAAGTAAGCGATGATCATTCCTATACAAAGATAGGGATGACTAGTGATGAACTGCCAATTTAAATAAGGTCTATTATTACGGTTTTGCTGTTTATTTATTTGGCAGAGATTTTCATTCAGGATTACTTTTATCATATCCATGATATTTACCTTAATTGATTAGATTTATAGATGAATCTGAGCTTTGAGACTAGCATATAAAATTGCTTGAGTTATCGACATCGCCGTTTTTCTCTTTATTTAAGCAAAATCTTTATTGATTAGGAATTGTCCTAAACAGAAAAAAAATTTATATTTATGAATTTATTTAGATCATTTTGATTTTTTTATTAATTTACTGGGTTAACGAAGAATATTCTTGAAAAAATTCAATTTTTTTCTTAAACAAAAGCATAAAACTATTGATATTATTAACTACTCGTGCGTTAATGGGAGGAAGCCTAATAAACAGATCTATTTTATTTACGACATTTAAGTTAATGTGTTATGAGTAGTGTTATCCCTGATAGCCTTTCGACCGTTTCTTGCTGAGTGCTTCCATGAATTAAATAGTGATGTAGGCTTTTGTATACCTGCCGAAAACGGCAATGTTTATTTGTTATATAGGAAAAGGCACATGTCTGACAAAATGAAGGGTCAAGTGAAGTGGTTTAACGAATCTAAAGGCTTTGGTTTCATCACTCCTTCTGATGGTAGCAAAGATGTATTCGTTCACTTCTCTGCCATTCAAGGAAATGGATTCAAAACCCTGGCTGAAGGGCAAAATGTAGAATTTACCATTGAAGATGGTTCGAAAGGCCCAGCTGCAGCGAATGTAACTGCTCTTTAAGATTAGTTAAATAAATGGATTTCTTGAAGCCTGTCGTGCAAGCGGCAGGCTTCTTTATTTTTGTAGTAAATTTTTTTGGTATAGCTTATGAAGATCAATGATAGCGTTTTAGTAAAAACTGATGGTGAGCAGATGCGGGAAGGTATTATTCGCTTAATTGAACCTTTTAATGAGGGAATAATGTATTTAATTGAGTTACCCGAATATCCTACCGGTATTTGGTTTTTTAATGAGAGCACGGCAGGCGCAGGGACTTATGTGATGCCAAAATGTGAATAAATATAAATTAAAATCTTCATAACTCTTAGCGAGGGATTATTTCTGTACTGAGTATCCTTGTTATAGTTAAAGAATTTTTAAAACTGAGTAACTTGATGATTATTTTAATAAATAATTTATAACTCAATCTAGTAGGAAATTGTTTACTAAAAAAATTATTATTTTAATATTATATTTTAAATTTTTAAAATATGCATTTTATTATTTATATTATACATTCTAAATTATAAATAAGAATATCTATATAAAAATATGTTTTTTATTTTATTAAATATTTTTAATAAAAAAATAAGCTATTTTTTTATCATAAAATAAGTAATTTTTTATATGAAAGATCGCTAATGTGATTTTTTTGTCTAAAAATTTATTAAATTAGAATTTTTAATTTTATAACATATTGAATAATAGTGATATTTTCGTTATGAATGGCTCATATGTATAGATAAAATAATTTTTAATCGCCTTTAACGTAAACCAAATTTTTAAAAAAAAATTTTACAATGATAAATGTTGTTTTTTGGTTGTTTGTTTATGCATTATTTGGTTTTTGATTATTTTTATAGTTTTATAATCTATATTTGTAATTTATGTTAGTTTTTAATTTTGAAATATTGCTAATTAATGGTTATTTTAATGTTTATTAATTGACTAAATTAATAAAATAACCTTGGTTATTATTCTATTTTTCTGAGTAAATAAAAGATTAATATTGAGTTTAATAATAAAAGCCGACTATTTTTGATATAACATAACCTTAAATTTAAATAGCCTAAGCACAACTGAATAATCGTAAGAATCAGCTATAAACATGCAAGTTATTCTGGTTATTGAGTGTGAATTTTTATTCAAATTGAAAATATCGAAGTAGGTTATGACTGTAATACTTTGGTTTTGAAATAAATCTATAGAGCAATTTTTAGTGCCCCAATAAAAGAGATTTTATCCATTAATGGTAAGTACTTTTATAGCCTAACACCAGCGAATTTAATTAAATAAAATAAGTGAGTATAAAAATATGAACACAGCAGATTTATTGAAGCAAATTTACGATATTAATCTTTCTTATTTATTACTTGCACAACGTCTTATTAAGGAAGAAAAAGCTTCCGCTATGTTTCGATTAGGTATTACCGAGGAAACAGCAGATTCATTGCTCAGTTTGACATTACCACAGTTAGTTAAATTAGCAGAGACTAACCAATTAATCTGTAATTTTAGATTTAAGAATAGCGAAACGATTGAACAATTAACTAAAGAGTCTCGTGTTGATGATCTCCAACAAATTCATACTGGAATTTTGTTATCTACTCATTTGTTCCAACAATTATCGGAAAATGATAAATCGATAAAAAGAAGGGCATAATTATGGCGAGTAAAAGTATTGTTCATGGTTAGGAATCTCAATCAATACAGTAAGGCATTAATGGAGGTGTTTTGAACTCAATATTTCTATTAAATTCTGACAGTTTTCTCGTTGATTAACCATGAGAACAGTAATTCGGTTAAATTATCATCTAAAAGCCTAATAATAGGCACACTGCTCCTAGGCTGCGGTTTGTAACCATCGTTTTTTGACCATTTTATCCCGCCTTTCTGACAGTAAAGTGACGGCGTGTATTCCTTTTTCCGCACTCATAAACCGCAATCGGTTTCCACATAAAATACATTGGTACGGGTCAGTATTTAAAAAACCT
>NZ_AUCC01000092.1 GCF_000429565.1 Arsenophonus nasoniae DSM 15247
TCCCGCTCAAACTGTTTAGCAGCGAATTGACACATATTTTCAGTATCAAATTCCTGTGTATGAAGGCTGGCTACGTTACTGGATGAGTAAGGACTGGCATACATAGCCAGGATTAATATCCACATGGGGTGGTACTCCTCGTTATCTTTTGATTTGAGGCTGATACTTTCCAGCCCAGACTTTGGCAGCATGTAGACAATCTGAAAAAATCTTGCCCCTCGCGCTAGCTGAATTTCGGCGATAATGTTCCACGGCGATATCTGCGCTGATTCTGGCTACAGATTGCTCGTAACCCTGCTTAACAAGTTCATTTACCACCTGATTTTTAATGAATTCTATGTTGTTCATAATGATCGCTACTGTGCTTCCTTAAAAAGTTAACAATAATTGCGCTTCTTCAATTAAACACTTAACCTTTTTCGTATGTGCTGCCTTTCAATTGGTGTAATGATTGGGAAAAATTTTCTATTTCTTTTTTTGTCTGTAAAAATCTATCTGTTTCCAACTCCACTCCAATAGCTTGCCGGCCTAATTTAATTGCTGCTTTTACCGTCGAACCAGAACCCATAAAGAAATCCGCTACGGCATGACCTGACCTGCTACTGGCGTTAATAATGTGCTCAAGCAATGCGGCTGGTTTTTCACAAGGATGTTTGCCGGGATAATACAGTACGGGTGGAAAGCTCCACACATCGGTATACGGCACGTCTTTGGTGACAGAAAAAGGTCGGCGCAAGTTTTCATATTGTCGCTTAAGGTCGTCATGGTTTTTCATCAGTTCACTGTAATCAAGCTGAAGTTCGTCGTGCGTGAAACTGAGTTGATGGTGACTTTTGGAGAGAGAGACTACGTAGTCGTGACTCAGATTTGTCGATAAGAAAATAATATCACATATTTATTCTGTTGAATGATACTGTGGAATTTTTATTTTTTACAGACGATCTCAACATCAAAAGATCGCTCTTACTTATTTGAATATCTATAATTATCAAAAAATATGAGTCACGACCATATTGTTAATGGGTAGCTCTATACCACCCAGTAAAGGGCTTATGCCTATGGCAGATAACCATCTTGAGTGTCGACTTTTTATACATCAAATTCGGGGTGTTTTATCAGCTTCATAATCCTCCTGATTCATGTTCACTATCAATTGATTTTACTATATATTTATTAATCAGAAATCGTGGAGCATGTGAATCGAGTGATTTAGTATTGCCGAAAAATTTATTCATATCCCAATTTTCGTCTAATACATATTCCCATTTCTTTTTATTATAAATAAAAGAGTATCCAGAACCAAAAAAACCTTTATCAGCGACAGTAAATACTACAGCGACTGGCCTGCCATTTTTATCAAAAAACATCACACCAAAAGAACTGTTATTAATTAAATTTTTATTTTCCTTAACCCATTTATCTTCATGTCCAAAATTCTTTTTCAAACTATTTAACATCATGCCAGAAATACCTACCAAGAAAGAGCCATCCTTAAACACCAATCCACACTCATTATTAAATAGATTTTTTCCATAATCATAAATGCCGGATTTAAAAATTCCTCTCCATTCCTTATCATGATACCAATCTTTCCATAAAAGATATTCTGATTTATTAAAACCTGAACCGTTTTTTACTAAATTTACAGCAACCGTGGCAGCGGCTAAATCATACTTTATTAAATGGAGATTTGATAATTTAAGTCCATCATTAAATATGATATCAGAGTGATTAATACAAAAAAAACTTTTTGCAACTGAAATCCCATGAGCACCCGAAAAAAAAGGGAATCGCAAATGCTCTTGATCATCATCAAATGGACATATAGATAATAATTCCGCATTAGGTTCATGCGCATAAGGTTGGGCAGCTATTTCTGCAACCATTCGATCACCAATTTCTAATAGTCTGTTTACTCGTTCGCTTAAATTTTCACTCCGAAATAAACAGTGGAGTAAAGCCACCCACTCTAATTGTTGTGCAGCTCTAATTCTATCTGGATCATCATAACTGTTAAACATAACCCTAGATTGAGGATATCTAATAACAACATTCATTTCAGTTACTACATATTGAGTAAGAATCTCAGTAGGTCCTAACCGTGGTCCATCTAACGATGGGTCCATAGCATTAGTTATCGCATGAATTATTTCATGGATTAAACAGGCTTGCCAAAGAGGATAAAAATAAGACTCAGGGTTTGGAACAACAGGAATTGCTATATATGGATGGTTTATATTTCCCTCTGGAAGAGAAAAATAGATATTCGATAATACAGGTGGAGAATTAAGATTTGATAAAGCAGTATCTAAATCATATGCAGCAAGATTCTCTAATCTTACGTTGCTGTTTGGATTTCTTAAGTAATAATTTCTATAACGAACTTCTGATAAAACAGGATTTTGTTCAAAATTTAAATTAGATCTCGATTCTCCGATACTAAATGCCATAGCTAGTCGGAAAGTTGGAGATTCAGTGAACGCTTCATGAATTGTTTCTTCAATATTAAACGCAGTTTCTTCATCTATTATATATCCTGCACTAAGATCTATTGCATGTCTTATTTGTATCATGTAATTACTTATAAAATTATCATCAATTTGATCTATATTTCTTTGACCTTCAGTACAAACGAATTCTGCATATTGATTACTCTGAGCAAAAAGAGAATTAAGTGCCCTAATTGCATCTAATTGAATGCCTTCTAATTGAAGATCTAATCCTTGAATTGGGTATACTGGCCGATGTTCTTCTTCAAATTGAGGATATGGATAATAAATAATTCCTTGAGAAATCAGATTTCGAATAATTTCGAGTTGATTTGCCTGTAGTTGTTTTACTTCTGGTTGATTATGTATCATATTTTCTCATTCCTTAGATGTTGACTACTGCAAGAAAGTTAATTGAAAAATTAATTACCTAGACATTAGGAGAGTTGAATTATCCTAATCCTTCATTCTTTTTTTATAGAGGTTTCAGTATTTACTGCTTATTGCAAAATATTAACAGTACGGCGGCATAATTCTTTGCTTTCTAACTTTTCAGCAACTTTCATAAATTTTATGTAGTCGCTCTACTTGTCATGTTCCAGATATTCGTTAATGGCAACAACACACTTACCGCCTTTCACGCCGCCGTTGTTATCAATTTTCTCAATGGTCATCACGCGAACTTGGCTATCATCATTCCAAACGTCCGCTCCAGTTAAAGAATCGAGTACGCCTTTGGAATAATTGTCCACATCACGCTTTATCTTGTTAGGTAGATAGAGTTGCATCAATACAGAGACTTCACCTTCAAATTTTTGACAGCCGGATTTCTGGCGCATCTCGTTGACAATTTTTGCCGTTGTTGCTTTAAATGCTTTTGCTTTATTACTTAAGTAGGTGTGTTTTGAATTATGTCGCCAATAGGTATTAACACTTGGCGGGAAAGGGAGTTCGATTATCATGTTTTCATCCAAACCTTAGAGGGAAAATTCCCATCTGATATTAGGTTTGCTTTCATCAATAACAATAATTTTCATATTATCTCCAGGCAATGGGGTTTGGTAGTGTGTGCCGGAGGTATCCGGTTTATATTTACAGCCATATTGGTAGTGCCCTGGTGTTGGTTTTAACTTAATGGCTGTATTTTGGTTATTTCACACACCCCAAAACCGACTGTTTGGGTGTTTTCTGTTTATGGCTCGCTTTTTCAGCGGGGCGGTGGTGACTTGCTAATTAATCATCATTTTAAAGCTATTTTTAGAATTTTATATTCCTGTGCGAAACTCGTGTTATTGTGGGAAAAGTCCGCCATTCAATCTCCTCAAGCAGATGAGCACTAACTAAAAACACAGAGCTAACCGATTCTCTATCAAAAAACCTAATTGATAGGTGCTTATTTTTATCAACCATTAGCAGTGATTCCAAAGTTGGATTTTCTTTATTAACTAAATTATTTTATTTTCTTCAATGTCAGCCCTTGACCAAATACAGCTCCTGTATCTATATATAACTGGTTGCTTCTATGACACACGCCTTTAATCATTGGAGTGTGACCAAAAATAAATAGATCTGCGCCTTTAATTTTCCTGCTTTCTTGCTGTTTGATTCTTTTTCGATTCCAGATAACATCTTTTTTATTAACGTTCTTCCCAAATTCATATTCATCATCAGGATAGTCAGCATGAGCAATAATTATTTTTTTGTTATTAACATTTAATTCGATAATGAGAGGTAATTTTTCAGCTAATTTTAAACATGCTTTAGCTAATATTTCCTTTTCATAATCAAGCATAAAAAACCACTGGCCGCCGTTATATATCCAGTTGTTAACATCGCCTGTTTTTAATGCACTAATAGCCATCGCTTCATGATTACCACGAACAGCCTTAAACCACTTTTCATTTAGCAAACCAAGACATTCAACGCTCTGATTACCTCTATCTATCAAATCACCCACAGATATAATCAAGTCTTTTTCTTTATTAAAATTAACTTTTTGCATTTTATCGATGAGTAAATCATAGCAGCCATGAAGGTCACCTACAGCATAAATATGACGATATTGATCACCGTCTATTCGCTGGTAAATCGGATAGTTTAAATTAATGGTTATTCCTCCTGCACCTGTTTTAATTTCATTTCGAGAGTCATTTTTTATTTAGATCTTACAGGAAAATATTTATCTAAAAACTTTTGGATTGATGAAATTATGTCCTCAGCCTTACTTTCCCAAATATCAATATTTTCATTCACATATCGAATGGCACTAAGATATAAAATGATTGGAAAAACAACGATGAGGAGTAATAATCGGATAAAAATATTGATGTATTTAATCATGTTGAACAACCTGTTGTGAGCGGCAATAATTCTTTTTTGCGTATATGTGTTATCTTGCATACCTCTCTTTCTAAAGGTCGCCAAATAAATAAAACGCTGCCTTTACTGTTTCCTGATGTGCCTTGTTCACCTGTTTCAGCTGAAACAAATAACAGTCGACCCTCGGTAATAAAGCGGATTTCATCAGCCGTATTAAGACCTTCATAAAACCAGGCCGTAGACGTATCAGAAGGGAGTAACATCACAATAGTCTGTTTTTGCTTTCGACACTGCTCAGCCGCTTTATTCACCCACGGCTTGATATTGCTGTACGGCGGGTTGCAGAAAATAGCACCGTCGCTATTCCAGTCACATTTCAATGCATCGGCTTTTTCACTTAAAAACGCTGTGCATAGCGCGTTATTTTCATCGGCGGCGGCATCCAGTCTGAAAGTAAATTCAGCATCGAGTGTTCGAAATACTTCAATTGGCGTTTGCCACCGATCTTTGAATGGTTTCGCTGTATGACTGATTAGCATAATTTCTAAACCACAGTAGGATTTTTGTATAACGGAGAGTTCCAGACTTTGTTAATCATGCAGCGTGGAGTAGGGTGATGATTTTGGCGTTCTACCAGTTTAACGGCGACATCCCATAATTCAGTATCGCTGTTAAGTGTTTTCTCAACATGATAGCCTTTCTTCGTGTATTGCTTAACCAGCCTATTGGCTTGTTGTGTGTTAATGGCTTCATGTCGAAACCAGCTTTTTTTTGAATGTTTCATTGGTACTACTTTGATAAATTATGCGCACTTTTTGACTTGTTGAAATTTCATTTTTTGAGCAAAAGCACGCATTTTTGATTGAATGAAATGACTTACAGTAGGCGTTAACTCCTTGGGGGTATTGTCAAATTTCTCAGGCCAGCAACCGAACTTTTCACGGTAGGTATGAGAACACCATCCGTTAGATATGGGCTTGCCGATACTTTTCCGATACGCTTGGTAATATTTGAGTTGACTCCACCAATCCTGTTTTTCTTCCTTGCTACCAGGATATTCAGCGCGACGAACTTTGATTAACTCTCGCTCATCTGCTTCTGAAACATCGATACTTTCTTCAACGCCAAAATCAAAACCACACTCGGGACAGGTATGAAATCCCGCATAAACAACGCAGTGACATTCTGGGCAGGTTTTCGTGGGAGCCGCAATGTTGAGTGTTTTCTTTTCACTGGGTAAATCGTCGTACTCTATATCGTCAGGAAAACCCAATTTATCTACGGTACCGCTATGATCGAAAATGAGGCAGCTATCTTTGCCTGCCGCAGTACGTAAACCTCGCCCAAGGCATTGTATCCAGCGTATTTCTGATTTTGTCGGCCGGGCATAGATGATGCAGCGTACATCACTATCAAATCCCGCAGTCAACACACCGACATTGACAATGATTTTTATCTCACCAGCCTCGAAGCGTTGAATAACTTCTCGTCTTTCTTCTTGAGGTGTTTCAGCAATAATCACTGCTGCGGGTACGCCAGCATCGGTGAAAGCATTAGCAACTGCATTGGCATGCGCAACAGAAACACAGAAACAGAGAGTTGGTCTGTCTTCCCCCTTCCTGATCCAGTTCTGGACGATGTTGCCGACGAGAGTATGATCACTCATGATTTTGGCGATCTGATTTTCCACATAATCATCCCCAAATTGAGAAAGACGAGTGGTCTTCACGTCTGATAAATCGGGTTTATCTGGCGCAAAGAAATCGTAACGGCTTAAGTCTCCGATATTGATCAGATCTCGCATTGTCGTTGGTTTAATCAGCTTCTCGTAGTATTTCCCCATCCAGGGTGCGAAGGGTGTTCCAGACAAGCCTATAACGCGCATCTCACCTTTGCTGATGATTTTGAGCAATTTATCGCGCTTAATGTGTGCTTCATCAACAATAAGTAAATCAATATTATCGGGAAAAGTACGCCTAATTAGCGTATCAGCAGAGCCTATTTGGATTAAACGATCTGGATGATGTTGGCAATGGTTACGCCACACGTAACTTATCTCGTCCTCTGGTAGCCCATACTCAATAAACCGGGTTGCCGTCTGGTTCAGCAATACTGTGTAAGGTGCAACGAACATGACTCGCATTCCCTGCGAAATAAACCCGTCAGTGATAAAGGCCGCTATCGCCGTCTTGCCGAAACCCACCGGAGCAGAAAGTAATAACGTTCTATGTTGCTTCCAGTGCTGGCGTAGCAAATTTAAGGCGGTTATTTGGCGACTTTTTGGGGTGATATTGAGCATGGTTAATTGCCTCCTGGGGTCATCAGCAATTCCAGTCGATGTTTTCGTTAAACTACCGCCCCGCCAGCATAACGTTTCGTCGCGGTAACATCCGTATTAGTCTGGCAAGCACTGGCTGCCCTCAGCTGATTCGTTGGCATAAAATGCCCATTGATAAATTCCTGGTAGGCTGTCCCGTGTTTACCAAACCGATTTTTGGTTACGATAATTTCAGCGTATTTGGCGGCAGGGCTGTTTTGGTTATACTCTCCATCGCGGTAGAGCATGATGATACTGTCAGCGTCTTGCTCAATACTCCCTGAATCCCGTAAATCAGCATTAACAGGGCGTTTATTGGTTCGCTGCTCAACATTTCTTGATAATTGACTTAACGACATCACGGGCGTTTTTAAGGTTTTCGCCATGCGTTTCAGACTGGCAGAAATATGGGCTATTGCAAGGTCATTTCGCTCGGCTCTGGGTTTTTCAATCAACCCGAGATAGTCCACCATGATGAGCGATAACGCGGGATGAGTCAGCTTGTGGCGATAAGAAATAGCCTGTATTTGCTCAACGGTTAGCGATGAAGCATCCACTACCCAAACGTCTAAGGCTTGTAAGCGTCTAACCCCTTCCGATACACGTGCCCAGCCTTCGTTGTCCATCCGGCAAGGTTTACGCAATGTCGAGACAGGCAAATGACTGGCTTCGGCCAATGAGCGTTCAACAATCTGCATTGCATCCATTTCCATTGAGAAAATTAATACGCTCTTACGTTCAATTTCCGTTATTTCTCGGTTCTCTGTGTCAATTTGACGAAGCGTATTTTGTTCAGCAACACCTTGAGCG
This sequence comes from Arsenophonus nasoniae DSM 15247, assembly GCF_000429565.1. Classification (GTDB taxonomy): domain Bacteria; phylum Pseudomonadota; class Gammaproteobacteria; order Enterobacterales; family Enterobacteriaceae; genus Arsenophonus; species Arsenophonus nasoniae. The sequence goes on from NZ_AUCC01000092.1 coordinate 7,936, forward strand.
ACCTTTAAAGCAAATTCCGTTTTACCCATTCCTGGCCGAGCAGCAACTACCACTAAATCAACCGGATTAATTCCACCCAGGATTTCGTCCAGCTCATCAATGCCGGTTTTCAGTGAGTCCGAGGCTTCTCCGTTTTTGAGTCGCTTTTCCAGCAATTCTGCGTAAGGGTCTAGCAGTTCGCCAATATGCATGGGACGTATTTCATTTGCGGGTTGTTCGATTTCACGCAAAGCGGTGCTGACTTCCTGTATTACTGATAATGCCTGTTCGTGATGAGGTGACTTTTTGATTTTTTCTAGGCCGTCACCCAGTAATGCGGTGAAGCGGCGCACACGGTAATAGTCCGCTAAAATCTTCGCATAGCCCTTGAGGTTAGCCGCACTGGGACACCGACGCGCCGTATCCATCACAGTACCAAAATTACCTTCTCCCATCGCTTCACCAATCATGAGACTATCAATCAGACCGCGAGTTTTCGCCTGTCGCTTGATTTCACGAAACGTATCACGGTATAGCCTGTTGCTAAAAACATCGTCATCCAGCGTAGCGATGACATCTGCTGCATCGGGGGTATAACCGCCTAGCAGCAGACCACCGATAACACTGGCTTCAATATCACAATTAACCATTTTTATTTTTCCTGAAAAACTACCTGTAAGCCTCTCTAAGGCGTTCAAATTTAAAAGCGCTACCATTGGGTTACCTATATCGAGAAAACGCCGTAGAGAGCGTTCTAGGTGGCTTAAAATCGATTTCTGAACCCATTTTCAACCTCACAATGTCCCTTCACGGATTTTTGTGAGGGTTTTGCGGTTTAGCAGGAAATCAAACGTCGCCACCCAGCCCCGGTCGTTGTCGCCAAAGTGAAATGGCCTAGCTCGTTGCATGAAGGCGTTCACGTAATCCTGAAACCCTTCCAGGTTTGGCTTGACCAGTGATTCAACGAGGAGCTTGAGTTTGCGTTTGCGTTCGTTGCTGGCTTCAACCGCATGAGGCAGCCTGTCACCGACAATCTCGTTGTAGGCGTTCAGGTAGGCTTCGCAGTCAAGGGGGTTGGGTTTTCGTTTTTCCGGTTTGGCACAGTTCGCGGTCAACGGGAGTTGACTATGTGTTTTATTGTTTTTATTGTCTTTTGTAATAGTGTCTTTTGTGTTTCCCTGTTTTGGGGAAGAGTTATTACCCATTTCGGGGAAGGTTTTCTTCCCTGTTTCGGGGAATATTTCCCCCTTTTGGGTATTACCCATTTCGGGGAATATTTCTTTCCCCTTTTCGGGTAAACTTTCCCTGTTTTGGGTATTACCCTTTTTAGGTAAACTTTGCCACTCAGAAATAACTTTGTTAACCCCTATGCAATTTCCATCCATGAGAAGAAATTTGCGCGCCAAAAGTTGATTTTTTGCAGTGCAAACTCTTGTCTCAGGGAGACCTGTTATTTTAGCTATCTGGGCATTAGTGATACGGTCAACTTTTTTATTAAAGCCGTAAGTCTTACGAATAATTGCAAGCATTACTTTTTGTTGATGAAGTGTAATATCTGCCATCAACAAGGCATCAAGAAGCGTATTTGCCAGTTTCACATAACCATCTTCAAGTTCAGCAACATTAGGCTCTTTGCACGCATGAGTAGCGCCAAAATCGGCATAAGCAACGTTAGTCATAACGACAATCCTTTGGTTTATTTTAATAAAAATAGATAGTTAGATAAGTTGTCGTTCAACTGTACTTATCGATTTCTGTAAAGATGCAACTAATATCTTCCCGTAAATAATCCATAATTTCAGGAAGCCAGGGCATTGGCTCATGTTCACACGAATGTTTACTAATGTGCTCGTAAATATATCCCGCCACTTCCATCGCTCTGATAAGTTTGCTGTAGCTTTCATGGCTAATTGCTGCTTTTATTTTTTCATGTTGCGCGGTGGAGCTATCAACAATTTTCATGTTAATTTCCCTCCATGCCAGAGCATACCGGTTTACGACCGGCCCAGATAAGGCGGCTGTCTTTGAACATGGCGATGAAGGTACGGAAGTCTCGTCGTGTGAACGAGACCTTACCGTAGGGAACGGCTGAATCTAAAGGAATAATCCAATAAGTATCTGTAAATTTAGGGTGAGCATGGGTTGGGGTAGTAACCATAGCGGTTGCCTCTCTACTAAGTTCTTGCGAACCTCGCACCCTGCTATCAAACAGGGTGGCGAGACGTAACGGGATTGATAGACCGGTAGTAGAGAACCCGGCGAGCCTTAGGGCTCCCCCGCTACGTCCCACCATAATAGGGGCGTAACGTTGGTTATAACGGATACAAAAAAACCGCATTTTGCGGCTTATATCCGCTCTACAATTCAGGCTATCAAACCCGGCACCCGTTTTGTTAAGGTGCTGAGTACAATATAGCTCATGTTGCGTCCTTGCGTCAATTCATCCATTGGTTTTTTGCTACAAATCGGTTCATCATGACGTTTAAGAGCTTGGGGAAACAGACTATCGTAGAAGTGTGGCTGTGTCTGACGTGGGTTATTGTGGGCAGGATAATAGCCCTATGCCACTTGACTATATTTGTCGTGGGTGAATTCACCGTTCCAGTCTTTCTTCATCGGCAGCTTACCTTTGAGATATTGCTGATATAACCATGAAGCGCCTTTTTTTAGCAGAACGATTTTGTAACACTGACGTTGCCTAAAACCCGTTGTTGCAATATAGGGTGACTCGGTTAAATATTTATCGCGTGCATAAGCATGTACTCGCCAGACATAAGACTTGTAGATATCCTTTTCTGCATCGTAGAGAAAATGCCGTGATTCTAGAAATAAATTAACCTGGTTAATGTTTACACCATTAAGTTGTTTACAGAACTGGACAGGTGACATACCTGTCAACGATCACCGAAAACTGATCCACTTTTTATCTAAATCCGATCAATCAAAATTGATCCACTGTTTTACTCAGTTATTGCTCCTGAGCGCCGCTTATCTTTCAATCGGTAGCTTTCACCGCTTAATTGCAGTACATGCGAATGATGAAGTAAACGATCAAGCATAG
>NZ_AUCC01000093.1 GCF_000429565.1 Arsenophonus nasoniae DSM 15247
GTCACCGTTCCCTTACTGCCCGATGTCACGAAGCCATTGACCATTTGGGGTCAAGTGGAACGTGGAATACCGGAGCCATGTATGGCGAGGATATGCCGCGAAAGCCACTTTAAGGCTTGCCGTCCCCTAAAAATGGGCGAATGGCAAGCTGGCATCGGGCAGTAAGGGAAATCCTTCAAATTTTAAATTAATGCGATGGATAAATCTGATTTACAGGCGGAATTCAATTTATTTAAGCGATACGCTTTTTTTCACTATGCTTCTGACATCCCGTAGGGAAACATCAGCGGAGCCGCCATTAGCGGCGACATCCTTATTTTTATGAGTAATTACAATCTTTTGTTTGTTTTTCTGTGCAAAAAATAGGAGTGAGTAATTATCTTTCCAGTGTTCTCTTCAAATTAAGATAAAGTGCTTCTGCCATGTCGTGCAATTCTTCGCACTCATCTGCACAATCATCCAGATTAAGTTGATTGAGCTTATCTAAGAGTATTAATGTCTGACTTTTGATAAAACCGGCCATATTGAGGGCTGTTAGCTCTTGCTTTGTCATAACTTCTTAAGTATTAATTTTAAGCTTTTAAAATACACGAACTAACCTTACTGACCCTAAAAAATAAAATCAGCAAGGGATAATTGATTACAATGAAAAATTATTTATTCCAACGTAATGTAGCTTGCGCGACACGTTTTCCCAATATTTTAGCCGTTTCTTTGTCAGATGACCTAATACCTTCTATACCCTGGTCAGCATTTGCTTGTGCCATCATACCAAGAAATGAACCTAAACGATTAACATCATTTTCAGAGCCTTGAGAATTATTATTACCAGGCATTAATCCTAAACTCACCCATAACATTTGATGCTGCGCGGCAAATACCGATAAATGCTGCAAAGTTGACAACTTATCACCACTACGTGAAGCAGAGCATGTAAAACCTGCCGCCAATTTATCTCGCCAACTACCCCAATGTTTAGATGAAGCATCCATAAAACCTTTAAACTGAGCAGATACGCCACCCATATAAGTTGGCGAACCAAATATAATCGCATTGGCTTGATTATTAAGAAAATCCCAATGTTGGTCTATGTCTTCTACCGAAATTAATTTAACATCAACATCAGTCACTTCCTTAACGCCATCAATAACCGCTTCAGCAATCGCTTTGGTATGACCATAACCACTATGATAAACCACTGCAATATTAACCATTATGTCCTCCTGTTATTATTATTTCACCATGCTAAACGTTGTAAATATGGTCTATCAGATCATTTGACACGCTTTATAATAAATATATGTACTTAAATAGATAAATGCACAATAATCAGCATCATTTCTTGCCTGTCAATGGCAGTGGCGAAAGTCCTAATTCGATAAGAAACTCGTTATGACGTAAAGTAGCGTTGTAAATCTGTTTCTCTAAATCTAACAGTTCATTATTCACCTTTTGTAAATCTATTTTTTCTTCTGCCTTTGCGGTACTCACATAACGAGTGATATTAAGATTATAATCATTCTTTTCAATCTCCTCCATTGACACCCTACGTGAATAACGCACCTCTTCTTTGCGGAATTGATAGGTATCGATGATTTTTTCGATATGTTCTGGCAATAGCTGATTTTGGCGTTTGCCTTTTTCAAATTGCTCTAACGCATTAATAAACAGCACATTATTAGATTTTTTACATCGTTTGAGAACCAGAATACATACCGGAATTCCCGTAGAGAAGAACAGGTTAGCTGGTAAACCTATCACCGCATCAATATGCCCATCTTTTAACAATTTGGTACGGATACGTTCTTCTACACCGCCTCTAAACAACACCCCATGTGGCAAAATGATAGCCATCACACCATCGTCACTCAGGAAATGAAATCCATGAAGCAGGAAGGCAAAATCCGCCGCAGATTTGGGCGCCACACCGTAATTTTTGAAACGGAAGTCTTCTCCATATAATTCAGTTGATTCCCAACGATAACTAAAGGGTGGGTTAGCAACCACCGCATCAAACTGTTGCTTTTTAGCGGGATTTAACTCATTAAGCATAGCCCAGTCATTTCCCAGTGTATCGCCATGATAAATCTCAAATTCGGTATCTTTCACCCCATGTAACAACATATTCATACGAGCTAGGTTGTAAGTCGTGATATTTTTCTCTTGCCCGAAGATTTTACCGATTTTTCCACCGGCTTCATGTAACTGTTTACGAACATTTAATAATAAGGAGCCAGAACCACAGGCAAAATCGAGCACCTGTCTAATTTTTTTCTTCTTACCCGTGGTGGGGTCTTGACTATCAAGCGTCACAATTTCAGAAAGAATCGTCGATATTTGTTGCGGGGTATAAAACTCACCAGCTTTCTTACCTGAACCTGCTGCAAACTGACCGATGAGATATTCATAAGCATCCCCCAAAATATCCTTATCAGTACTAAATTGAGTAATACCCCCCGCGATTTTTTTTATAATTTCACAAAGGGTATCATTACGGGCTTTTTGCGTTTTCCCTAATTTTTCCGAGTACAAATTAATTTCAGAAAATAACCCCTGAAAATTAGACCCAAACGAACGCGATTCAATATAATCAAACCCTTTATCAAGGATGATAAGTAAATCATCACTTTGGATTCGAGCCATTTCGGCAATACTACTCCATAAAAACGGCGGCTCAATGACATAATGGGTTTTAAGCCGCATTTGCTTCTCAAAGTCAATAATATCGGTAGGGTTATTTTCATACCAAATAGTCAGCGGTGCCCTACGGTCTCCCTCTTTAGGTTTCGGATAATCGCGACCTAATTCTTTTTGAGCTGCCTGTTCATAGTTATCAGACAAATAACGTAAAAATAAAAATGACAGCATGTAATCACGAAAATCATCCGCATTCATCGCACCCCGCAAATTATCAGCTATGTTCCAAAGGGTTTTCCCAAGTTGGCTTAATTGTTCTTTTGTCATACTATTTTCTTCGCCTAATTTCATTGCCATTTCATGAAGAATTCTGGGTTAAATCATCTCACTAATGACAGGAAAAAGTTGTTGCATTAAGCCTTTTTTGTGTTTTTTTAAGCTTTCGAGTTTTTGGTTTTGTAAGCCTATCAGTTGATCAAGGGAAGAAAGGCAATCAGCGATTTTTTGTTGTTCTTTCTCATCAAGATCCGGGACTGGCATTACCATAAATTCGTTACTCTTAATACTTATACGATCATGGCGAACTCCACTATTTGATACAGATTGTAAAAAGTGATGCCAATTAGAATACTTAAAATACTGTTCATAGAAATCATTATTCTTATTAAGGAATCTAAAAACTGTATAGAGGGGTGATATAACTCCTTTACCAACCTTATTTTTAGAAATAGGTCCAACTGGTGCCAAAGTTGATATTCTTGGGTTGTAAATATAATCGCCTAATTCAACAATATAATATCCATCTAAATTACCTTTAACAGCGATATCTTTTTTAAAATAATTTTTTTGATCAACAACCCCATCGACTGCCGAGTTCGTTAAAACACGAAATAGTTTTTCACCTTTGTTTTTATTTATTACACGATTTGCAACGGCTTCTAGCTTTACACTCTTCCAAGGTAGAAAGTCTGCACCATCATCTTTTACAAAACGGAGTTTAGGCAAACTCTCTCCTTTGGAAGGGAAAAGTTGTTGCATTAGAGCTTTTTTGTGGGCTTTTAGGCTATTGAGTTTTTGGGTATGAGCCATAATAAGCTCATCGATGGAAGAAAGACAATCCGCAATTTTTTGTTGTTCCTTTTTATCATCCGGATGTGGCACTTTTATAGAGGCAATTCGTCTAGTAGTTATACTAAGAACCTTTGTTCCTTGTGCTTCTTTTTGAATCTGCATTCGAATTACAGTCGCGTTAAATAAATGCCCACCAAAACCTTTTATTAACTTCTGATTCTTTTGTCGAGCCAATAAAGTATGAAGTCCTGAAATGAGCCTCTCATTGTTAATATTAATTATCTCAATGCTTTTCCCAATATCTTCCATATTTTCAGAGGCATCAGCAAAAATAATATCGGTTTCACGACAATATGCTTCTGGTTTTAACTTTTCTAAAAATTTCGAATCATTAATATAAGGGATATTTTCTGAAGTAATATCGAAGAGAGTTGAAAATTTAGTATGAATATCTCCATAATGAATATTTTTAACCGTTCCACCGTTGGAATTAAGTTTATCTCTTGATAAAGAATTAGTAGATTTAAATTCATATATCTTATCAAACTGCTCAAAACACCATTTTGTTTCACCAATGAACTCTGGAAACCTTAACACGGGAACCAATCCATTCTTCTGCTTACTCATAAGCATTCAACCCTGAAATCTGACGTCCTGCCGCCTGCTTTTGCAGATAAGGCACTAAATCTGCCATTAATGCCAGTTCCGCCCCTCGCCGCGCCTTCCAACCTAGCACCAATGGTGCAAACAGGTCAGTCAATTGCTCACCATCAAATATCAGGCGCTCAATAATATTCTCGACAAACACTTGTAAAGACTGAGCTTGTAGTCCATGTTTCTTGGCTATCTGTGTTAAGGCTTGAACGGCTTTTTGCGCTTTAAAAGCTTGATAGCCTTCCCTGATTTCTTTTTCATTTAAGGCTTCGCCTACTTTTAGGCTATTGATATACGTAATGATATCTTCTCGCTCATCCATTAAGTTAGCGTTTGCGCTTATCATGTCGATAAGCTCTTGCCGAGTCATCTTTCGCTTGCCAACAGATTGGGTAGAGGTGGCAATCAGTTCCATAATGTAATCGTAGTCAATGATACTGGAGGAAAACAACACCAAATCAAATTCCAATTGTTCTAGCGTTTTATCAACCTCTTCGTTTTTTCCGTGCTTACGTTTCAATTCCATTGCGGTGTCAAGATAAATGGCCTTGAAGCCACGCAAGGTATCGGTAGGCAGCCTCTGTTCAATTAAGGTTTTGCTTTTTTCATCCAGGTCAGTGTATTGCTCCAACTGGGTTTTTAGCTTTTGCACCTCTTTGAAGTGGTTGATAAATTCAGCTTTCGCTATATCGCCTTTTAGATTATGAACCTGAGAGGGTTCGCACGGTAAACCTTTACCCACCATAAAAGCGTGCAATTGTTCTACCGCCTTCTCGAACTTTTCTACCATTTTCGGTGCAGGTTCAACCAGCCAGATTTCTCTGGCTTTGTCTTTAGCACCGCCTGAGAACAACGCGATAGCCGCGTTAACTTCGTTTTCCTGATAACGGAAATCAAGAATGTTACCCCACGGCTTGGTGTCGTTTAGCACGCGGTTAGTGCGCGAGAAAGCCTGAATTAAACCATGTTGTTTGAGGTTTTTATCGACATATAGCGTGTTGAGGTATTTGGAATCAAACCCTGTAAGCAACATATCTACCACGATAGTGATGTCGATTTTGTTTTTTCGGGGATAATCAACATTGCTATATTGCTGGTTTTTTATACGCTGCTGGACATTCTGATAATAAAGATCGAATTCATTTATACTGTGATTCGTGCCGTATTGTGCATTATAGTCGGAAATAATCGTCATAAGCGCCGCTTTTTTCTTTTCCGGCTCAACCTTGTTGTCGGCACGCTCTTGCGGTAAATCTTCCTGCAATTGTTTGATATCCACTATGTTCTTACTGTTTGCTTCCCCCTCTTTTACCACAGTTTGAACGGGCGGGGAAAACACACAGGCGATATTAAGTGGCTTAAAGTTTTCATCTCCCGCCTGTTTTTCCATCTGCATAATTTTAAACAGTTCAAAATATTCAATCGCCTGATTGATAGAGGCGGTAGCCACCAAAGCATTGAAGCGGCGATGATTGGTAGCGCTGTCATGCTTTTCAAAAATGGTTCTGATTACGGCTTCAGGTGAGGGCTTCTGACCTTTTTTTGATTTGCTATTCCCATCTATAGCAAAATAATCAATATGAAAACTCAAGACATTCTTATCCTCAATTGCATGGGTGATGGTATAAGCATGAAGCTCTTTCTCAAAAATATCTGCAGTAGTTTTAAAAGAAGCCAAATTACCATCAACCTGCTGATAGATTGAGTTTTGGTCGAAAATAGGGGTTCCCGTAAAACCGAACAACTGGGCTTTCGGAAAAGAGGCCTTAATCAATTTGTGATTTTCACCAAATTGGGAGCGATGACATTCGTCGAAGATAAAAACAATCCGCTTGTTGCGCAGCGATTCGAGTCGTTCATTGTAAGTTTGTTCACCTTGCTTATGTCGACGGTTTTTATCCAATGCCAACCCCAGTTTTTGGATAGTCGTCACAATCACTTTATCAGCATAATCTTCCGATAACATGCGGCGCACCAGCGCTTCGGTATTGGTATTTTGCTCGACGCAGCCCACCTGAAATTTGTTAAATTCTTCGCGTGTCTGCCGATCAAGGTCTTTGCGGTCGACAACAAACAAACATTTCTCAATGTCGGGGTTATCTTTAAGTAAGGTAGAGGCTTTGAAAGAAGTTAGGGTTTTGCCTGAACCGGTTGTATGCCAAATATAGCCGTTTCCGCGATTTTGATGAATGGCCTCAACCATCGCTTTAACAGCGTAGATTTGATAGGGGCGCATAATGAGGGTTTTTTGCTCAACTTGCACCAATACCATATAACGACTGATTAATTGCCCAAGCGTACACTTCACCAGGAAGTCATCGGCGAAATCATGCAGGTGGGTTATCTTGTTATTATCTTTATCAGCATGCTGATAAATGGGCAGAAACCGCTCATCTGCGTTAAAACTGAAATGCGCATTTCGGTTATTTGCGAAGTAACGGGTATCATTGCCGTTACTAACGATAAACAACTGCATAAAACAAAACAGTGTATGGCTATAGCTATTACCTGGCTCATTCTTATAATCAACAATTTGTTGCATCGCTTTTCGTGGACTTAACTGAAAAGCCTTAAGCTCAATTTGTACCAAAGGTAAACCATTAATCAATAAGATAACGTCATAGCGTTGATGGCTATTTTCAGTATTAATGCGGAATTGGTTAACAACTTCAAAATCATTTTTGCACCAGTCTTTTATGTTCACCAGCATATATTCAAGCGGTGTACCATCTTCTCGGGTAAATTTACCTTTTTCACGCAGTTTTTGCGCAGCCGCGAAAACATCAGGCGTCACTATTTCATCACACAAGCGGGTAAATTCCACATCCGTTAAGCTGACTTGGTTTAGGGATTCAAACTTCTTACGGAAGTTTTGCTCAAGACTCACCTTATCACGAATATCATCCCGATAAATATACTTCAGCTCGCGCAGTTTGGCGATTAACCCTTGTTCAATATGTTGTTCTTTGGTCATGAGAGAAACCTGTTAATTTTGCTGCATGAGGAAGAATTTTTAACATTCTCAGTTTTTAGTCAAAGGAAGAATACAATCTATAACGTGATGATTTGATGTATTTCGCCGTGCTAAACGTTGCAAGTTATCCTTAACATCGGCTTGGGTGACCTTTCCGACTCTCTGACCTTCTTTGTCATAACGAAACGCCCCTAACTGGATAAGTGCCCGATAATCAACATGATGACCAATACTGCCTAGACAGGCTTTCAAGCGCCTTCTGGCTATCGGTAATGATTTTTTCTTAACCTCCTGCCACATATCCTGCTGGATACCAATTTTCATGGGTCTCAATTGATTTTCAGGAAATAAATTAGGCCAAAACGTGGTTATCTGGGAAATCGCTTCCTCTAACGGCAATCGCTTTTTGGGCAGTGTGGGCGGTTTTGGTATTTTAACCTTCACTGCCTGTTTAGATTTTTCAACCACCTTCTTGGGTTGCTGTTTTGCTACTTTGGGAGGATGAGGCTTTTTTGCCTGCTTTTTGGGCGCAGCATTCACCCAGACCTTTTTACGGTAAACTGAGTTACTTTGTGGCTGCTCTTCCTGTGAAGCCTTTCTTGAGCGATTGAGGCTTAATTTCTTGCGTTCTGTCATGGTTCAATCTTTAAACAGGGTGCTCATTTCAGTATCATTTAAGCCCGTAAATTTCATCACAGATTGCCTGTCCATGCCACTTTCAAGCATTTGCCGCGCTATCTTCATCGAAGCCTGTTTTTCGCCTTCAAGTTTACCTTCTAATTTACCTTCTTGAACGCCATCATTTTTGCCTAATTGGTAGCCTTCCAGTTTGCCTTTTTGTAATCCTTCTTGTAATCCTTCTTGTTTTAATGCTTGAGCAATAGTCATAAGTGCTCCTTCGTGTTTTTCTGATTGTTTGGCTATCTCAGTGATAAATTCCATTGGCTTTTGGGTATTACCTTCTTGGATGAGATAGTTAAACAGGGTAATAACTTGATTATCGGTATAATAATTATACGACAACAGCGTCACAATTTCATTCATAAGCTCTGTCATATCCCTTCTACGAATGTGTTTCTGGATTAACTCCAATAACGCCATTCGTCTATGCTGCATAATTTGACCATCATCTAAAGTTGTAACATCTGCTAATCGGAACGGTTGTGTATAGATACGTTCTGCTAGTTTTCTATCATGAAAACAGTCCAACCAATTCGTGCTATAGGGGTGAGGGCTTTGTTCACCGCAATAAAAGAGTATTGGGAAAACGAGCGGTAATTGCTTATTTCCCTGTTCTAAATGTTTCTGCATCGCTGCCATACTATAACGCATCAATCGCCATGCCATGAGTTTATCAGGGGTGGACTGATGCTCAATCAATACGTAAATATATCCACTTCCCTTTATAGTGCTAACTGAATAGAGAATATCACTTTGGTAATTCTTCATCTCACTATCGATGAATGAGCCAGACTCCACTTTGAGGCTATCTAAGTCACACAGCAACTTAATCTCATCCGGCAGCCAGATATCAAAGAAGTCTTTTGCTGTCGCTTTCTCACTTAGAAACTGGCGAAATACCGCATCGTGGGGCGTTGGGGTGAATTTTTTACTCATCCGATATCTTCAGTAATTGCTCGCGTCAGATTGAATTATGGCAAACAAACCCGCTATATTAAATACGCTATTTATTCATTACATTTCATACATCATAATCCAGCCATAGAAAAACGCACCCTATTCTTCTCAGGTGCGTCTATTTTTTGTTACTGGTATCTTTTTATGGCTAATCACAAGAAAACCTCTCAAAATCGATTACAAGCGTTTCTAGAGGTATTTCTGAATTAAACTTTTGCCGTTTTTTCATTCTCAGCAACGTTGGCTAGAATATTTACCAACAATTTATTGATGATAAGTGTCTTCTTCGCTCTGGTCGCGGAAACATACAGTAAATTCACTTCATCTCTAAAGGCTGCTTTGTCCATTTCAGGGTCAAAAAGATTATTCGGAAAGTCATTATTGATTTCAACGATATCCCACTCTAATCCCTTTGCTCGGTGGGCAGTGGTAACAGTAATGCTGGCTTCGTCTTCAGTATCTACCGTTCGTTTACGTAAAACATCCACTTTCTTCGGTAATGGCGTAAATTTTTCGATGATTTTGATAGATTGCAACATTTCCTGGTCACCACTGGCATTCGCCATCTGCTTATAATTCGCATAATTACGATATTCGGTGTAAAGCCGTTGGTGACTCATCTTTTTTCGCTTACCGAGTGAAAACCAGTGAAGGTTAATTAATTCATCGATACGATAAGCATCTATCCCATTGACCCAGTAGATAGTCGCTTTTTTGCTACTGGCTTCCAGCGCCGAACCAATCACCCCTGCTACCGTTCGACTGAGTATGGCGCGGTGAGGAAAGCCTTTCTTAGGGACATCAATAAGAATGTCATCTTTTTCACCTCTGCCAACCACCTGATGCGTTTCACCGTTCATGGCCAGTAATGCATTAGCCATATCCGCGACACAGGCACCAAAGCGAAAGCTATGGGTTAACCAGAGACGGTCAGCATCACTAAGCAAAGGCGCATTTAACGCATCGACCGCCCCTCGAAAACGATAAATCTGTTGATGGGCATCACCCACCATCACTAACTTCGTGGTTTGACGAAAAACAATATCGTGAGTAACCGGATTAGCGTCCTGCGCTTCATCAAACAAAATAACGTCAAAACGATGGGAAAGATTAGGTTGGGAGAGTTGGTACAATTTTAAATACATATCATGAATGACGGGAAAATTATCAGCAAGGTCAATCATTCGATGCCAGAGCCGTTCGCTCTGTCTGACGACATCATGAGCCATAAATGGTTGTTTAACTTCACCCATCAATATTGAGGGACAGTGGCGTAACATAATCTGACTATCCACGCTGCACATAAAGTTCTTTAAGGTGTCCTGAATCGCTTTTACGTATACCCAGTCTTCACTCTGAGTAGCATTAGCAATATCAAAAAGACGCAGAGAATTTGTTAATCGATGAGCGTAATTTCTACCAAAACCAGGCCATGCCAGTTGATGGGATGTTTTGCAAAGCACATTAGCAGGAAATTTCTCGTCTACCTCTTCCCTCACTGAACGATTAAACGCAATGTAGAGCATCCGGAGTTCGGGATGCTTTTCGGCATATTTCACTAACGTTGAGGTTTTCCCTGTTCCGGCAAAAGCGTTAACGACAAGCTTCTCTCCCTCCCAGTCAATAACGGCTTGTTGTTCTGGCGTTGGATTAATCAAAATCTTCTCCTGCATAACTTAATGCTATAAGTTTACCAGAGAATCCAATAAATAGTTTTGTAGATAAAACGTCTACATTTGTCGAAACGCATAGCCTCTAAAGTTAGTTGGCAAAATATAACAATTTGGATGGGTTTGATTGTGAAATATGGAGTTGAAAAT
>NZ_AUCC01000094.1 GCF_000429565.1 Arsenophonus nasoniae DSM 15247
TATAGATAATATAGATAATATAGATAATATAGATAATATAGATAATATAGATAATATAGATAATATAGATAATATAGATAATATAGATAATATAGCTGCTTATTGGTTTAGTCATACTTGGAATCGGATAACTCATAATTTTGAGGTCAGGATCTATAAAATAGGGCCAACAGCAAATGGAACTGTGACGAAGAAAGAAATCGGTGCCACTATTTTGTCATATAATAACCATAATAATTGGGCAGAAGAAAATCCAGTATTTTTAAATGCCTTTAACATTACTACAGTAGGCAAAAATAGTAATCAAGACAATCACCATAATCATATTTAGCCTAATAATGGAAATAATGACATGGTTCATAACACCAACATCAATAATAATAATTTTTAATCTAGTATAAAAGGTTATTAAAGTATATGTGTAGTAAGTTATTCTTGTTATAGTGTTTTATATTTTTTAATGCTTGCCTAAATTATAAAATAAAAATTTTTTATATTGAAATATTAAGTAAATTATGTGTGATTTATTATTATGTTGATAATAATGAATATATTAAGCCAGTAATATAAAGCAAATAAGCTGTTTTTCCTTAAATAATATCTTGCTGTGGTAGCTAGCTATTTATGTTTCATCGCAAGTTGTAAAATTTAATGTTATTTAATTTAATGAAGTTTTAATTAATAAATTAAATTATATGATGTTTGTTTCTATTTATTTATTAGTAAATCTAGTTATAGCTTTAAATAATCATCATTTGAAATCTATTTTAATAAGGAACATGTTATGAAAAAATTATCTTTAATTATGCTGCTTACTTATACTTTTGGTTATACCACATCTGTATTTGCTCAATGTATAGAGATTGGTGGACAGATAAAGGTTAATGGCAGAGATATTATTGTGACAGATGATATGCCTGTAGGTACATTATTAGATACATTCACGACCGATTCAATTAAAACTTATCAGTGTTCTAACGTAAAAAATATGACTACTGGTGGAAGAGCATATGGTGAATTCGCTACAGATATTGATGGTATGAGAGTATATAAGACAAATATTGCCGGGATTGGTTATGCATTGGGTATTAATTCAATGTGTGGAAAAATGCTTTTTCCGTCAAAGGGCTGGATTAATAATTTAGATGCTACGTCTACTTGCTGGACTAGTGGACGCTGGGATCCGATAACACACAAATTTGCTATAAGAATTTATAAAATAGGCCCGACAGGCAATGGCGAAGTTGCTATGAGAAGGGTTGGAGCAAGCAATCTTTTCTACGATGATACAAAAAGCTGGGCAAAAGAAAATTTGGTTTTCTTAAATTCTTTTAAGGTTACGACAATTGGTAATAACAATAGCGGCGGCCAAGGTAGTAACAATGGTGGTGGACAAGCTAATAACAATAGCGGCGGCCAAGGTAGTAACAATGGTGGTGGACAAGCTAATAACAATAGCGGTGGCCATGGTAGTAACAATGGTGGTGAGCAAGGTAATAATAACTGGAATGGGCAGGATAATAGGAATAGAGGTAGCCAGGGTAATAACAATGGTGGTGGACAGGGAGGTAACCAGAATAATAATAACTCCGTTTGGCCTAATGGCGATTTAAATAACAACTCTGTTTGGCCTAACGGTAGTGTAAATAATAATGTAAATAATAACTCGCATAGAAATGATCACAATTAAAAAGGCAATAATTGAATTTGCTCGTTTATATGTTTATAAATTTTTATATTTGAAACGATAGTTTTTCTTTATAGGTAGAATTTATTATGGTAATTCTGCCTATATTATACCTATTGTAAACTGATAAATAGATTTAATAATTCTTAAAGTTATCTAAATTTTTATTGTATTGACTATGTTACATAATGTTTATGTCTGAGTATGTGAGCCATTTTATTTCGGTTTGCTCTTTGAAATATTAAAAATAAAGTTACTTAATTGAACTATTACTTATAGTGATAATTATAATTGAATTTTATTTTTAATCTGTGAACATTAATTAGCATTTTGTGCTGTTTATTAAAAAGTAACAAAATGTATTTTTTTATTAGAATATATTTTTTTATTCTTTGTCGAATTAATCAAAAATAATAATTATTGCTTAATATAAAAAATTACAGACAATTCCGATAGTTATCATTTATTTTATTTTTCTATTAATAATATCAAAAAGTTAAACTGTTTAGAAAGTTATATTATTGAATATATTATTAATTTATTTTATTAACAAATGATGGGAATTGTATTTTTCTACTAGCAAAAACGATTTTGTAAATTACTGAAAATGTAAAATTTATCTTAGATATTAAATTGTTATGGTCAATTACTGTGTTATAAAAGAAAAATATTTTGCTAATTTTAATGAGTATTTTGTTATTTATAAGTGAAATTTTAAAAAATATAGGTGTAATAAACTAAATCCATTGATTTTGTTGGGTTATATGGTTGTTGTTAAATAGTTTTATGGGATTTAATATTAATGAATAAAATAAACATTTATTTCTTTTTTATTCAGTATGATTGATATTGACGACTGAAAATTGCATAATTCAAAAAACTTACAGATAGTGATTTAGCATTCATTAACTGTAAGTATTTTTTTATCGATAAATTTATTTAAAACTATATTTATCAAAACCACTTTAATAGCAAATATAAAATAAGGTGTTTATTTACAGCTACTGTGTTTTCACCTATTTATTCTTATTTAATAAAATTAAATATTACCGTTAAGAAATTATTTCATAATAGTATATTTTATTTTTTATAAATAATACTAGATTGAAGTTGTATTAATAATATTGAGGTATTTATGAAATTCCCATTAGTGCTGCTAGTTATTAGTGTTATTCCTGTTGCTGTTAATGCTGCTCCGACAATTACTTTCCAAGGTGAAGTAAGTGCACAAACATGTGAAACCGAGGTTAATAAAGAGACTAATTCGATAGTCCTTTTAAATAATGTTTCTGTAGCTCAGTTATCAGGTGCAGGTAGTAAAGCAGGTTTAACACCATTTACGGTCACAATAAAAAATTGCACGGCTCCTACAACTGATCTGCAAGTAAATACAAAATTTCTAGGTCATAATGTAACTACTGCGGGTAATTTAGCTAATCTCATCGCGCCTGCAGATAATGGGGCAGAGAATGTTGCAATTCAGATTACTACCAATGAAAGTGGGACAACGCCGGTGGTATTAAATGGTGTGACTCGTGTTCCAGGTTTAGTACTTAAAAAAGATGAAACGACAGCTTCTCATACATTTGGGGTGCAATATATTTCTGAAAATGGTAATGCAAAGGCCGGCCAGGTAAAAGCCATGGTTGAGTATACTGTAGGTTATTTATAATTTCTGCTGATCGTTTTATTTTAAGCTGAAAATAGCAATGTTTTCAGCAATTATTAATTTTAGAGAAATTATTAATTACTAATTATTTAATAAATATAACTTTGTCACTGATGTTTATTGACTATAAAGGTAATGATTATTTGGATTTTAAAATGAGTAATATATTAATTTCATTTATAGCTATTATCACACTGTTTTTTACTAGTTTAATGCCTTATGGCTATGCGAGTGTGGTAATGACAGGAACGCGCATTATTTATTATGAAGGAATGAAAGATAAAACCATACAATTATCTAATAATGATATTCATCCGAATATTATTCAAGTTTGGTTGGAGAATAGTGATAAAAATTCAACCACTGAAATGACAGAAACGCCTTTTATTGTTAATCCGCAAATTTTTCGGATAGAAGCTAAATCAGGACAAATAATACGATTAATGTGGGTAGATGATAACCTTCCTAAGGATAGGGAGTCTCTTTTTTATTTTAACTTTAGCCAGGTTCCGGCTTTTAATGAACAACAGCATCAGGCTAATAAATTAGTATTATTATTTAATACACGAATAAAAATTTTTTATCGGCCTAAAAATCTATTAGGTGATATAAATCAACTAGCGGATAAACTAATATTTAGACAGAATAATGAGCAAATAATTGTTGAAAACCCTACCGGATATTATGCCGTTGTTCACTCTGCAACATTAATTTCCAATAGCCAGTCATTTAAATTAGCTGATTCTATTATGTTATCACCTAAAACAACGACACAATGGAAATTACCAAGAGCCATAAACCGTAACGCAAAAAATACTATACGCCTTACTCTATTAAACGATTATGGTGTGGATGTTGTTACTGAATTACCTTTATCAGCTCAATAATAATCAAAGATAAATATATTTTATTTTGCTATTTTATTTGTTAGTAGGAAATTAAGTATGAATTGCCCTATTGGATTACTAATGATTTATAAGTCTATATTAATAGGGCGAATGGTATTTTGTCATTTCAGGCCGGTAAGGTATGTATTATTATTAACATTTATTCCTAGCTTAGTTTATTCAACAAATGAGACTTATACTTTTGATCCAACCTTATTTCGTGGTGGGGCAGTGAGCCCGACAATGTTAGCTCAATTTAATCAGGCTAATTCAATCATTCCTGGTAAATATAAAGTTGATATTTATATTAATAATCATTTTTTTCAATCTAAAGAAATAACTTTTATTGAAAATAAAAATCACACAGTCGGCCCATGTTTTAATTTAGAGACGATCAAGCAAGCAGATATAATAGTAAAATCAACTAATAAAATATCTGATCAAAATTGTATTTTTTTGCCTGAATATATTGCTGGTAGTAGAGTCAAATTAACTTTGTCAGATTTACGACTTGACTTAACCATCCCTGACGATGGATTACAGAATATTCCAAGAGGTTATATTGATCCTAATTTATTGGATGCTGGGAGTTCTATTCTTTTTCTTAACTATATTGGAAATTATTATCATATTAATAATGATAACAATGTCAAAGATCAAGATACTGCTTATCTCTCTTTTAATGGCGACATGAATTTTGGTATATGGCAATATCGGCAACAATCGAATTACACTTATTCGCGACAGTCTGGTGCTAAATGGAATAATATCCGTAGCTATTTGCAACGGCCTCTTCCCGTTATCACTGGGATGCTGTCATTAGGTCAACTTGTTACCCAAGGAAAATTCTTTTCTGGTTTGAATTTTAATGGGCTAGCCCTTGCTAGTGATGAGCGGACTTTACCTGATTCTTTGCGTGGTTATGCACCGGTTGTACAAGGGGTTGCTAATACAACAGCAACCGTTACTATTAAACAAAATGGTAATCAAATTTATCAAAAAACAGTTTCACCGGGTGCTTTTTCGATTACCGATCTCTACCCTACCAGTTATAACGGTGATCTTGATGTGGAAATTAGCGAGGCAGACGGCTCAGTCCGTCGTTTTAGTGTGCCATTTTCAGCGGTTCCTGAATCGCTTCGTCCCGGTAGTTATCGTTATAATTTTTCTGTTGGGCGAACACGTAATATTGGCCAAGATTCGGTTTTTGCAGATGCTATTTATCAGTATGGTTTGAGTAATAGTTTCTCTGTTAGTTCAGGTTTGCGGATTGCTGATAAATATCAGGCGATTATGCTAGGTGGTGTATATGGCAGTCGATTTGGTGCACTAGGGTTTAATACCACTTATTCTAATTCAGTCGTTCTTATCGATCATCAATCTGCTGATCGTTCTGAACGCCTTCAAGGTTGGATGGCTAATCTGTCTTATAGCCGCACTTTTAATATCACCAATACCACAATTTCATTGGCTGGTTATCGTTATTCGACAGACGGTTATCGTGAACTTTCAGATGTTTTAGGCATCCGTGAAGCCATTACTCGTGGCACACCATGGAGTTCTTCCACTTATAGACAACTTAATCGGCTTGAACTGACCCTAAGTCAGCAATTAGGTGAATTTGGTAATCTATTTCTTTCCGGTTCAATTCAAAATTATCGTGATAACCGACCACGCGATAGTCAGTTGCAATTAGGTTACAATAAAGCGTTTGATAATGGTTTAACAATGAATGTTGTCGTTGCTAGGCAGCAGTTGGCCGAATCAAGTGAACATTCAGGCAAAGAAGAGACCTCGACCTCCGTTTCTTTCTCTTTTCCATTGGGTAGCCAATATTCTAGTTATACGCCGACAGTAAGTAGTAGCTATACCCATGGTGGAAATATCGGTGATCAATATCAAGTAATGTTGTCAGGAACAGCAAATGAACAACAAAACCTAAATTATAGTGTTGGCGCTAGTTATGTAAGGCAGTATAACCAATCTACCGTTAATGGTAGCTTACAGAAACGTTTTTCTAATACTAATTTGAGTATTAATGCCTCTAAGGGCAAAAACTATTGGCAGATTGGCGCTAATGCTCAGGGTGCTTTAGCGCTTCATAGTGGCGGGCTCACTTTTGGCCCCTATCTAGGAGATACTTTTGCTTTAGTTGAAGCTAAGGGCGCATCGGGTGCAGCTGTATTGAATGCACAAGGAACGATAATCGATGACAATGGTTACGCATTAGTCCCATCGATAACCCCCTATCGTTACAATAAAATTATTCTCGATCCACAAGGAATGGCGGAAAATTTTGAATTAAACGAGAATGAAAAACAAGTTGCCCCGTATGCTGGCGCTGCAGTTAAAGTCATGTTTAAAACTCGCGCAGGTTATGCCTTATTGATAAAAGCACAGCTAGCTGATCATTCTCTTTTGCCGATTGGTAGGGAAGTTTTTGACCAAGAAAATAATGTGATTGGCATGGTGGGTCAAAATAATCAAATGTATGTCAGAACTGAACAAGCTTCAGGTACGTTACTATTAAAATGGGGAGAAACGATCTCTGAACGCTGTTATCTAGATTACTCGCGTACGGGTCAGGCATTAGCTAAACAGCCTATTACAAAATTAACGGCTATGTGCGTTCAACGCTAACCCGCAAGTGGAGAGAGATAATGAAATATACCTCTGATTGGTTAAGAACAAGTTTATTAATCATAACCCTTTTTACCATATCGTTCGCTGTGAGCGCAAATTGTAGAATAACGGGTGTTTCTCAGACTGAAGATAATCGTTCAGCCCAGATGCTCTTTGGGCGGGTTAATCTAACGGATACTTATTTTCAGCCGGTTGGTTCTTTACTTGCTTCTATCGTTGTGCCACCAACCGCTTATACTTTTGGTGGCGCTAATGCCTCTTCGGTATTATGGATCTGTGATGAGGCTGATCTGCCTCAGCTTTATTTTCTGGTAGCAACCAATGGTGATGATAGAGTCGGTGGATTTCATGAAACCGGCCTTATTGATGGATTGCCTGGTGTATATGCATCTTGGCTTGCTTATGTTGGTATAAAACAAACCATGGCTGGTGTTGTGGTGCAACGTAGTTGGAAAAGGGTTCCGCTTACAACTTATTTACTGGTTGAAGGAAGCCAACCAGGAAAAGGTAAAATACATATTCGATTACAAGATATCCCGCCAATGCAAGTGGAGCTCTATCGTGTTAGTACAATTCCACCCAATAATGCGGCTTCAAATTATTGTGCTGGGCTAGGTACACGCGGATTAGGTTATGCCAGTGCAACAGGTACAAATTATCAATGTACTCAGCCTAATGCTTATATTCAATTTGTTGGACCGGGAATTGTACATGACAATGAAGGCGAAGATTCCGCCTATAATTTTCGTTTTTGGGGAGTAGATAATGGTTTTGGCTATGGTTTGCGTCAGTCTATTACACTGAGTAACAACGCTACTTGTGTGGCGAGAAATGCGACACCATTAGTGCTTTTTCCAACTATTTCTAGCCAAGAGTTATTGGTAGGTGGTACCAGAGAAGCTGATATCTCTGTCCAAATCGAATGTAGTGATGATGTGAACTCAGGTACGACAGGCGGGCAAACAGCGATTGGTATTCAGGTGTCACCCGGTGCTTATCGCGCTGCACAAGGATTAAATTTAATTAATTCCCAAGGTGGTGTAATGGCGCTAGTTTCAGATAATTATGGCGTTGATCCTACATTAGCAACCGGAGTGGGTATTACCTTACGTAATAGCGTTACACAACAACCGATGGTATTTGTATCTCAACCCGGTATTACTGGTATAGGCCCAAGTGGAGAAAATGCCGGTTGGTATCCTGTGCTTAGAGATGCTAAAAATTTGGGGCCTTCCGTTTCTGGTTATACACATTACTTACACTCATACACAGCGGTATTGCAGCAATTGCCAGGTCAAGTTATTAAACCAGGAAAAATATATGCTACAGCATATGTATTAGTAAAAGTACAATGAAGCGATTAACGATTGTTGTAGCATACTTATCACTATTTTGGCTGATAACCGGAAAAGCCGGCATCATGGCCAATATGACCCGAGTAATTTACCATCAGGGTGATAAAGAACGTTCTGTATTGTTAGCTAATACTAATAGCTATCCGGTTATTGTCCAAAATTGGGTTGATCATGGTGAAGCTAATCCACAGACAGAAACACCTTTTGTGGTACTTGCTCCGATTTTTCATCTACCGGCGCAAAAGATCCAAGCTATTAGGATTATTTATAATGGTGATCATTTGCCGGCTGATAGAGAGTCAGTTTTTTGGTTAAATTTGTATGAAATACCGCCTAATTTGCATGATCAAGCGCTAAATCAGGATAATCCTAAAGTAAGCTTGGCCATGAATACTCAATTAAAATTATTTTACCGCCCAACAACATTGGCTGATTTTCCTGCCAAGTTAGCAGATAAAATTACCTTCAAACTGCAACAAAAAGGCGAAGAATGGGTATTAGTCTGCAAAAATCCATTACCTTTTCATATTTCTTTCTCACAAATCTTTTTTGAGAGTCCGCATAAGCGCTATTTAATTAAACGACAGATGGATATGATGATCCCGCCATTCTCAGAGCGTATATATCATTTTGAACAATCCTTTTCTCAGCAGGCAGGACGGATAGTTTTTTCCTATCTGAATGACGCAGGTTTTTCTATGCGAGAAGTAGCCATTTTTCAAACACCTTAGTTTGCTTGCCTATATCAATAGTTAAAAACTATAAATCTAAACTTTACTTTGGGTAATTACCTATTATTTAACAAAAGAATATCTTGTATTTGCTTGCTGTTGTTTGGGTATCATTGGTTGATTAGTTTGTTCCTGTTGCGGAACAATATAATTGAGGCCTAATATTTCACTGGTGTATCGACGGATCTGATTAAGTAATGTTGGATTTTGTTCTAAATGCTGGCCATAGGATGGAATGATTTCATGTAATTTGGCATTCCACTGATTTTTTACTCTATCGGGAAATACTCTCTCTAGTAAATTTAACATAATATAAGGGGAGGTTGATGCGCCGGGGGATGCGCCAAGCAAACCAAAGACGGTTTTATCATTAGAGATAAAAGTTTCCGTACCAAACTGTAACGTAACGGGTTTATTTTTGGCATTCTTTATGATTTGTACTCGTTGACCGGCGATAACTAATTTCCAATCTTCTTTTTTGGCGTTGGGATAATATTCTAGCAAAGACTGATAACGTTCTTCATCATTTAACATTAATTGACTGACTAAATATCTCACTAAATCTAAGTGCTTGATGCCAATAGCAATGATGGAAATTATATTACTATCATTGGTAGCAGCAAAAAGATCGAGTTGGCTACCATATTTGAGAAATTTATTTGAGTAAGTGGCAAAAGGGCCAAATAGCACATATTTTTTACCCTCTAAATAGCGCGTATCAATATGAGGAACTGACATAGGGGGAGCGCCAAGTGCCGGTTTTCCATAAACTTTTGCGGTATGTCTATCGATCACCTCAGGATTATCGGTAACCAGGAATTCACCACCGACCGGAAATCCGGCATACTGTTTTGCTTCTTGCAGCCCTGTGTATTGTAATAATTTAATCGTTGCACCACCTGCACCAATAAAGACTAAACGTGTTTTTATGTGACTCTCTTCACCGGTTGTGTGATTTTTAAAACCGACACTCCAAGTGCCATCATCATTACGACTAATTGCGTTCACTTCGGTTCTAGTTTGTAATTTGAAGTTTGGATGTTTAAGCAGATTGGCAACTAACTGACGAGTTATTTCACCATAGTTTACATCAGCGCCAATATCCATACGCGTTGCTGCAACAGGTTGTTTTTCATCTCTCCCTTCTATGATTAATGGTGCCCACGATTTAATTTCGTCCGCTGAGGTAGAATATTTCATGCCATAAAACATAGGGTTTTTGATCATAGTTGCATAGCGTTTTGCTAAGAAATTAACGTCATCTTTTCCCCACACAAAGGCAATATGTGGAACAGGATTTATAAAAGTTTGAGATTGGTGAAGAACGCGATGTTTTAGTTGATAAGCCCAGAATTGTTTAGAAATTTCGAATTGATTGGCAATTTCTATCGCTTGAGTGATATCGATTTGCCCATTTTTTTCTGGCGTATAGTTCATGGTTAGGAATCTCAATCAATACAGTAAGGCATTAAT
>NZ_AUCC01000095.1 GCF_000429565.1 Arsenophonus nasoniae DSM 15247
AACTCATTAACATCCCCGAAGCAGCACCGCTGCGCCGCTCACGCGTAGCGTGCTACGTTCAAGAAACTAACTTATTGGAGATAGTTATGTTGAAAAAAATTTTTTTAACGCTAGTCACCACAATTTTGCTATTGAGCATTAATTCAGCAATAGCCGCAAATTATAAAATTGATAATGAAGGTCAACATGCTTTTATTCAGTTTCGCATCCAACATTTAGGTTACAGTTGGGTTTATGGTAGTTTTAAGAATTTTACCGGTAGTTTCACCTTTGATGAAAAAAATCCACAAAATGATCAAGTCAAGGTGGTGATCAATACTGCAAGCATTGATACTAATCATGCAGAACGCGATAAACATTTGCGTAGTGCCGATTTTTTTAATGTAAAAAAATATCCTGAGGCAACTTTTATTTCCACTAAGGTCAGTCAAGTCAAGGGTGCTTATCATATAGAGGGGCAATTGACGTTAAATGGGGTAACAAAACCATTAGTACTTAATGCTATCTTAATCGGAAAAGGTGACGATCCATGGGGGGGCTATCGTGTAGGTTTTGAGGCAACTGGAAAAATTAAATTGAAAGATTTTAATTTTCAAAAAGATCTCGGGCCTAAATCGCAAGAAGCTGAACTTATTATTTCTCTTGAAGGTGTTAAATTACCATAAAATAAAAGTAATATCGAAAGAGCCTGTATTGGCTCTTTCAATTATTTTGAAAAAATAACAGTATATTAAATAAACTATTTTAATTTATGGCTATTTAATGAATAGTAACTTGATTGTATTTAAATTTTATTTTTACTCTGTAACAACTAATAAGCAATAAGGTATTGCTGTTAATTTTCACCAGCAATATGAAAATTTTTTTTACAATTATTCTCTTTAAATTTTCATTATACTCAAGTTTATTGGTTTTAATTTTGCTATGCTGATAATTAAAAACAGAGAGAAGGGCGTTATATAATGAGATTTAATCTATTAATTTTCTTCATCAGTTTTTTGTTGCTGGGTTGTGAACAACAATTAAAACTAAATGGCAAAAATAAGCAATTATTACGTTCTTCTATTGCTGAAGTACGAGATTCTCTCTCTTTTGAAAAACAGCAGCAATTTGATGAAGCTATTGATATTACTATGTTTAATAGTATTAATTTTGATGAATATCGTCAACTTGGTGAAAGAGCTGCTTCAAGAGCATTGGAAAAACGGATTTGCCGCACCTTAGATGGTAAAACAGCAGAACAAGTTATTAATGAAGCAAAAAAGATAAAAATAGATCGTCTGGCGTTTGATGAACATTTGCTTTTTTAATTAAATAACTTACGATTTTAAATATATTTTCGTTTATTAATTTAGCTGATCGATTCTATTATTTATCAACTTAAACAAAAACTAAACCATAAGTAACACTATAATTGGAAAAGTTATTTAGCTTCATTATAATCTGCCCGAGTTAATATTAATTTTAATATTAAGCACGGTGCAGTATCTCGTTAGGCGAGGCTCCTATACAAACATAGGTTGCTGATCTGACGACGTCGAGAGACGCCCAAGATCAGGACAGGATATATCGAGTCAAGGTGTATCCCCATGTAACTTCCTGCTGGTTGCAGGATACGTTGTATAGTGCTAAAACTGAGACGTTGAGATAGCTTAATATTCTCGCATCTGGTTTTGCCCCTATTTGAGAACTGTTTGCAGTTTATAACAGTGATAGGGTTTCGAAAATGAAGTTAACATCCCTACAAAAAACGGCACCCAGTGTGGTGTGTCCGGCAAATAGTCATGCAGAAAATTTCAATGAGCAGCAGCATAATAATTTTGATGAAGTAAAAGTTAGTGCTTATATGAGTCAATCCTATATCGCTGTTTCTATGAATGATTCTGTTGCTGCTATTAAAAATAATCTGGCTAATATACTTACCGGCGATCAGATCCCGACTTATCTTTATGTTATTGATAAAGATAAATATCTAAATGGTCTGTTATTGATGAAAACATTATTAACCTCATCGGATGAACTACTAGTCTCAGATATTATGCGACGTGATTTCTTTTCTGTTTCACCAGAACAATCACGTGAAGAGGTTTTTGCTCTACTTAATCATTGTGATGTTGATTCTATTCCGGTTGTGGAGTTTTCTAAACTAAAAGGGGTATTGCGCGCGCAAGATATCGCTGAATTAATTGAGGATGAGAACACCCAAGATGCCCACCTGCAAGGAGCAACTCTACCTTTAGAAGTGCCTTATATGTCAACCAGCCCAATAACATTATGGCGTAAACGCGTTGTTTGGTTATTGATGTTATTTGTGGCTGAAGCTTATACTGGTACAGTATTGAAAGCTTTTTCCGATCAGCTGGAATCGGCTATTTCATTAGCTTTTTTTATTCCCTTATTAATTGGCACTGGTGGCAATAGTGGTACTCAAATAACTTCTACTTTAGTTAGGGCAATGGCGCTAGGAGAAGTGAGTTTACGTAATCTAGGTGCAGTGCTTAAAAAAGAGATATCTACGTCCTTTTTAGTGGCATTAACGATAGGTTGTGTTGGCATATTTCGTGCTTGGATCCTGGATGTTGGCTATCAAGTTACCCTTGTTGTTGGTTTGACTATGATGGCAATTACTGTATGGAGTGCGATCGTTTCTTCTATTATTCCAATGGTACTAAAACGATTGAATATTGATCCTGCTATTGTTTCTGCGCCTTTTATTGCTACTTTTATAGATGGCACAGGATTAATTATTTACTTTGAAATTGCGAAGTTGATTATGACTGATTTAGCTTGATCAATCAGGGAGAGTGAATTGCTCTCCTATTGATTTTGCCAAACGAGATATTGACCACATTTTTTGCAAATATACTCCCCTTTACCGTGTTGGATTTTGTTGTGCCGGCGTAGGGTTAATTGATGTGATAGGTCGCACTGGCAATGGTAATGAAAGATCTGCTTACGAATAGAGGTTAAAGCAAACTGATGTGTTGTCTGCGGTAGAACTTCCAGGATCACGGCCATCATCCATTTCCATTCTTTACCATGCGGGGCTGTTTTACCAAAACAGTGATAAACCAATAAGTGGGCTAACTCATGGGGAATAACTTGATTGATAAAAATCTCACCATTTTCAATCAGTAAAATCGGGTTAAGCCGAATTTCCCATGCTTGTAGATGGGCACTACCGGCAATGGTTCCTCGCTGTCGGTAATTGATCAATGGTTCTGTAAAGGTTTTTTCCAATTTAGTACTCGCTGTAGCCAGTTTGTTGCGCAATACTCGCATGACAATCTGTTGTAAAGCGATCGGTACTCGCTGTGATTTCATATTATTAACATAGTTAAATGGACAAAGAGTCAGCTCAGAATAAAAGAAATTAATTTATTATGGTCTTTATTAAATAAGTATTGGAAAAATTCAATAACCAATTGTTATTTTTATCTAGATCTAAAACAGCAAAAGGGAGAGTTATCTAACTGTCCCTTTGCTGTTTTAACAAGATAAAATCGACTACTCGTTAGTTAAACCTGCGGCTGCACGAAGTTCAGCAACTTTATCTGTTTTTTCCCATGGAAATTGAGAACGGCCAAAATGTCCATATGCTGCGGTTTGACGGTAAATAGGTTGTAATAAATTGAGCATTTTCACTAGACCATAGGGACGTAGATCAAAAATTTCATGTACTAAATGAACAAGCGTGTCATTGGCTATTTTTTCTGTACCGAAAGTTTCGATCATGATGGATGTTGGTTCAGCGATACCAATTGCATAAGAAATTTGAATTTCACAGCGATCAGCCAGTCCTGCGGCAACAATATTCTTTGCTACATAGCGCGCTGCATAGGCAGCAGAACGATCGACTTTAGAGGGATCTTTACCAGAAAAAGCACCACCACCATGGCGAGCCATGCCACCATAAGTATCGACGATAATTTTACGGCCGGTTAAGCCACAATCGCCCATTGGGCCACCTATAACAAAACGACCTGTGGGATTAATAAAATATTTGGTATTTTTGTGGAGCCATTCTGTCGGTAATACTGGCTTAATAATTTCGTCCATTACGGCTTCTGATAAGGTGTTTTGTTTAATTTCCTCAGCATGCTGCGTAGATAAGACAATGGTATCAATGCCCACTATTTTATTATTTTCATATTGGAAAGTAATTTGACTTTTAGCATCTGGGCGTAACCAGGGCAAAGTACCATTTTTTCGCATTTCAGCTTGCCGTTCCACTAAGCGGTGGGCATAAGTAATTGGCGCCGGCATAAGAACATCGGTTTCGTTATTAGCATAGCCAAACATGATCCCTTGATCGCCAGCGCCTTGTTCCGAAGGATTTGCGCGATCTACGCCTTGATTAATATCAGGCGATTGTTTGCCAATTGCACTGATAACAGCACAGGAGTTGGCATCAAAGCCCATATCGGAGCTGGTATAGCCGATTTCGCGTATTGTACGCCGCGTAATTTCTTCTATATCTACCCAGGCGCTGGTCGTAATTTCACCGCCAACCATTACCATACCTGTTTTTACATAGGTTTCACAGGCAACGCGTGCATTTGGATCTTGTTCAAGAATTGCATCGAGAACTGCGTCTGAAATTTGGTCAGCAATTTTATCAGGATGACCTTCTGAGACTGATTCAGAAGTGAAAAGATGTGTGGTCATAGATGTTTTATTACCTTAAAAATTCGGAGAAACTGAATTAGATGTATTACCATCCAGACGTCCATTTTAATGTTAATTTGGCGCTATGGCTAGCGGTTTTTTATATTTGTTTATCGTTAAAAAACGGATTCGCAAAATAGAGATAAATTTGTTGATGTTTTATTCAATTTGATTTTGCATTTTTCTTTTAATAGAGGTATAAACAGCGCGATAACTGATGAACTTTTTTTCTCATCAGCGTTATGCGGTAGTATCGATATTGATGCTACTTCTCAATTTAAAATGGTTACGTTCTGAGATTGAATGTTCTTAAGCCATATTTTGAGGTGAATGGGTAATGTTCCATTATCAGCAAATAGCAAATTACCAATTATCACAGCTTAATGTCTGTGTACCCGCTTCTATTTCCTTTCTCTATATTACGGCTGCTAGACGAAATTATAGGTCGTACTCGAGACAGACTAAAATCATTTATTGATAAGTTATTTTGTAACTTTCAATAACAGAATGATTGTTGAATTGTCATTAATCCTTTTAAATAGAGTTATTGCTGTTTCCTGCAGTTTTAAAATTTGCACAGAATATTACCTTGTTAGATCTGCTAAGTTAGGAAAGAAGTGAAACTCATACTCCATTTCAGGAGATAACTATGAAGAATAATATCGCGCGTAAAATGCAACAAACCTACAATATTGCATATTGGGGAGGTGGCTATTACCAAGTTAATGAACAAGGTAATATTAGTGTGTGCCCAAATCTTGACCAACCTGAAGCAAAAATTGATTTAGCCGCATTAGTTGAACAAGTACAGGAAGAACAGCAACATCTACGTTTGCCGGCACTTTTTTGTTTTCCGCAAATTTTACAACATCGATTGCGATCAATTAATGCTGCATTTGAACGGGCGCGTCGTGATTACGGTTATCAAGGTGATTACTTTCTTGTCTACCCAATTAAAGTAAATCAGCAGCGGCGAGTGATTGAAACTTTAGTGCGATCAGGAGAACCTTTAGGTTTAGAAGCGGGCTCCAAAGCAGAATTAATGGCTGTATTAGCCCATGCTGGTATGACAAAATCAGTAATTGTTTGTAATGGTTATAAAGATCGGGAATATATTCGTTTAGCGTTGATTGGCGAAAAACTTGGGCATAAAGTCTACTTAGTGATTGAAAAAATGACTGAGATTGACCTAGTTCTGGATGAAGCGAAAAGATTAGATGTGATTCCTCGTTTGGGAGTAAGAGCGCGTTTGGCATCACAAGGTTCGGGGAAATGGCAAGCGAGTGGTGGTGAAAAATCAAAATTTGGTTTGGCAGCCGCTCAGGTTTTACAGTTGGTTGATACATTAAGAAGTGTCGGGCGTTTGGAAAGTTTGCAATTATTACATTTCCATTTAGGTTCTCAGATGTCTAATATCCGTGATATTGCGACAGGCGCTAGAGAGTCAGCTCGTTTTTATGTTGAGCTACATAAATTAGGTGTCAAGATTGAGTGTTTTGATGTTGGCGGTGGTCTTGGCGTTGATTATGAAGGTACGCGTTCGCAGTCGGATTGTTCTGTTAACTATGGTTTAAATGAATATGCCAATAATGTTATCTGGGCGATAGGTGAAGCTTGTGATGAACATGGGCTAGGGCATCCAACGGTCATCACCGAGTCAGGTCGAGCGCTAACCGCTCATCATACCGTATTAGTTTCCAATGTCATTGGTGTTGAACGTAATGAGTTTACTAAGATCACGCCACCACCAAAAGATACCGAGTTATCGCTTATTTCTTTGTGGGAAACTTGGAATGAAATGCAACAGGGAAATGGTCGTTCATTGCGTGAATGGCTGCATGATAGTCAACTTTCATTATATGACGTGCATACCCAATATGCCCATGGCATGTTGAATTTGACAGAGCGTGCTTGGGCTGAGGAGCTCTATCTTAATATTTGTCGTCGTATTCAGCAGGATTTAGATCCCAGTAATCGCGCTCATCGTCCTATTATCGATGAATTACAAGAGCGGATGGCTGATAAGCTATATGTGAACTTTTCGCTATTTCAATCTATGCCGGATGCATGGGGTATTGACCAACTTTTCCCCGTATTGCCAATTCAAGGATTAAATGCGCCATTAGAGCGTCGAGCGGTATTATTAGATATTACCTGTGATTCAGATGGTATTATTGACCATTATATTGATGGTGAGGGTATCGCTGCTACCATGCCAATGCCTAATTACGATCCGGAAGAGCCGCCAATGATAGGATTTTTTATGGTAGGAGCTTATCAAAAAATATTAGGTAATATGCATAATTTGTTTGGCGATACAGCGGCGATTGATGTCTATATTGATAATTCAGGTGAAGTCAGATATTTACAAAGTGAAGAGGGAGATTCAGTGGCGGATATGCTCCATTACGTCAAGTTAGATCCTAAAATGCTATTGACGCTTTTTCGTGATCAAGTTAATAGTAAGGATTTGACGAAAAGTTTAAAGGAACAGTTTCTGGCTGAATTTGAGACAGGAT
Organism: Arsenophonus nasoniae DSM 15247; assembly: GCF_000429565.1. Taxonomy (GTDB): domain Bacteria; phylum Pseudomonadota; class Gammaproteobacteria; order Enterobacterales; family Enterobacteriaceae; genus Arsenophonus; species Arsenophonus nasoniae. Next base: position 7,188 of record NZ_AUCC01000095.1, read on the forward strand.
TATATGGTTATACCTATTTAGAAGGTGAGTCAATATAAGTTAGCCAAGGTGATTTAGCAAAGTGAAATAATTTTATCCGGTGCGCTGTAAAACCTGGTTCTTTAGCGCGGGGAGGATGCCAAGGAAAAGCGCAGTAGTCTTATATAGTAAAGGTTACTCACTAATAAACAGTTTGAGATAAATTATATGATTAATAATACATTAAATAATCAGGAAGATAACTCTTTAGTTTCTAATGCCTTTGGTTTCATGCGTTTTCCACTTCATTTTTCACCTTATGATAGTGATGCAGAATGGGTGATCACCGGTGTTCCTTTTGATATGGCGACATCAGGCCGTGCCGGCAGCCGGCATGGGCCGGCTGCTATTCGACAAGTATCAGCAAACCTGGCATGGGAAGGTAAACGTTGGCCATGGCAGTTTGATCTCAGAGAGCAGTTAAAAATAGTTGATTGTGGTGATCTGGTTTTTGCTTTTGGCGATGCACAAGATATGAGTGATAAGTTGCAAGCCCATATCGAAAAGTTATTGGCAGCCGGCAAAAGATGTTTAACCTTTGGTGGCGATCACTTCGTTACTTTACCTTTATTACGTGCCCATGCTAAGCATTTTGGTAAAATGGCGTTGGTTCATTTTGACGCACATACCGATACCTATAGCAATGGTAGTAAATTTGATCATGGTACTATGTTTTATCATGCGCCTAGTGAAGGGCTCATTGATGCGACTCACTCCATTCAGATTGGTATTCGGACTGAATATGATAAAGACAATGGTTTTACGGTGTTGGATGCGGCTTATGTGAATGACGCACGGCCGGAAGATATTATTGCCCAGATAAAGTCTACAGTGGGTGAATTACCTATATATTTAACCTTTGATATCGATTGTCTGGATCCGGCTTTTGCGCCGGGTACAGGAACACCCGTTGTCGGTGGATTAACCAGTGATCGTGCCTTAAAATTATTGCGGGGTTTGCAGCCATTAAATATTGTTGGTATGGATATTGTTGAAGTGGCTCCAGCTTATGATCAATCTCAAATCACTGCCTTAGCAGCGGCGACCATCGCATTGGATATGCTTTATATTCAGGCGACTAAAAAATCCTAACTCAACCACATAATTTTACAACAAAAATGTGCCATTTATGGCACATTTTTATTTGTACTTAAGTCAACTAGTTATCTATTAAATTGAAACAGTATTCGTTAAGTCATGCAATCAATCTAAATTTATTTTTTACTTATTAAAGGTAGCTATTTGGTTATATTTTTTGTAATAAATTAGGTAATCTATTACTCTTTTTGTGATAAAAATGAAGTATAAATGCTTAGTGTATCTAATAATTCAATCTTAAATGCCACCTATCATCGACAAATGGCAGTCGAATCTGCTGATTCTGCTGGTTATCAGGAAAGTCAGCCAATAACAGGCATTCCAGCAACACATTTAAAAACGCTTTCTAATTATGCCATTCAAAAAAATCTCATTTATGGTATTAGACCGATTAGTCCCTTAGCGACATCTTTAATAGAAGCCGGTTATCCGACTAAGCCACTTAGCATTAAAGGAAAGAGCGCCGATTGGGGGCCTCAAGCCGGATTTATTTGTGTTGATCAAAATTTTAGCAAGCTCGTCGGACAGCCAGAGCGAGTGGAAAAGTATAATGCCTTGATCCGAAAAAACATAGAAAATGGCGAGGCGGTATATGTACCTTTAACGATAACCCGTGACAGGATCAATGAATTGATTAAGTTAACTTGCCTCGACTTATCTCAACCGTATGGTGATAAAATGGTTTTGTTAGCGCGATCACCAACTGGACAGGAATATCAATTTGAAGCTATTTATCAATCTAATAGTAATAATTACTATCGAATAGAAATAGCTGGGAAACCCATTTATGTCTTAAGTGAACCGGAAATACACGAACCCTTTGTGCCTGACTATGATTTATTATTAGTCGCTCCTCATATTGGCGATTATGGCACGCTTGATACTGTGGTACCGAGTGAACGTAATGATGTCAAATTAGGAACCGCAAACCAGCGTTTGCTGAAATTAGCCGATGATATTCATCACGCATTGGATCGCGATGAACAGCATAAACTTATTCATCATGGATGAGATGTGAATAATGAGTCATCAGAATTGACAGACAATTTTCCAGTGACGCTATTTTTGCCTAAAGTGATTGGAAAATATAGTATAGCTATGACCACTAAAAAATAGACGTTTCTTTAAGAGTCTGCTCCATAGCATTTTCTAATAATAATTTAGAATTACGCATTAATTTTCTAATTGAATTTTTAATTTTATGCCAATAATGTTCTATAGGATTTAAATCGGGAGAATAGGGAGGCAAGTAAATAAGCTTTATTCCAGCTGCTTGCATTAAGTTTTTAATTTTTTCTGATTTATGGAAAGAGGCATTATCAATGATAACCGTTTTTCCTTTCGTTAATTTAGGGATCAAAATATTTTCAATATATAGTTCAAATACCTGTGTATTACAGTGACCTTGAAACATGAAGGGCGCCATAAAATCTTGATTGCATAACGCGCCTATCATGCTAATTCTTTTTTTATAATGGCCTGGCTGTGCTTCATAATATCTTTTACCAATAGCGCTGTAACCATAGGGATAAAAATCATTATCATTCATCCCTGATTCATCGACAAAGACCCTTTGCTCAAGGCAAACAGCTTTTATTTCAGCTAAATAGGCCGCGCGTTTTTCTTCGCTTCTTTCGGCATAAGTTTGGCTCTTTTTTTTCTAGAATAACCTATTTTTTTCATCGCTCTTCCTATCGTTGATGAGCCTACACGATAAATTTCGGCCATTTCTACTTGCGTATAATCTCCATGGTGGGCAACAAATTCACGAAATTCATTTAAATCTTTTATTCCATGGCTATGTCCTTTTTGAAAACCTGTTTGTGGGTTTAAATGACCTTGAATTTTTTCTAAATAAAGCCAGTTATACAGCGTTTGTCTTGCTATATTAAAAATTTTGCATACTTTTATTTTGTTCATTCCTTCATGAACCGCTTTCACTGCACGTTCTCTTAGATCTACGCTATATGACATTGTTTTATACTTATTAAAGTATTTTATTTTAACAATAATTTTGACCATTTGTTAATGGGTAGCGCTATA